>CAIXXC010000505.1 GCA_903923205.1 uncultured Rhodospirillales bacterium | reverse complement strand
TGGCGACGCCGGAAGCGATGCCCTTGCGTGTCTTGCTGCCGGCCTTTCTGATCAGCGAACTCCGCCGGGCTTTCGAGATCGGTTTTTTGCTGTTCCTGCCATTTCTGATCATCGATATCGTGGTATCGGCCCTTGTGATGTCGATGGGCATGGTCAGTTTGCCACCGAGCGTCATTTCGCTGCCATTCAAGATCATCTTCTTCGTCCTGATCGACGGCTGGTATCTCGTTTGTGGCGCGTTGATCCAGAGTTTCGGGACCGGATAGTCAAGTCTGCGGCCTCGCCGCGAAGTCCGGGTGTGTCACCGGCCTTGACGCCAGCCATCTCTGTTTCCATTTAAAGTAGATTGCGGTATCGGCGATCGACTTTTGCACGGAAACTTCATGCCTGATGTTGAAACCGCGAAGACAGCGCCGATGAACGGCACCGGTTGGCGAGCCGAGGTGGGTCCGCAGGGTCTGCTTGTCACATTGTCTGGCGACTGGGCCGTTGGGTCGCACCTGGGCGGCGGCAGCACTATCATAGGCGGGATGATCAGTCAGGCCGGGTCCGGTGGTCTGTCGTTTGCCAGCCCGTCGCTCGGCCGATGGGACTCGGCACTGCTGGTCTTTCTCGCCGCGTTGCGCGATGCCGCGAATACTGCCGGGATCGGCTTTGACGACGCTGGCTTGCCGCTTTCCGCGCGACGGCTACTCAACCTCCTGCCAGTGCCTCAGGCGCAGGTTAAACCGCGCTCCCGGCCCGGCCTTGTGGCTCGGCTCGGCATAGCCGCGCTTGATCTTTGGTCCAGCCTTGGATCGGTCACTGCCTTTATTGGGGATCTGGTGCTGCGGCTCGGTGCGGCCTTTCGTGGTCGCTTGACCATGCGCGGTCGGGACCTGTTCTTCTGTATCGAAGAGGCCGGTGTCGATGCGCTGGTGATTGTCGCGATCGTGAACATCCTTGTCGGCGGTATCCTTGCCTTTGTTGGCGCGATCCAATTGCGCAAGTTCGGCGCCGACATCTATGTTGCCAATCTCGTGGGTATTGCTGTCATCCGCGAGATGGCGGCCCTGATGACGGCGATTGTGATGGCAGGACGAACGGGCGGGGCTTATGCCGCCCACATCGCGACCATGGAGGGTAACGAGGAAATCGACGCGCTGCGCGTCATTGGTATCCCCATATTCGATTATCTGGTGTTTCCGCGCATTGGTGCCCTTTGCTTCACCATGCCGTTTCTTTACCTCTACGGCGCTGCCGTCGCCGTATTCGGCGGATTCCTGGTTGCTGTCCTGCTTTTGCACCTGACCGCGGGGGAGTTCATCACCCACGTCAGCGACGCGGTGAACATAACCCAGGTCGTGTTCGGTCTTGTCAAATCCCTGACCTTTGGCGCCGTGATCGCGCTCATCGGTTGCCGTGAAGGCCTCCGCGCGGGACGCAGCGCCGCCGATGTTGGCCGGGCCGCGACCAGTGCCGTGGTGCTCGGCATCGTCTGGGTGATCGCGCTCGATGCGCTCTTTGCGGTCTGTGCCAATGCGCTGGATTTTTAGGGCGGGACCGGGATCATGACGGGACCCATGCCGGTTAAGATCGCGGCGACAAAGCTTGCCTTCGGTTATGGCAACAAGACGGTGCAGGACGATGTCTCGTTCACGGTCAGGCAGGGGTCGATCTTTGCCATCATGGGCGGTAGCGGCTGCGGCAAGAGTACGCTGATGAAGGTGCTGATCGGGCTGCTTCGTCCCCGGCGCGGAACGGTCCTGGTCGATGGTGGGAATTACTGGGAGGCCGACGAGTCGCGACGTGCGGAGATCGGGCGGCGCTTCGGGGTCGTGTTCCAGAGCGGCGCGCTCTGGAGTTCGATGAGCGTTGCCGAGAACGTGGCGCTGCCCATGCGAATGTTCACCAAGCTAGACGATGCAGCGATAACAGCTCTGGTGCGGCTGAAACTTTCTTTGGTCGGGCTCGACCCGAGTGGCGCGATGATGCCCTCGGATTTGAGTGGCGGCATGCGCAAGCGGGCGGGCCTGGCGCGGGCATTATCGCTCGACCCCGAGATCCTGTTCCTCGACGAGCCCTCCGCCGGCCTGGATCCGATATCTGCCAAGCGTTTCGACGACCTGCTCATGGAATTGCGCGATGGATTTGGCGTTACAGTCGTGATGGTAAGCCACGAATTACCGAGTTTGTTGGAGATTTGCGATGATGGCGTGTTCCTCGACGCCGACACGCGAACAGCGATCGCGCATGGTGCGCCGCGTGATCTGCTCGCAAGCTGCACCCATCCGACCGTGCAGGCCTTCATGAAAAGAACGCGACTCGATCCCGCAGAAACCGCCAAAGGAGCCCCCGATGGGAACCGCTAAAGCCACTGCCGTTGGCGCCTTCGTACTCGGCGGGATCGTTCTGGCGGTTGCGGCTGTCCTTCTCTTCGGGGGCACCCGTTTTTTCAGCCATACGGACCGGGTCGTCGTTGTCTTCAAGGGATCAATCGCTGGTCTCAGCGTCGGGGCGCCGGTGACCTTCCGTGGCGTCCAGATCGGATCGGTCGAGTCCATCCGGCTCCAGATCGACCAGGAGAATCTCTCCGCCCTGATACCCGTCTATCTCTTGCTCGATCCGTCAAAGGTATCCTGGACCCATGTCGTCGCCGAATCGCCTGGAACCAACCTCGCGCGCGCGATTGCCGCCGGGTTGAGCGCGCAATTGAAGGTCCAAAGCGTAGTCACGGGCCTATTGGTTGTCGATATAGACTA
>CAIXXC010000504.1 GCA_903923205.1 uncultured Rhodospirillales bacterium | reverse complement strand
GCGAGGGCGGAGTCGCGGATCTGGGTCCAGATCGCATCATAATTGCGACGGATGTCATCGACATATTCAGGGGTCACCGGGCCATTGCCGACGGGCACGCTATATTGTGCCGAGCGCTGGAAGACGGTCAGGTGGCGAACCTCGGACGCGACCGCACTGATCACCTGGGTCCCGGTGGAGCCCGTGCCGATCACACCCACGCGCTTATCCGCAAGAACCATGTCCTGCGGCCAGGCGCCGGTATGACACCAGCGCCCCTTGAACCGCTCGATCCCTTTGATCGCGGGCAAATTCGTCGCCGCAAGAAGGCCCATCGCCGACACCAGATATTTGGCCGTATAGCGTTCCCCGGTTGTGGTTTCGACTTCCCAGAAATCGTTGTGCTCGTTGTAGAACGCGGCGGCGATCCCGGTGTTGAGTTGGATATCGCGCGCGAGATCGTGGCGGTCGACAACATGCTCCAGATATTTCAGGATCTGCGGCTGCCCAAGATAGCGTGTCGTGAACCCCCACTCCTGCAGCAGTTCCTTGTCCCAGGAATAGCAATAGGCGAAGCTTTCAGTGTCCGAGAGCGCACCGGGATAGCGGTTCCAGTACCATGTTCCGCCGACCCCGCCTGCCTTGTCGAAAACGCGGGCGTTCAGGCCAAGATCATCGCGCAGTTTCTTCAGCATATAGATGCCTCCAAAGCCCGCGCCGATAATGATGGCGTCGAAATCAGGTGCTGTTGTCATCTGTTGGTTCTCCCGGAATTCTTTTATACTTGGCCGGTTTCGGCGATCTGGCGAATTTAAAATGACCTCGGCATTCCCAGAACATGCTCTGCAATGTAACTGAGAATAAGGTTGGTTGAGATCGGCGCGACCTGGTAGAGCCGGGTCTCGCGGAATTTGCGCTCAACATCGTATTCATGCGCGAAACCGAAGCCGCCATGGAACTGGATGCAGGCGTTTGCAGCCTCCCAACTGGCCTTCGCGGCGAGGTATTTGGCCATATTGGCCTCCGCGCCGCAGGGCTGGTGGGCATCGAACAGGGTACAGGCCTGCCAGCGCATCAGGTTTGCCGCTTCAACCTCGATATAACTCTCCGCAATCGGAAACTGGACACCCTGGTTCTGCCCGATGGGGCGGCCGAAGACGATGCGTTCGCCCACATATTTGCTGACCCGATCGACGAACCAGTAGCCATCGCCGATACATTCGGCCGCGATTAATGTGCGCTCGGCATTGAGGCCGTCGAGGATGTATTTGAAGCCCTGACCTTCCTCGCCGATCATGTTTTCTGTCGGAATTTCTAGGTTCTCGAAGAACAACTCGTTGGTCTCGTGATTCACCATGTTGCGGATCGGGCGCACAATCATGCCGCTCTTTTCTGCCTGGCGCAGGTCGACCATGAAGATCGACATGCCCTCCGACTTCTTTTTTACCTCGGCCAGCGGTGTTGTCCGGGCGAGTAGGATCATCCAGTCGGAATGCTGGACGCGCGAAATCCACACCTTCTGGCCATTCACGATGTACCGATCACCGCTGCTGCTCTTGACCGCCGTGGTCTTGATCTTGGTCGTGTCTGTCCCGGTGCTGGGTTCTGTTACGCCCATCGACTGTAACCGCCACTCGCCGCTGGCGATCTTGGGCAGGTAGAGCTGCTTTTGTGCCTCCGAGCCATGCCGAAGCAAGGTGCTCATATTGTACATCTGGCCATGACAGGCGCCTGAATTGCCGCCCGATCGGTTGATCTCCTCCATCACGACCGAGGCTTCAGCTAGGCCGAGACCGGAGCCGCCGTATTCGGTCGGGATCATCGCCGCCAGCCAGCCCGCCTCGGTCAAGGCATTGACGAAGGCTTCGGGATAGCCCCGTTCCTCGTCGATCCTGCGATGGTATTCGCCCGGAAACTGGGCGCAGAGCGCGCGCACCGCGTCGCGGATATCCTGGTATTGATCGGGGGTGTGCATGGGCATTGCCGAATCTCCTGCTGCGTATCGGCGGACTCAGGCGATTACGGCGCGCGCACGCGTCGCCAGATGGCCGAGATGGTTTTGCGCCCAAAGCGAAAGGCTGCCGTCCGCTTCAAGCCGTCCGCAGAGCATCAAAGGATGTGTGTCGAAAAGGGGGCTCACGGCCTTGAAGTCGAACGCCTTCACGACAGCCCCAGGGCGCTCACTTCGGACGAGGTCGAGCAGCATCGTTGCGATCAGGGGGCCGTGGACGACCAGTCCCGGGTAGCCTTCGACCCCCGTCGCATAGGGGCGGTCGTAATGGATTCTGTGGCTGTTGAACGTCAGCGCCGAATATCGAAACAGCAGCACGGGATCGGGCATGATCTCGCGGTGAAAATGCGCACCCCCAGGTACCGGGCCTGGTGTCGGGGTTGGATCATCCGGCTTCGGATTGTCGCGAAAGACGAGATCATGTTCCTCGCGCACGGCGACACCGCGTGGCGTCGAGATATCGTGGCTTAGCGTCACAAAAATCAGCGTACCGCTGCGGCCTTGCTTGGTATCGATGCGTCTTATGGTCGAGCGGCGAGAAACCGAGTCACCGATCAGTATCGGGGCATCGAACCATGTCCGCCCGCCTGCCCACATCCGCCTTGGCAGGGGAATGGGGGGCAGGAAATCGCCCCGTTTCGGGTGTCCGTCCGGGCCTATCAGATGCGCGGGCGGCTTGGGCGTGAAATAGGCCCAATGCCATAGGGAAGGGAGCTCCTGATCCGGACAAATACGGTCGAATGTCGCCGCAAGGCCCGCCACCGGGGCAGAGGTGATCGTATCGTCGACTGTTTCGCTGCGCCCGACCCAGGCCGAAAAATCCTGCGGCATCACGCCCCCTCGAAGATCGCGGCGATTCCCTGGCCGCCACCGATGCACATTGTCTCCAGCCCGTAGCGCAGTTTGCGTCGCTTCATCTCATGCAGCAAAGTCGTCATGATGCGTACACCTGTCGCGCCGACCGGATGGCCAAGGGAAATCCCCGAACCATTGACGTTGAGGCGGTCGTCAAGCGCTTCCAGCCTGGTCCCCCATCCCTTGACCACCGCCAACGCCTGGGCGGCGAACGCCTCGTTCAATTCGATCAGGCCCATGGCATCAAGGCTGAGGCCGGTCTTGTGCATCGCCTTGGCGACGGCGGGCACGGGGCCGATCCCCATGGTCGCAGGCTCGCATCCTGTGACGGCCCAGCCGACAAGAAAGCCAAGCGGCTCCAGCCCGAGGGAGGCCAGTTTGTCCTCGGCAACGATGAGGCAGGCTGCAGCCGCGTCATTCTGCTGACAGGCGTTGCCGGCGGTCACGGTCCCGCCCTTCATGATGGGTTTGAGCTTGCTCAGAATGTCGAGATTGATATCAGTGCGGATCCCTTCGTCGCGAGAGAAGATAACGGGGTCGCCTCGACGCTGCGGAACTGTAACTGGTACGATTTCCTCAGCGAAGATGCCGGCTTCCCGCGCTGTCGCCGCGCGGTGGTGGCTGCGCAGGGCGAAGGCATCCGCGTCTTCGCGCGCGATGGCGTATTGCCTGGCGAGGTTCTCCGCTGTCTCGATCATGCCGCTGATCACGCCGAAGCGCTCCACGGGTTGCGAGCGTTCTCGGCCGCGCTCCAGGCGATCATGGAATTTCACACTTCCGGCCCGCGCGCCCCAGCGCATGTCGGTCGTGTAGTATTCGACATTGCTCATGCTCTCGACGCCGCCGGCAAGCACCACGTCTGCTGCTCCCGTCTGCACCATCATCGCGGCCATCGCGATTGCCTGCACCCCGCTGCCGCAGCGGCGGTCGAGCTGCATGCCTGGCACCTCGATCGGCAGCCCGGCCTGAAGCGCGACCCAGCGTCCGGTGCAGGGGGTTTCTCCGTTGGTGTAGGATTGGGCGAAGATGACATCTTCTATCAGGGCGGGATCAATGCCGGTCTTTGCCAGAACCGCCCGCGCCACGATAGCCCCCAGTTCCTCAACCGGCACGGCGCGAAGCGCGCCGCCGAATGCGCCGGTGGCGGTCCGCAAGGGGGCAACGATGGCGGCTCGTCTCAT
>CAIXXC010000503.1 GCA_903923205.1 uncultured Rhodospirillales bacterium | reverse complement strand
GCCCGGAATGCGCACCACCACCACCTATCACCCCTATAAGGGGGGTGATGCAGGTGATGCAGTGATGCAGGGCATTCTTACGCACCACCGCACCACCTTGCACCACTACACTTTCAAAGGTGATGCAGACGGGCAGAAGAGGGGGAGGGGATATCCAATGTACGTCTTTTCCCCCGCAACATGGCCGGCGGGTTCCGAGCATCCTGACGTCGGGAGGGTGCTCGACCGGCGGACGGTCAGACTGTCTCCAGAGACCTCGCCAGCGGGCGCGGCGCGCGTGCTTCCCGGGCCTGGGGCTGATCAGGCGATAGTCTGGCAGCAGCTTCCCTTTCCAGAAGCTGCTCGACCCAGCATTTCGCGTCATGCTCGGTTTCGAAGGAGCAGATAACTGTCGGATACGCCCTAGGTAGAATGACCTGAATCTCAAAGCGACCGTCTCGGCGCGCCTTAAGCTCGAAAGAAACGGCGGCATTCTGCATGTCTGACATAGCTCAGGTACCTCCCACGGGATGAAGGTGCGCAATGCCCCTTCAGCCTCATTTAATGCTCGAGGTCGCGCGCGGTTCCCTGAGAGCACGCGTCCCGTTTGGGTACACCCTGTCGACACAATCAAATGAGACAGATTATACGTCTTATTAGGGTTGATTTACGTAATATAAGACAGTACAACATGAGGGTCTAAACCCAAACGAGACAAACGGAGCCTCTCATGTCCAAGATCGGTTATGCCCGCGTTTCCACCTTCGACCAGGATACCGGCCTCCAGGTCGCCGCGCTCAAGGCTGCCGGCTGCACCGTCATTCGCGAAGAGAAGGCGAGCGGCACGTCGACTGAAGGGCGCAGGGAACTGTCGACGGTGCTCGATTTCCTCCAGGCTGGTGACACTCTGGTGGTCACTCGGGTTGATCGTCTGGCGCGCTCGATCGGCGACCTCCAAGTGATCGTGAAGACGATCCGCGAGAAGGGCGCATCCCTTGCCTGCACCGAGCAGCCTGTTGACACCGGCACGGCAGCGGGCAAGGCGTTCCTTGACATGCTCGGCGTGTTCGCGGAATTCGAGACCAACCTCCGCAAGGAGCGCCAGCTCGAAGGCATCGCCAAGGCCAAGATCGAGGGCGTCTACAAAGGCCGCAAGCCATCGATCGATGTTGCCAAGGTCCACGCCCTCCAGGCCGAGGGCCTCGGCGCGACGGAAATCGCTCGCCGGCTCAACATCGGCCGCGCGTCAGTCTATCGCGTCCTGGACGGGGAGGCCTCGTAAGAGACCCCCCAGCCAGCTCGAAATCAACATATGGTGCGTGGGACGGTTGCCGTTACGCTAGATTTCATTTATAGTGCTTGAATTCCGCTTCTGATCGCGCCCGGACGGGCTGGGAAGTGACCTCGTCGAGGTTGCCCCGTGTCCGATCAGAAGCCGAAGTCCCAGATCTCCGAAAAGACCATCCGAGCGGGCTCGTCCATGCTCGGCGATCGGCGTTGCAAGATCTGCTGTCATCCTGATCGGGTGAAGATCGAGCTCGGCCTAGCGCGTGGCCGCAGCCTCGCGGACGTCACCCCGAAGGGCGCAAGCAAGACGAGCGTGTGGCGGCATTGGACCGGGCACGTCGACGACGCCATGAAGACCGCTCGCCGGCTCGATGTGATGAAGCCGGGCGCCGAACTCGAGAAGCTCGTAATCGACGAGAGCCGCGGCCTGCTCGAGCACCTCTCCCTGATCCGCAACGGCCTCTTCCGTCTATACGAGCGGTCCGTCTCGATAATGGACGATCGCGCCGCCGCAGCGCTCGCAGGTCGGCTGCACGAAAACCTCAACATCATCGCATCGCCTGACTGGCTGGAGCACCGCCTCGAGTTGATGCGCGCTCTCGCGCCTTTCCCTGAAGCCCGGGCCGCCGTCGTCGAGGTGTTCACACGCAAGGAGCGTGCAGCGACCGTCCGAATCGAAGGCCAGGTGATCGAAGGAGAGGCGGCATGACGCGCAGCCTCGCCGCCGATCTGGCCTATGCCCTCGACCCGGTCCTTTTCGCTCGGGACGTGCTCGACTTCGACCCGGACCCCTGGCAGGGCAAGTTCCTCGGCTCGCCCTCCCGCCGCATCCTGCTCAACTGCTCCCGGCAGTCTGGCAAGTCGACCACGACGGCAGTGCTCGCCACACATACCGCGCTCTATCAGCCTGGCGCCCTGATCCTGCTGATCGCCCCGGCGGAGCGGCAGTCGAAAGAGCTGTTCTCGAAGGTCGCGCAGTTCCTGAAGGCCGTCGAGCCTTCGGTCGCGATGGAGGAGGACAACAAGAAATCCGCGACCCTGTCGAATGGCTCTCGCATCGTGGCGCTGCCGGGTGACGGGCGGACGATCCGCGGCTTCTCGTCTCCCTCTCTGATCGTCGAGGATGAGGCGGCATTTGTCGGGGACGAGACCCATACCTCCATCCGCCCGATGCTTGCGGTAGGCGGCGGCCGCCTGATCCTGATGAGCACCCCGAACGGCCGGCGCGGGCATTTCTTCGATGCTTGGGAGAACGGCGGACCGGCCTGGCAACGGATCAAGGTGCGTGCCGATGAGTGCCCCCGCATCGCCCCGGAGTTCCTCGAGGATGAGCGCGCCACGCTCGGCGATTGGCGCTATCGCCAGGAGTATTTCTGTCACTTTACCGACAATAACGATCAGGTTTTCAGCTTCGACGAAGTGATGGCGGCGCTGTCGGATGACGAGCCGCTGTGCATCGCCCCGCTGGTTACGACGGCTTGGGGAGCGCTGACATGAGCGCCGCTATCGACATTCTCGGCCCGATCACCGGCAAGCCGATCGAGGAACCCATCATCAGCGAGAGCATCGTCGATGACCGCCTGATCGTCGGCGTCGATCTCGGCCAGTCGCAGGATCACACCGCGATCGTCATTTTCGACCGGCTCGAACGCGTCATCCGCCGCAGTCAGATGTTTGGATTTGAGCCGACGCCGCGGCTCTCGGAGACCCGGAAGCCGATCTACATCGCCCGCCATATCGACCGCCTACCGCTCGGGACGTCCTACCCTGACATCGTCCGGCACGTCACCGACCTCATTCGCGAGCTGCCACGCCGTCCCCGGGCGCCTGATCTCGTGGTCGACGGCACGGGCGTCGGCAAGGCCGTCGTCGATCTCTTCCGAGAAGCCCGGATGAACCCGATCGCGATCTCGATCACGGCAGGGCGCGAGGTTCACAGTCCCAGCTCACGCGTCTTCAACGTGCCGAAGCGCGACCTGGTCGCCGTCCTCTCCGTCCTGCTTCAGGAGCGCCGGATCCGCATCTCGCGCAGCCTCAAGCACTCCCAAACGCTCGTCGAGGAGATGCTGAACTTCAAGGTGAAGGTGAGCGCATCCGGCCACGACAGCTACGAGGCCTGGCGCGAGGCGATCCATGACGACCTCGTCCTGGCGATGGCTATCGCCGCCTGGTGGGGCGAGCGCGGCCTGCAGAAAGCCTTCTTCACGAACATGAGGATTTTCGAACGATGATCGAGGACGCCGATATTTCCAAGGCCATCGCAGCCGCAGCCGGCGAGATCGGGCTTGCCGATCCGGACCTGGTGAAGCTCGCGGACTCGTCCCGGGCGCTGTTCCGCGCAGACGGCACGCTGGCCAATGCCGACGCCCTGGCGCGCGACCTGCGCAAGCGCTTCCCAGCCGCCTTCGTGTATCGCGAACCGCTTCGAACCCCGGGCGGCCGGTTCGCGCCTCTCCCCCCGGGTGTCCATGCCCGCGACCTCAGCCCCGAGGACTACCAGGCCCGCCTCGCCGAGCTGAAGCGCAGTCGCTGATCCCATGAAACCCAGGAGCAATCCAATGCCTTTGGACGCAACCACTACCGACTGGCCGGCGATTGTCGCTGAGCTGAAAGCCACGATCGAGCGCGCGAAGACCGAAGCCGGTGACGCCCGGGCCGCGCGAACCTCGTTCGCTCTTGCGGCTGCTCGCGGTGACAAGGAGGCGATCGCGGCCCGGGATGCAGCGGCAGCCCTCGACGCGAAGCTGGCGCTCGAAATCGAGACCGCCGAGCTTGCCCTAACCGAAGCCGAGGAGCACGCCGCCGAATTCGAGCGGGCCCGGCTGGCCGAGCGTCGCGAGGAGCTTCAGCGCAAGGTCAAGGCGCTCCAGATCAGGCGCACCGCGATTGCGCGCGATGTCGATCAGGCCCTTGCCGTCGCGGCCGACGCGGTCGCCGCTTACCAGGCACTCGGCGAGGATCTGGCGGGCGTCTACTCGGAGCTGAACCCGAACGCCTTCTCGTCGGGTGATCCGCGACGCCTGATCCAAGTCGGCGAGGCGATCCCGCCGCGGCTCGTCGAGGCCGTGCGCCGGCACGGGAGCAGCACCATCGCCCATCGAACCCTTCACGCATTCGAAGCCGGGCTGAACGGCATTTCGGGAGAAGCGAAATGATGCGCATCTCCGGCACCCTTACCGACTCTGGCGAGCCCGTGACCGTCAAGCTGCAGAGTGACATCGAAACTGTCGTGACGCTCCCGCCGCCTGACGGATCCAACTCGCTGCGGATCATCAACAGGGCGACCAGTCAGCTCTTTGTGGCTTTCGGCGAGGGCGCGACGATCGCCCCAGTCGACGTGGGCGGCATCGTTCACGTCGGGCCGGGTAACGGCCGGGGGATTGTCATCGAGAATGACCCGAGATCGGCCGAGGCGACGGTTGCGACGTGCCTGCTTATGCCAAGCCAAGGCGAAGTCACATTTCAGCGCTGCGATATCCAGCCCCTGACGATCAACTAGGAGATTTCCAAATGCCCGCGAACGCCGTCCTCCCCGATCCCGCCAAGAACCGAGTGTCGTTCTCCGGAGGCGCAACTTCGATCCTCCCGTTCACGCCGCGAAGCGTCTTCACGAACGTCGCGAACTACACGAATGGACCAGTTTACATCGCGATCGGCGGCGT
>CAIXXC010000502.1 GCA_903923205.1 uncultured Rhodospirillales bacterium | reverse complement strand
GATCTGATATAGAAGCCGCCCGCGAGATCGCCGGGGAGGTGGTTCTGCTCGCCGCCGATCAGGACCTTGGCGCCTTCCTTGCGGCCGATGTCGAGGTAAGACAGGATCTTCTCAAGCTGCTCATTCGAAGCCTGCGCACCGATCATGGTGGAGGCGTCGAGCGGGTTGCCCTGAATGATCGCCTTCACCCGCTCCAGCGCGCGGTCCATGAAGCGCGGATACAGGCTCTCCTGGATGATCGCACGCGACGGGCAGGTGCAGACTTCGCCCTGGTTGAGGGCGAACATGACGAAGCCTTCGATCGCCTTGTTGAAGAAATCGTCATCTGCGGCGGCGACGTCGTCAAAGAAGATGTTCGGCGACTTGCCGCCCAGTTCCAGGGTCACGGGGATCAGGTTCTGCGAGGCATACTGCATGATGAGGCGACCAGTCGTCGTCTCACCGGTGAAGGCGATCTTCGCGATCCGCGAGCTGGAGGCCAGCGGCTTGCCGGCTTCGACGCCAAAGCCGTTGACGATGTTGAGCACGCCCGGCGGCAGCAGGTCCTGGATCAGTTCCATCAGCACGAGGATCGATGCGGGTGTCTGCTCGGCGGGCTTCAGCACGATGCAATTGCCGGCGGCGAGTGCCGGGGCTATCTTCCAGCAGGCCATCAGGATGGGGAAGTTCCAGGGAATGATCTGGCCGACCACGCCCAGGGGCTCGTGATAGTGATAGGCGATGGTCTCGTGATCGATTTCCGACAGGCTGCCTTCCTGGGCGCGAATGCAGGCGGCGAAGTAGCGGAAATGATCGGCGGAGAGCGGAATATCAGCGGCGCGCGTCTCGCGGATCGGCTTGCCGTTGTCCCAGGTCTCGGCGGTGGCGATGGTTTCGAGATTGTCGTCAATCCGCTGGGCGATCTTCTCGAGGATGGCGGCGCGATGGGCTGCCGTGGTCTTGCCCCAGGCGCGCTTTGCCTTGTGGGCAGCGTCCAGCGCAAGCTCGATATCGGCGGCATTCGAGCGCGGGATTTCGCAGAAGACCTTGCCGGTGATCGGCGTTGAATTCTCGAAATACTCGCCGGAGACAGGCTCGACCCACTGGCCGCCGATATAGTTGCCGTAGCGGGCCTTGAACGGGACCGGGGAGCCGTATTTTCCAGGCGCGATGATGGCCATGGCGTATCCTTCCTTAAGGTTTCTTCAAACGAGATCGTTTTCTGCTGCCACATGCGCACGGCGTCAGGTGCCGCAACACTGTCGCAGGGGGCCTTATGGTCGCCACGAATTCGTGACGATTGCAAGAGGTTCGCAGGAAAAATACGTGATCACGTCTTCGATGGCGTCGTAATTTTCGCGGCAACCGGCTTCAACGCCTTATTCTGCCCGCTTGCTCCCTTCGTCGACATCCTTGATCTCAATCAAGGCACAGCGGCGTCGCGCCGCGCCAGGGTCGCGTTCGCCCCGATAACGACGAAAGTGTCGACGCGTGACCACTACACGAACCAGTGCCCCGCCAAAGCAGACCGTCACCGCCTACGACCTGTTGGGCGGGGAGGCGGGTCTGCGCAAACTGGTCGAGGCGTTCTATCGGACCATGGTCGTCTCGCCCGAAGTTGCCGGTATTCGGGCCATGCATGGTTCCGATCTCGGGCCGATCACGGAAATGCTCTACGAGTGGCTGAGCGGCTGGCTTGGCGGCCCGCCGCTCTATGTCCAGCGCAAGGGTGGCCCCTGTCTTGTCGGCTCCCACCAGCCCTATGCGATTGGAGAGGCAGAGCGTGATCAATGGCTGTGGTGCATGGCCCGCGCGCTTGATGAGCTCAATATCGAGCCACGGCTTCGGAGCGCAATCGACCCGGTATTCGCCCGTCTTGCCGATATGGTTCGTAATCGCTGAGGCCCAATGCGCGGGTCGTGATTGTAGCAGAACTGTAGCAAAACCGTCCTATATGACACCAATCATCTGCCGATCGGCACTACGACAGGTGGCTATGGTTATTCGAGGGGTTGGCTATGGATTTCTTTCGGCGGTTTACCCTTCTCGTCTGCGCCCCGGCCTTCGATGCCGATGACCTTGAAGGTGTGCGTGTTCAACAGATCACGACCGAGGTCGAGAAGCTTGGTTTCCAGGTCGTCCGGGCGCGGCGGGTCGAGGATGCCGAGATCACCGTCCAGACCGACGCTGCCGTCGGCTGCGTGCTGATTGATTGGGGCAAGGGTGGTCTCGACGGCAAGACAACCGCCTTGATCAATCTGATGCGTCGACGCGGCCTCGATATGCCGATCGTGATTCTGGTGCGACGCAAGCGGTTCGAGGATATCCCGGTCGAGGTCATGGATTATATTGATGGCTATGTGTTCCTGGCCGAAGAAACGCCGGAATTCATCGCCAAGAACCTCGTCAGCCGCCTCAAGCAATACGCCGAGACCTTGAAGACGCCGTTTTTCGGCGCGCTCGTCGACTACGCCGAGGAAGGTAATCAGCTTTGGACCTGCCCCGGTCACAACGGCGGTATCTTCTATAACCGCAGCCCGATCGGCCGCATCTTTGTCGAACATCTGGGCGAGGCGGTATTCCGCGACGACCTCGACAATTCAGTCCTCGAACTCGGCGATCTTCTGGTCCACGAAGGCCCCGCGCTGAAGGCGCAAAAAGAGGCCGCCGTCATCTTCGGCGCCGAGAAGACGTATTTCGTCCTCAACGGAACCTCGGCATCGAACAAGATCGTGTTGTCGGCGCTGGTCGCCGAGGATGATCTGATCCTGTTCGATCGTAATAATCATAAGGCGGCCCATCATGGCGCGCTTTTGCTTGGCGGCGGTATCCCGATCTTTCTGGAGACCAATCGCAACGCCCATGGCCTGATCGGGCCGATCTATCGCGACGCCTTCGACGAGGCGGCGATCCGCGAGAAAATCCGCACCAATCCCTTCGTCAAGGACCCGGATCTCTGGCAGAAGCCGCGACCATTCCGGGTCGCCGTGATCGAGCAATGCACCTATGATGGCACGATCTACAATGCCGAGATGATCCTCGGCGCGATCGGTCATCTGTGCGATTATATTCTCTTCGATGAGGCCTGGGCGGGCTTCATGAAGTTCCACCCGCTTTTTGCCGGCTGCTACGCGATGGGGCTTAAGGATCTGGGTGAGGACGCGCCCGGTATTATCGCGACCCAATCAACCCACAAGCAGCTGGCCAGTTTTTCCCAGGCGTCGCAGATCCACGTCAAGGACCGCCACATCAAGGGCCAGGTCCGTCGGGTTGAACATCGCCGCTTTAACGAGAGCTTTTTGCTCCACGCCTCGACCTCGCCGTTCTATCCGCTGTTTGCCTCGCTCGATGTCGGCGCGCAGATGATGCGGGGGCGCTCGGGAGAGGTGTTATGGGACGACACGATTAGGCTCGGGATCGAGTTGCGAAAGAAGCTGCGGGCGATCCGCCGCGAATTCGAGGAAAAGGAGCCCGATCCGCAACGCCGCTGGTTCTTCGATCCTTTCGTGCCGGATATCGCGACGGTGCCGGGTGAAAACCCCGGCGATCCGGTGCGCACGGTGCCCTGGGAGCACGTGCCGACGGATGACCTGTCGACCGATCGCCGCTTCTGGGAGATGGCACCGGGCGCGGGTTGGCACGGCTTTGCCCATGTCGGGGAGAATTATGCCCTGACGGACCCCAACAAACTGACCCTTCTCACGCCGGGCTTCGATCGAGCCACAGGGGCCTATGACAGCTTCGGCATTCCAGCGCCCGTGGTCGCGCAGTACTTGCGGGAAAACCGCGTCGTGCCGGAAAAGAACGATCTGAACTCGCTCTTGTTTCTGCTGACACCCGGTGTTGAATCAAGCAAGGCCGGGACGTTGCTCAGCACGCTTGTGGCCTTCAAGCGGCGCTACGACGATAATCTGCCGCTCGAGGATGTGATCCCCGAATTCGTCCGACGGCGGCCGCAACGCTACGCCGGTGTGCGCCTTCGCGATTTGTGCGACGAGATGCACGCCTTCTATCGCTCGCGCGGTGTCAGTTCCCTGCAACGGGCTCAGTTCGCCGCCGAGCATCTGCCGACGATGGCGATGCCGCCGCATGAGGCGGTGCGCGCATTGACGCGAAATAAGGTCGACTATCTGCCGCTCGACGAGGTCGATGGCCGCATCGCCACTACCTTGTTCGTCGTCTATCCGCCCGGTATCGCGACAATCGTCCCCGGCGAACGACTTGACGCGCGCGCCAAACCGATGCTCGATTATCTCAAAATGTTTGAGCGCAGCGCCAACCTCTTCCCCGGTTTCGAGGCCGAAATCCAGGGCATCTTCCGCGAGATCGAGCCCGATGGCTCGTCCCGCTTTTACACCTATGTGGCGCGCGAATAGGGCGGAAGATGGGTATTTCTCCGCAAAAAATAACGGTCCGTCCGTCGAGCGATCTCGATGTGCCGGCAATGCTGGCCATCTATCTCCATCATATCAATCGGGGCGTCGGCGATCTGGGTGCCTATCCAATGGAAAAGCTGGAGGCCGAGGATCTGAAGCGGCGGCGCAAGAACCTGCGCAACCATCGTCTGCCCCATCTTGTCGCCGAAATCGGCGGCGCCGTCGCGGGCTACGCTTATGTCGTGCCGTTTCGAAAGCGCCCGGCCTATCGCTACACGCTCAAGCATTCGATCTACATCCACCCCGATTATCTGAATGCCGGGGTGGGGCGAACCTTGCTGCCGGCGTTGATCGACTCCTGCGCTGCCGCCGGTTATCGTCAGATTATCGGCTATATCGATAGCGCCAATCAGCCCTCGCTCCGGCTTCATGAGGCTTGCGGGTTTGTTCAGGTTGGGCTGTTGCCATCGGTTGGCTACAAATACGGACATTGGAGCGACAGCGTGATGATGCAGCGCGCGCTGGGGCCGGGCAGTTCGACCCCACCGGGAGACTGGGTTGAAGCCGCTGCCCCGATCGGTATTGTCGAGGAGATCGGGTGACTACTGAGGATACGGGGCGCGATACCACCATCGCACTGGCCAAACCACCGCGGAACGACGTCGCTGCGGCAATCCTGGTCGACGAGACGGGGCGCTATCTGCTGCAACTGCGCGATGATTTTGCCGGACTGCCGATGGCGGGGCATTGGGGCTGTTTCGGCGGCGCGCTCGAGGTCGGTGAAACGCCCGAGCAGGCCATGCGCCGCGAACTTGCCGAGGAACTCGCCTGGGAAGCGCGCGAGATGTATCCGCTCGCGGTTGGCGCCTTTGCGGTCTGGCCCGGGACACCGGTTTTACGCAAACATTTCTTCGTCGTGCCCTTCCGCGCCGAGGAGGTATCGGCCATGGTCCTGGGCGAAGGCGCGGCGCTTGGCCTTCACACGATTGCCGAGGCCTGCGCCCTGGAACGCGTGGTGCCCTGGGACCTGCTCGGTCTTATGGCCCATGCCCGCCATCGCCAGTACTGGCCCGACCGCCCGGTGCCGGATTGGCTGAAATAGTTTCGTAATCCGGGTCGTCGGAACCGGTCCTCGCCGCTACTGCACCCCGTACAGTTCCGCCACGTTGTCGTGAAGTAGCCAGTTCTTGTGATCCGTATCAAGTCCGGCCGCGTGCTCCTGCAGCAGCGTTTGCGAGTGCGGCCAGGTTGAATCGCTGTGGGGGAAATCATTGGCCCACATGAGGCGACGCGGATTGCACAGATCCATCACCTTGAAGGCGACCCAGTCATCCTGGAAGGTGACGTAGATGTTTTCGCTGAAATACTCGCTCGGCAACTTCGACAGCTTGCCTGCGGTCAGCCAGAAGCGGTGGCGCTTATAGGCGTGGTCGAGCCGGTACATGTAATGCGGGACCCAGCCGGCATCGGCCTCGACGCAGACCACCTTCAGCTTTGGGTGACGCTCGAACACGGCACCGAAGATCAGCGTGCCCATGATATCCTGGCAGCCGCGAATGATGGTCATGAAGCCGTTTAGCTTTGGCCCGCGGGAATGGCCAAGCGCGCCCTTGCCGCTGACACCATCGCGCGAGGTCAATATGTGGAACGACAGGGGTAGGCCGAGATCGACGGCAGCAGCCCAGAATTCGTCATAAATCGGGCTGTCGTAATCTTCCATCACCGGGAAGCCCGGCATCATCACGCCGCGCAGGCCGAGTTGCTTGATCCGGCGCAGATCCTCTATCCCTTCCTGCGGCGAGCGCATTGCTGTCTGGCCACAGCCGAGCAAGCGTTCGCGGTTGCCGTCGCAATATTCCGAAATCCAAAGATTATAGGCGTCGAAGCAGGCGGTTTTATACTCGGCATCGGGATGATTGCAGAGCACCATGCCGACGCTGGGGTAGATGATCTCGGCATAGACGCCGTCGCGATCCTGGTCGGATATCCGGGCAACCGGGTCCCAGCCGCCTCTGTGCAGATCGTCGAAACGTGCTTTCGTCGCGGCAATCGCCAGCTCTTCCGCCGTCTTGCCGGCTGCGGCGACGAGGCCCATCGGGATAGTGTCGGCCATGCCGTCAATGACGTAGATATCGCCGCGCTCGGGCGTGAAGACGACGCGTGGGGCCCGATCGCGAAATTTGCGATCAATCCGGTCGATATAGGTGCCCGGCGGCTCCATCACATGGGAGTCGGCTGAGATAATCGGCTTCTTGATGATGCTGTTGGTCGCGCTCATTCGTTGCTCTCCCGGCCGATTGTGATTGCGGCTCTTTTCGACATCGAACTCCGTCGTCAAAACGCTACAGCAGAGTTTCAGGCACGACAACTGCACCGCTACACCCGGGATTCGATAAATCACCTCTTTCGGTTGTCGATCTTGCAAGAGAAACTAATGTTGAGAGCATCGATTCGGTTTTGGCGTTGATAGGGGTGGCGGATGTTGAGCGATATCGAGATTTCCCGAAACACGGTGCTGCGTCCGATTGAGGCCGTTGCGGCGACGCTCGATATCCCTCCGGAGGCCGTCTATCGCTATGGCCCGTACAAGGCTAAACTTGAGGCCGGATTTGTCGCCAAAGCCCGCGCAATGCCGCGCGGTCGCCTGATCCTGGTTACGGCGATCAGTCCGACGCCGGCGGGTGAGGGCAAGACGACCACGACCATCGGGCTCGGCGACGCGATGTCCCTGCTGGGCAAGCGGGTGATGATTTGCCTACGCGAGCCGAGCCTTGGCCCGTGCTTCGGTGCCAAGGGCGGGGCAACCGGCGGTGGTCGCGCGCAGGTGGCACCGATGGATGAGATCAATCTGCATTTTACCGGGGATCTCCATGCGATCTCGGCTGCGACCAATCTGTTGGCGGCGATGATCGACAATCATCTCTACTGGGGTAATGCGCTCAACATCGATCCGCGCAAGATCGTCTGGCGTCGCGCGCTCGATCTCAACGAGCGGGCGTTGCGCCGGGTTGTGCTGGGGCTTGATGACGGTGCGGTGAGAGAATCCGCGTTCGATATCACCGTCGCGAGCGAGACCATGGCGATCTTCTGCCTCGCCCGTGACCTGGCGGAGCTTGAGGCTCGTCTGGGCCGGATCGTCGTGGCCGAAACGCGGGACAAGCGGCCTGTGACCGCAGCGGACCTCGGCGCTGCCGGGGCCATGACGGTTTTGCTGAAAGACGCGCTGCAGCCCAACCTGGTGCAGACCCTGGAACATACCCCGGCATTGGTCCATGGCGGGCCGTTCGCCAATATCGCCCATGGCTGCAATTCGCTGATTGCGACCGAGACCGGTTTGGGTCTTGCCGACTGGGTGGTCACCGAGGCTGGCTTTGGCGCTGATCTGGGTGCTGAAAAATTTCTTGATATCAAGTGTCGGATCGGTGGGTTGATGCCCGAGGCCTCGGTATTGGTTGCAACCGTTCGCGCACTCAAGATGCATGGTGGCGTGGCCAGGAGCGATCTTGGGCAGGAGGACGTCGAGGCCGTCGAACGCGGCTCGTCCAATCTCGTCCGCCATGTCGAGAATTTGCGGAAATTTGGCCTGCCCGTTGTGGTCGCCCTCAACGCATTCGCTGGCGATAGCGCTGCCGAATTCGCCGCTGTCGAGGCGATCTGTGCCAGGTTGGGGGTGGAGGTCTATGTCTGCCGCCATTGGGCTGAGGGCGGTCAGGGGGCAGTTGACCTTGCCAAGGCGGTGGTGCGGCTCGCCGAGGGCGACAGCGCCCGCTTCAAGCCGCTCTACCCGGATTCGCTTTCGCTGGTGGCAAAGGTTGAGCGCATCGCCACTGGCCTTTATGGCGCGGGTGGGGTGCGTTACAGTCCGAGTGCGTCCAAGCGCCTCGCCCAGATCGAGGCCGCGGGCTATGGCCACCTGCCGGTCTGCATCGCCAAGACGCAGTATAGCTTCTCGACCGATCCCAAGTCGCTCGGCGCTCCCACTGGACACACGCTTGAAATCGGTGAGGTCAGACTGTCCGCCGGTGCCGGCTTTGTTGTCGTGCTCGCTGGGGAGATCCGGACAATGCCCGGCCTGCCGCGACGGCCCGCCGCCGAGGGTATCGGGGTCGATGGCGAAGGCAGAATTTTCGGCTTGAGCTGATCAGCGAAACCCGGGTCGCGGCAGACCCGTCACGGTAAACTGCCTCGCGATCGGATGGTTCCGAAGGCGATGGCTAATCGCGGCGACGCCAAGACCAAGGCCGATTGGCGCGCCGATCAAATAGGATATGCCGGCCAGATGCGCTGGAACAGCGATGCTGACGCAAACAAGAGCCCCGGAGCCGAGATTGATCATCATGTAGAGGCCGCGCCCTGGGAGTCCGGGGATCCGCATCACCCAGAGCAACCCCTCGCATTCGAAGCTCTCGGCGCTCTCGATCTCCTGGTTTAGGATTCCGAGATATTTCCATGCGGTGAAGACCATCACGACGGCAACAGCGCCAGCGGGTAGGCTGTAACCGTGACGCCAGAGCGCAATCACCGCCCAGCCGAGACCGCCATAGATAATTACGGCAACCCCAGCAGCCATCCAGAAGGCGTAGGGCCGGAGCAGGAACGCCGCAGCGAAGTTCATACCCAGCGTTACGGCGTAACGACGCCTACTTCTTGTCGGCGTCGGCGGCGACCTGAACGCGAATGATCTTGTCCGGATCCTGGACCGTACCGTTATTCTCTTCCGAACCGGCCTTGATCTTGTCGACGAACTCCATGCCCGAGACGACCTGTCCCCAGACCGTGTACTGGCCATCGAGTGAGCCGCCATCCGCGAACATGATAAAGAATTGGCTGTCAGCCGAGTCGGGATCGCTCGCGCGGGCCATGCCGACGACGCCACGCGCGAAATGGGCGCTCGAGAATTCCGCCTTGATATTCTGGCCTGATCCGCCTGTGCCATTGCCCAAGGGATCGCCGGTCTGCGCCATAAAGCCAGGGATCACGCGATGGAATTTCAGACCGTCATAGAATTTCTGCCGAACCAGTTGTTTGATCCGCGCCACGTGATTGGGTGCAAGATCGGGACGCATCTGGATCACGACCCGGCCGTAGGGAACATCGAGATAGAGTGTGTTTTCCGGGTCTGGGGCCGCTGCTAGGGCGGCGCTCTGGGTCACGCAGAACAGCGTCGCGGCGGCAATAAACAGGGTTCTGAGCAAGGATTTCATGATCGATCCATAGGTTCGTGATGGATGGGATGATTCGTGTCAGGACACAGTTGCTGGAACCAGATTGCCGGTTACGAACTTGACCAGACCGCATAGGGTCGAATCCAGTCCGTCGGGCATGTCGTAACCCATCTAGCCTCGGTCCTGAGCGGAGAGGAGGAATTTTCGCGCCCTTTATGCCCGGTCGGTATGACAGAGGGAAGTCTCTCTTCCCTTCGCCATACCGATTGTTCTGCTTCTACTTCTTGCCGGTGGGTGCCGCAGCCTTGGGCGCGTCACGACCGGGGGTGAGTTTTTCAGGGTGGCTGATCACCTTGCCGACGCTCTCACGCGCGGCGGAAAGCGATACGGCCTCAGTCACAGTCTCACCGATCCGGACCTCATAACGCGGATTCCCATCCGGGGTATGGCTGTTGAGATCGACCATCTGAATTTTGACGATCGTCCAGGCCTCATCCCCGGCCTCGCCGTTGCGGACGCCGCGATCGATAATCTTCTCGTCCTTGATCAGCCTCTTGGGCGCTGCTGGTTTGCCGGAATCGCGCCGCCCCTTGCCACCGCCAGGCTTGCCACCGAAACCTGATTTACCACCGGGACCGCCGGGGCGGCCACCCTTCATGTCGCTCATATTGATTTGCTCCGCTCGGTTGCCATGGCGACCGCTGATGGTTGAACGACGTCGTGCACCCGTTATCGCACCACCCTACGCCCCCGTGTCGATCAAATTCGTGACGCCTTGGCGCAATTCTTCGAGTCGGGTGATTTGTCGTGGACAGTCCTGGCAGCCGAGTGGCACCGTAAAATCGAAGCAATACAAGGCTGAAGAGGCGGGATATGAAGCATTCAATCGTTGGCACGACCATGCCGGTCCTGCAAATCCAGCTTGATCAGGGTGAAAAGATCATCGCGGAGCCAGGGGAATTTTCCTGGATGACGGAGAATATCCAGCTTCACACTACAACGCAGACCGCCGGTGCGAAGGGACTGTTCGGGGTCCTCGGGCGGGCGCTTGCCGGTGGTGGGTTATTCATGACCGAATATGCCGCCTACGGCAGCCCGGGCATGGTTGCCTTTGCTGCAAAGGTCCCGGGAACAATTCATGATGTTCGGGTCAGCCCCGGCCAATCCTACATGATCCACAAGCATGGCTTCCTCTGCGCGACAGAAGGTGTCGAATTATCTGTCGGATTTCAGCGGGCACTCGGCTCCGGCCTCTTCGGCGGCAATGGCTTCATTTTGCAGCGGCTGGCCGGGAACTGCACCGCCTTTGTCGAGCTTGGCGGTGAATGCGTTGTCTACGATCTGCCGCCGGGTCAATCGATCCTCGTTCATCCCGGCCATGTCGGCATGTTCGAGGAAAGCATGGGTTTCGATATGACGATGATGCGCGGAATTCGGAACGCCCTATTCGGCGGCGACGGGTTGTTCATGGCTCGCCTGACGGGCCCCGGCCGGGTCTGGCTGCAGAGCATGACCGTACCTAATCTTGCGCACGCGATTGCCCCGTACCTGAGTGGCGAGGAAACAGCATCTGCGGCAAGTGGGACGACGGCGGGTGTGGTCGCGGGTGGTTTCCTCAATGACATCTTTGGTCGCTGATTGGAACCGAAAGATATGCGATATTGTTGTGGCTGATTCATTAAGCTTTGCGTTTTGTGCATTTCTTTCGGTCCGATATCGTTAGCGAGAATTTGTTTCGTTAAGAGAACGTCGATGAAACGCGGTGGACGCTGCAAGGCTGGGCAGGAGTGTCGGGGGTGATGGCCCCCGGTGTCGCAGTCTTGCTGCGGCTCAAGGTGCCCCCGACTTGGCTCTACGCCATTCGTACGACGCTCGCAGCGCTTCTTGCGCTCTATGTCGCCTTCGTCCTGCAACTTGATAATGCGTACTCGGCACCAGTGACAGCGCTGATTGTGGCAAATCCGATGCACGGCATGGTCTGGTCGAAGAGCCTCTACCGGCTTGCGGGGACCTTTGCGGGTGCAATCGCTGCGCTCGTCCTGATGGCAAATTTTTCCCAAGTTCCCGAGCTCTTCGTCCTGGGGCTGGGAATATGGATGGGAGCCTGTACGGCGACCGCGACGTTGCTGCGTAATTTCCGCTCCTATGGTGCGGTGCTGGCTGGCTATACCGTTGCCCTGGTCGCGATCCCGGCGGTCGATGATCCCCTTTCGATCTTTGATCGCGTGCTTGATCGCGGCTCGCTCGTTGTTATCGGTATCATATGCTCTGCCCTTGTCTCGTCGTTGTTCAGCCCAAGGATGGCGGAACGAAGTCTGAGAGCGAAGCTTCTGGAAACCATTGCCGATCTCGGTCGCTATTGCCTCTACGCGCTCGATGGTGACGAGGATGGCAGGCGTCTGGCCGCGCTTCGACCCAAGGTCGGGGGCGGTATCCAGATGACGAATAACCTCATCGAATTCGCCGCAGCCGAGCGACCGGAACTCACCGGACTCGCTGAGACACTTGGAGTTTCGATCAACGCCATGCTCGGCGTGATATCCGCAGCCACCTCGCTCCACGCAGCCTTGGGTTCATACCTAGATACCGCAGAGGACGCGAACACCTTGGCGCCGTTGATTGCGGAAGCGCGCGGGCTCGCGGTGCGGATCATGCAGGTGGCACGGGTGCAGGACCCGGATATCCTGTTGCAGGAGGTCGCCTCGATAAGGCTCACCTTGATGGCACTCGATGACAAGATCGAGGAGCATCTCCCCGCTGCCGAAACGATGGTCTTGGTCGCGCTTGATCGGCTCGACGACATGGTGGCTGAACTTGTACTCAGCGTCGATGGTGTGTCGCGCCTGTTACGACGTGATACCGCTGATCTGGGAGTGCGCGCACGCTTTCACCTCGATTGGCGCGGGGCGATTATCAACGGCGTGCGAGCGGCAATTGCTGTCTGGGCGGCTTGTTTGTTCTGGAATTTGAGCGGCTGGCCAAATGGCGGGGCTATGGTGCTGGCGATGGTGCCGGCCGTGGGCCTGTTCGCCACCCGCGACACTCCAGAGCAGGATTCTCTCGGCTTTGCCTGGGGAAGTATCGTTGCGACAATCCTTTCTGTTGTCTATCTCACGATCTTCTTGCCGGCGATCACGACCTATGCAGGCCTCGCTTGTGTCTTGGCCCCGCCGATTTTTATGGCGGCTTTGGTGACTACAAACCCGCGGTTTGCTTTTATCGGCGTCGGATTTTCGGTTTTCTTCATTACCGAGATGGCACCGTCAAACCCAATGGTGTTCGATCTGGTCTTGGCGCTCAATAATGGTGCCGGCCTTGTCCTTGGCGCGTTGTTGACGGCCGTGGTCTATCGTCTCGTCCTGCCAGTCAATCCGCGTGGTCGTATCCGAGCGATGATCCGGATCATTATCGATGATGTCGCCGCGCTCGCTCGCCTGTCCCGTCCCTACACCCGCGAGGCTTGGGAATCGCGGATGCACGATCGGATGATGCGTATGCGTGGTCTGCTGCAAGCTACGGGCGTCGCACAGGAGAACCTCATGCATGGCGCCTTCGCGGCATTCCGCCTAGGGCGGGAAATCGCGCGGATGCGATCCATCCTGGATAGCCAGCCTGTGCCGACAGAGGCCGTGGCCGTGGCCCATCGCGCACTAGAAGCGGTTGAGAAGGTTCAAAGCGAGCCTGTCCAGGCCGCTGAATCCTGTCGCGATGCAGCGTCGGCTTTACGCGGTATGGCGGTCGAGCGCTCTCCCCGGGTGGCTGCCGCCTATAGCAGGGCTGCGGGGTCTTTCCTTGAAATGGCGTTGCTGATCGACCGCCATCGCCGTTTCTTCCAGTGGGGTGCGGCGTCATGATGACCGAGTTCGATTTTGCCGGCGTCTATGTCTCTCCATTCTTTGTCACCCTGCTCCTGGCGTTGCCTGTTTATCTGCTATGTCGCGGAATTCTGGCTCAGTTAGGGCTGATGGCTAGGCTGTGGTACCCGCCATTGTTTGAAGTCGGGTTGTTTATCATCATCCTGTCGGCCGTGACGGCGCTGATCTGAGCCGATCTCGGGAGTATCCCCATGTTGACCCTGTTCAAAATACTTCGCGTTCTGACGACCCTCGTGGTCGGGGTGATCGCACTGATCGCGGCCGTTGCCCTCTGGCATCATTACATGCTGGCACCCTGGACACGTGATGGTCGCGTCCGGGCCGAGGTGGTTTCGATCGCGCCGGAAATCTCCGGGCCGGTGAAAACTCTCGCCGTGGCGGACAACCAGCCGGTTCATAAGGGCGATATTCTGTTCACGATCGATCCAGAGCGGTTCGAACTGGCGCTTGCCCAAGCTCAGGCGGTCGCAGAAAGCCGTCGCGCCGGAATGCAGGTCGCCCAGACAAAGTTTGGGCGCCGCGCCCGGCTTGGCGATCTTGCAGCATCGACGGAAGAGAAAGAGCAATTCGGCAGCGATGCCAATGTCGCGCGCGCCAATTACGATGAGGCGTTGGCGGAAGCCAATGTCGCCAGGCTGAACCTTTCCAAGACAGTGATGCGCTCGCCCGTGAATGGCTATGTCACGAACCTGCGATTGCGCGTCGGCGATTTCGCGACGGCTGGGCAGACCGCCTTGGTCGTTGTCGATAGTGATTCCTTCTGGGTCGCTGGATATTTCGAGGAAACCAAACTTAGCCATGTCCGGCCCGGTGCGGCTGTGACAGTGGAATTGATGGGCTATGACCAGCCCCTCAAAGGCCATGTCGAAAGCATGTCGCGGGGCATCGCGGATCAGAATGGCAATGCCGGCGAGGAGGGCCTTGCCGCTGTCAACCCGGTCTTCACCTGGGTTCGATTGGCGCAGCGCGTGCCGATACGCGTCCATCTCGACGAGGTTCCCGCTGGCGTCGATCTTGCTGCCGGACTCACCTGCTCTGTCATCGTCGAGGGCCAGCGCAAGTTTGCTGATGATATTCGTGCCGCGCTCCGCCTGTTGCAAAACGCTCTGGCGGGCAAGCCATCGTGGGATTGATCACGACCGATGGGCGCCTTGATTTACGCGTTGGCCCCTAGACCCAATTTGTCCAATAAGGCTCGGGTCTCTGTTGGCAGTGGCGCGGTGATATCGAGTTCGGGCCCCTCCAGTCGTGCCGGCAGCACGATCCGCCGTGCATGCAGTCGGTGTGGCGACGACCCGTCGCCATTGCCGTAGATCGGATCATCCATGACCGGACAGCCAAGCAGGGCGCAATGAACTCTGATCTGGTGGGTCCTGCCGGTCTTCGGGGTCAACTCAAGCAGGCTAGCGTTTTTCGCGCGCGCCAGCACGCGATAGGGTGTCACAGCTGCCAGTCCCGTGCGATCGGGAACCATGCGCCAGCCCGATGGATCGTTGCGCTTGGCAATCGATTGTTCGATCAGGCCTTCGTCTTGTTTCGGCCCACCTGAGACGATTGCCCAATAGGTCTTCTGGACCCTACCTTCCGAGAGTAGCCCGGTCAGCCGCTTGATAGCGCTGCGCGTGCGTCCCAAGACAAGGCAGCCGGAGGTGTCACGGTCCAGGCGATGGACGGGTTGGGGCGGATCGCGGCGGCCAAACATCAGGCTCGGCAAGAAGGCTTCGAGCGATTCCGGTGTTTTGGGCCCCGGATGCACGGCCAATCCTATCGGTTTGTCGAGCACGATCAAATCGCCATCGCGGAAGAGAATCCGCTCGACCAGCCAGGTTGGTGGCTTATGTGCCGAAATAGAAGAGGGCGCCGAAGCGCCCTCTCTTTGCCGGTGCTCTCTGGTCGGCCTGCGGCTCACGAACAGCCCGAGGTCGAACCGCAGGTGTCGCACTTCATGCAGGTACCGTTGCGTACAAGCGTGAAGTTGCCGCATTCACCGCAGCTATCACCCTCGTAACCGCGCAGTCGCGCTTCGCGAACCTTGTCCGCCCGGCTCGGTGCCGCCTGGGTCGCGTGGTGTGCATGATCATGGGTTTGGAGCTGTACGCTCTCCTGCTCAATTGAGACCGCCAGGGCGCCGCCGCCAGCAAAGCCGGTTGCCGCATTGGCCTCGGTCGTCCCGCCCTTCACGACACGCAGTTTTGTGCGCACGAAGCCCGAGCTGACGCCACGCTGGATCTGTTCCAACTGGGCCGAGACCGTCTCAGCCGCGCGGGTTGCATCCTTGGGAAGGATGCTCTCGCGATCACCGCCCCCGATGGTGTCAGGCGCAAGGTCCGCCGGCTGAACATGGGCCAGATCGGTACGACCGAGATACGAGATCGCCAATTCGCGGAAGATGTAATCGACGATCGAGGTTGCCATCTTGATGGTCTCGTTACCTTCGACCATGCCTGCCGGCTCGAACCGGGTGAAGGTGAACGCTTCGACGAATTCCTCCAGCGGCACGCCGTATTGCAGACCGATCGAGATCGCGATGGCGAAGTTGTTCATCAACGAGCGGAAAGCCGAGCCTTCCTTGTGCATGTCGATGAACACCTCGGCGATGCTGCCGTCCTCGTATTCGCCGGTGCGGAGATAAACCTTATGGCCGCCGACGGTAGCCTTCTGGGTGTAGCCCTTGCGGCGATGCGGCAGGCGGCGCCGCTCGGCGCGTTGGATAACCTTCTCTATCACCCGTTCGATGATGCGATCCGTGACGATCGGCGCGCGCTGCGCCGGGGTCAGTTGCATCAGCTCTTCGACCTGATCCTCGGCATCATCGCCGTCGAAGAGGGAGGAGGAAAGCGGCTGGCTCAGCTTCGAGCCATCACGATAGAGCGCATTCGCCTTCAGTCCCAACTGCCAGGACAGCATGTAGGCGTTCTTGCAATCCTCGACCGTCGCCGCGTTGGGCATGTTGATCGTCTTCGAGATCGCACCGGAGATGAATGGCTGCGAGGCTGCCATCATGCGGATATGGCTCTCCCAGCTCAGGAAGCGCTTACCGATCCGGCCGCAAGGATTGGCGCAGTCGAATACCGAGATATGGTCGGCCAGCAGATGCGGTGCGCCTTCAAGCGTCATCGCGCCCGTGCAATGGGTGTTGGCAGCGTCGATTTCGGCCCGCGTGAAGCCAAGATGGCTCAGCAGATCGAAGGAAACGTCGTCCAGTTGCGCCGCCGAGACGCCAAGTTTCTGCGTGCAGAACTCGGCACCGAGCGTCCATTTGTTGAAGACGAACTTGATGTCGAAGGCGGAGCCGAGCGCAGCCTCCACCTTTTCCAGTTCGCCCGCACCGAAGCCGCGTGCGGCAAGGGTTTCATGATTGATGCCGGGCGCCGTCTTCAGGCTGCCATGGCCGACCGCGTAGCGAATGATTTCGCCAATTTCGGTATCACCGTACCCTAGCGTTGCCAAGGCTTCCGGGACAATCCGGTTGATGATCTTGAAGTAACCGCCACCGGCCAGCTTCTTGAACTTCACCAGGGCGAAGTCTGGCTCGATACCGGTGGTATCGCAATCCATCACCAGGCCGATGGTGCCCGTTGGCGCGACGACGGTCGCCTGAGCATTGCGATAGCCATGAGCCTCACCGAGCGCGAGGGCTTCATCCCAGGAGCGGCTGGCGGCAATCGCCAATTCCGCCTCAGGGCAGAGCGATGCGTCAAAGGGGACGGGAGCTACGGTCAAGCCTTCATAGCCCGCTTCGACACCCTGAGCGGCGCGGCGGTGATTGCGGATCACCCGCAGCATCGCCTCGCGGTTTGGCGCAAAGCCGGGGAAGGGGCCAAGCTCCTTGGCCATTTCAGCCGACGTCCTATAGGCCACACCCGTCATCACGGCGCTGATCGCGGCACATAGTGAGCGACCTTCGTCGCTGTCATAGCCAAAACCATTCGCCATCAACAGACCGCCAAGATTGGCATAGCCGAGGCCCAGCGTGCGGTACCGGTAAGAGAGTTGCGCGATTTCCTTGGAGGGGAACTGCGCCATGAGCACGGAGATTTCGAGCACCATCGTCCAGATGCGAACGGCATGCTCAAAAGCCGGGGTGTTGAACGTGCCGTCTTCGCGACGGAAGGTCAGCAGGTTCAGCGAGGCGAGATTGCAGGCCGTATCGTCGAGGAACATGTATTCCGAGCATGGGTTCGACGCGTTGATGCGACCGCTCGCCGGGCAGGTATGCCACTCGTTGATCGTGGTGTCGTATTGCAGGCCCGGATCGGCCGAGGCCCAGGCTGCAAAGCCGATCTTGTCCCAAAGGTCGCGGGCCTTGAGCGTCTTATGGACCTTGCCGTCGATGCGGCGGATCAGGGTCCATTCACCGTCGTCAAGCACCTGGGCAATGAATTCATTGGAGACGCGGACCGAGTTGTTCGAGTTCTGGCCGGCGACGGTGAGGTAGGCTTCGCTGTCCCAATCGGTGTCGTAGACACGGAAATCGATCTTATCGTAGCCCATCTTCGCGGTCTGGATGACGCGCATGACATAGTTTTCAGGGATCATCGCCCGGCGCGCGCCCTTGAGGGCGAGTTTCAGGGCACCATTCTTGGTCGGGTCGTAGCAGGCATCGCCAAGATCCGCCTTGGCCTGGATGCAGGCCTCAAGCACTTCGTTGAGGTGTTTGTTGGCGAGGCGTGAGCCCGCGACCAGTGCCGCGACTTTCTGCTCCTCGACGGCCTTCCAATCGATGTAGGCCTCGATATCCGGATGGTCGATATCGACCGAGACCATCTTGGCGGCGCGGCGGGTGGTGCCGCCCGACTTGATGGCACCGGCAGCGCGGTCGCCGATCTTCAGGAAGCTCATGAGACCGGAAGAGCGGCCACCACCCGAGAGCTTCTCGCCGTCGCCACGCAGCTTGGAGAAG
>CAIXXC010000501.1 GCA_903923205.1 uncultured Rhodospirillales bacterium | reverse complement strand
TCACTTGATCCATTTCAACGGTGACCGCTTCTTTGGTCCGAGAAGGAAATAAAATGGCGCGGTCACTTTCTACGCAAGATGTTAGTTGGTTTCTGGACCTAAATGGAAAGGGGCAGCTTGATCTCGATCCGCCATATCAAAGAAAGAGTGTTTGGTCGCCGCGAGATCGCCGTTATTTTATAGATACAATATTGAATAATTATCCGGCACCTCCCGTATTCTTGCACAAGACAATCGATGATAGCGGAAAGTCTACGTACCATGTAGTTGACGGAAAGCAGCGATTATTGACCATCATAGATTTTACACTCAATAAAGTCCGAATCCCGGATGATTATGGCGTTCCAGCGCTTCAAGGAAAGAAATGGAATGAACTCGATCGGACCAATAAGGAGACGTTTTGGAACTACATAATCATTGTCGAAATGCTGCCGGACGCCAGCGAGGCAAACATCCGGAGCACGTTTGAGCGCATAAACAGGAATTCGAGAAAATTATCGCCACAAGAAATGCGCCACGCCAAGTACGATGGGTGGTTTTCTTCAATTGTTGAGTCCGAAGCAGAAAGGCAAGAGTGGCGAGAATTCGGTATTGCGACAACGGCGAGATCAAAGCGCATGATCGACGTGCAGTTTGTAACAGAACTGGTACAACTCACTATTAAGAGAAAAGTCTTTGGGTTTGATCAGAATGCTCTCGATGATCTCTACGCGGAATATGATGATTTGGCGGATGTTGAGGACTTCTCTGAAGATGAGTTTCGTTCTCAATTCGATGAGGCTAGAAATTATATTAAGGAATGCGCCAGCGTAAACGCTGAGATACTGAATTTCACGAAGATTCAACTTCATTTATATACTATATGGAGTTTTTTGATTTTAAATCATAGTAATAAGCCCCCCACTGGAGGTTTTGTTCCGAAGTATTTAGATTTCATGTCGCGTGTTGCGGCATACAACCAAAACCCTACGCCCCTAAATCCATCAGAGCCACCAGAACGCCAGAGGTACCAGCAAGCCGTTGCTCAATATGCGGCCAATGCAAAGGGGGCAAGCACGGACCTCGCGCCGCGAACGGAACGGCACATAGCTCTTGTGGATGCGATTTATTCGTCCGGAGCTGTTGGCAATGAAGGTCAGTAAGACACTCCGTGAAAAATTCGATGCGGCGCAGCACCTCAATCAGCTCCTCGCCGCAGAGGTAAAAGACTACATTCAGGGAAGAGTCGAAGCGCTCGGATGGTTCTACACTTCACGAGTCAAAGAACTTGAAAGCTTCGCCTTGAAAGTAGAAACGGGCCGTGTAGACAAACCTGAAGAGATGGAAGATTTCTTTGGATGCACTATCATAGTGCCGACCGCTGGAAAAATTGAGGAAGCCGAGCGACTGGTCTGCGGGCAGTACAAGCTTATTGAACGACGCCCCCAGGAAGATGAAATAACAAGCAAAATCGCATCTGATTTTCGTTTTGATGATCTTCGTCTCTACGTTTCTCGAAAGCCACTTGCCAGCGGGAAATTGCCAGAGTTAGACGGTGTTACTTTCGAAGTACAAATAAAGACCATACTCCAGCACGCGTGGAGCATAGCGACTCATGACTTAATTTATAAGACCGATACTGTAAGTTGGCCAAAAGAGCGCATCGCCTTTCAGATTAAAGCTATGCTTGAACACGCCGAAATCGCTATCGCGGAGGCGGAACGTCTTGCCGATTCGAGTGGGGTCGCAAAGAAAAATCAGCGCACCGCCGATATTTTAAAAATACTAGAGCAAATAAGCGCGATCTGGCCCCAAGATACGCTTCCGAGAAATAGGAAGCGTCTTGCCGAAAGCATCATAGATTTGTTGCGTGCTGGAGATGTGGAAACGTCACAATTTAAAGAAATAATAGAATCGGAAAAGAGACGTGTCGGATTACTACCAAACAACTTATCACAATATTCGTTTACTCTTCAGGCGCTATTTTATTCCTCAACCGTTGGATTCCAATTAAAATTTTCTCGTAAATCTGTCCGAACGACCATCGTGCTGCAAGACGGTATGGAAGTGCCGGACTGGGTTAATTCGTCTTCGCGAGTCATCGACCTTCGTTCAAGTGTTCCGCCACCCTGAAGATAGCTTTCGGGTAATGCTCCAGAATTCGACGGCGTTCCGTTTTGGTCTCTTATATAAGCCTCGGGATCGGGTCCGGAAAGCACTGGCTGTTCAGCCGAGGATGCCGCGCCAGTTCTTCGATGGCGCGGCCGTGGGCGGGATCGAATTTCCCCTCATCTCTGAGCGCCGACGGCGGCAAATCCCGGTCTGGGACATCATCTGATCGAGTGTCGCAGCGGCGGGTGATATCTTTGATCTTCCGACTGTGATGTCTGGTCGAATTTGGTAATTCCGTTGAAGTCTGGCAGGGTTTAGCCGTGTCGGGTTTAGCAGTTGGTCGATTCCGATAACGGTTAAGTTGTCTTCGCTCGGTCTGGCGAGATCGCGCACGAATGGGACTCTCATGAGACGTTTTTCGAGCCTACAATATATCCCTTCGGAAACTCGACGTATTTTGCGAGACCGGTTCTCAAGATATCTGCCATCGCAGTCCGGTGCATCGGCTCGTACGCCCAATGACGGTATTCGTACTATCCTTGACGAGTTGTTCCTTCAGTTGATGCTGAAACTAACCGTTAATTTTGAAAGCGATCTCGAAAGGGCGCGTGCCACGTATATGGCCGCACTTCTTCCAAGCTCTGATGAACCAGCGTTTGACGACTTGATTACCGAAGGATGGATTCGTGTCGTCTGGGGTCGAATTTCAGCCCCTTTTGAGGTCGCGCATGCTTCCCGTTCTGTCCCGACAGGAACGATGACTGCGTTCGCGGCGGTGCTCGCGAAGCGATACGAGCAAACCTACGAACTCGAAGACGCCATTCGCAACCATCCGGAGTTGATGGATGTGATCCAGGCGATCGACCGGGGAGAAATCAGCTGGCGCAACATTAGGTGCGACAATCCCGAATGGGTAGCGGCCCGGCTATGGGATCGGTCGTTGGGCGATTACAGCAATCTTCCGCAAGCTCTACGTCTGTGGGTCGATCGCTGGCATTTATTGGGATGCCCATCACTGATACCCGGCCAAGCGTGGGGTGAAACAGCAGCGGGCGCATTCCGAGAAGCGGCAATGATGGTGATTGAGGCGGAGCGCAGCTTGATCGGTTGGGGGGAGACGCGCACGACTTTCGTCAGACAAGTCGCGCTTGCGAGTGGGCAGCCCCCCTCGAACGCTGAAAGCTATATTCCTTTTGTTCCGAAGACGATCGTTGATCGAGCACTCTGGTTTGACCACCAGTCGCTTGAACGTGCTGCGATGGGTGCTTTGCAAGAGTTTGACGACATCTTCGGCCTAGCCCGTCTGCTCCTATGTGACGTCGAGGCGGAAGACAATGCGCCTGCACCCCACAAAACCGCCAGTGAACTGATTACACTCGCTCTCGAACGCCCGGAATTATTTCTCATTT
>CAIXXC010000500.1 GCA_903923205.1 uncultured Rhodospirillales bacterium | reverse complement strand
GGCCATCCGGATTGACGAATCGAGGCCGATCAAACGTCGCAGGCTAGGCCAGGCCACCCAGACGGCGCCGAACGAGCCCATCCCGACAAGGGGGAGGATTAATTCGGCTTCGTAATCGTTCTTGTCGATCCGGGCGAGGACTGAGACGGCGAAGAACAGCCACATGGCGGCGAGCGCGAACAGGCTCATGCGTGTCTCGCGCTCCCGCCACCGTGTCCACCAGGCGATCACCACCGCGGCGCTGCCGACTAGAAAGACATAGGTCAGCCAGCCCCACAGCAGCCGGCCGAGCACGAGCCAGCCGTCACCGGCAAAAGGCGGAATCATGTTTGAGGTATATTTCGTCTTCTGGACTATGTCGGACAGGAACCAGGAGGCGGGATTGTCGAACGTCTGATAGAGGGCGGTGAAATAGGTCTGGAGGTCGGCGAGCGAGTGGTTCGCGCCGAGATTGAGCCGGCGGAACGCGCGGGCGACGACCGGGTCGGCCGGGCAGTTCCAGCGCGCCGCCCAGTCGCCATAGGCGACTGTGTCGAAAGCGATGATAACGGCGAACGTGACCACCGTCAGCCAAGGCCGGCGCAGGACTCGTTGGCTGAACGCCAGCATCAGCGGTAGCGCGAAATTGGCGCGCGGATGGGTCGTCAGCAGCAAGCCCGCGCCGAGGACAATGACAACGGCATGGAGCAGGCTCGTCGTCAGCCCCGGGGTCTGCGGCTCAGCCGGCTTGAGCAATGGCACGAACAAGATCGTCATGCCGATCATGAGAATCTGCTCTGGCCGGCCGAATTCGAGAAGAAACGGCAGGATCCCCAGCATTGAAAAGGCGAGCACCCCGGTCGCCGCGGTGCGCGAACTCAGCTGCGGCCGGACCACCGTCGCGAACAGCCGCCAGGTCAGCACCAGCCAGGATATCTCGAGGGCGAAGCCGAACAACCGGATGCTCAACGGTCCGGACAGATTGCTATAAACCGCTTGATAAAGGAGCCGGTAAGGCAGCAGGAGCCAGGGCACGTCCTTGGCATAGAAACGACAGGAAGGGATCAGCGTCAGCGCGATTTCCTGGTTGCCGTCCACCCGGTAGCGGCCGAGCAGGAATTTCCACAGGATCTCGTCGGTATAGACGGGGAGGAAGAAGACAACGGCGAGGACAGCGCCGGCGAGTATCCAGATCAGCCTTGTGATCGTCGAAGACGCCCGTGTCATCGGGTCCGGGTGGGCGGCCGGTATCGAGTCGGGGCGCATCGGATGGCTTAACTTGGCATGGTCGCGGTCTGGTGTCGAGCCGGCTCGACTGTGCCACCCGCCGGTCGCTCTCCGACGATGACGGCATAGGTGAAGAGATCGCGGGGACCGAACGCGTAATCGATCAGCGTCAAGCCGGCTTCCTCGAGATAGCGTTCGGCCTCGCGACGGGAGCCGATCAGGCTGGGTTCGTCGGGGTGGAGGCGGTCGCGCTTGCCGAGGACATGAGCGCGCAGGAAATGAATGACGTGCAGAGCCATGACGCTCAGGCCCAACACCGGCGGCCAGAACAGCAGCACCCGGCCCCCTGGGGTCAGGACGCGGCGGAATTCCTTGAGGGCTTGGGCGATCTCGTCGCGGGAGAAATGCTCGAGTACGCCGAGGCTGTAGACCCCGTCAAAGCTGCGGTCCGGCGCGGGAATATCGAGGATGCTGCCGTTGACCAGCTCAGCGGTATCCCGGTGATGACCGCGATACCGCTCCAGCGCCGCCGGGCTGATGTCGAGCGCGGTGACATTGGCGTAGGCGAGGACGCCGCCATCGACCTCGCCGCTGCCGCAACCCGCGTGCAACAGCCGGCTGTGCCGGGCGAAGCAGGCGGCGACGAAGCGGTCGAGCGAAGGCTGGATGATGCGGTAGCGATAGAACCGCGCGATGACATCGTACCAGCCGGGGCTTTTCGGCGAGGTCCCGGACTGCCAATAGGCGTCCCACTCGCCGGCGCTGTTGACGCGGCCGCCTTCCCGGGTGACCGGCTCGAGCAGCAGGCTGCGCTTATCGGTGCGGCTGCGCCAGAACAGGCCGCCCAGCCGACGGAGCCCCAGCACGATATCGCGCAGCCGCATCTTCGAGTGACCATAGGTGCGCGCCGGCAGCGGGATCGCGATCTGCTCGATGGCAAAGCGGTTGATCCAGAAGATGTAGAGGCTCTCCCAGAAGAACGAGTAGCCGCGGTCCTGGACCAGGCCAAAAATGCGCTGCGGGATACGGTCGAGGCGGTAGACCCGGAAGGCGCCCGAGCCGTCATAGGGCAGGCCGAGTACGATCTGCGTGAGGAGGTGGGCCGCATGGGTCAGCAGCTTTCGGTACCAGACCCATTCGTCGAGGCTTCCGGGGTCGAGGAAGCGCGAGCCAATGACGACATCCGTGCGATCGCTCACCGCCAGGAACGCGGCGACCCTGCCGGGGTCATGGGTGAAGTCGCAATCCATCGTGACGAGGCGGCGATAGCCCTTGGTATAGGCCCAGGCGATCCCGGCCTGATGCGCGGCCCCGACGCCCAATTTACCCGTGCGGTGCAGGACGAAGACACGGCTCGATTCTGCGACCAGACGATCAATGATCTTGCCGGTGCCATCGGGCGAGTTGTCGTCGACAAAGAGGAAGTCGACATCGAGCTCTGTAGCCAGCAGTGCCCGATAGATGCGCTCGACATTCTCCGCCTCGTTATAGGTGGGGATCATGAGCAGTTTGCGTTCAGGTGGCATCAACGAGTCTTTCCAGCATTCGGCATGTTCATTCTTAACGCAACCCATCGCGTTTCGCGAACGGCGTTGAGGCCGGCGCGGGAAAGAATTCGACGTCGTGGAGGCTTCATCCCTGTCACGGCCCCGCTTCGCTGAGCGTCGGACCCCAATCGAAGCGAGGCAGGCCCATCCGCCGGCGGAAGTAGTCCGGCCAGTAAGGTTCGGGTGGCGGCGCCGCGTGTGGATCGCATCCACCCGGACGAACCCAAACGCAGATACGAAGATGAACCGCACCCGCCTCGTCGAGATTGCCGTCGTGGCATCCCATCCTGTGGAAGCGGGGGTCCGTCATATGGACCTTGGAACTCGCTGCGATCGCGTTGAAAGAATCGGCAGCGTGGACAAGTCGAGGCGCGGCGATATCGACCAAGTTGATTTGATACAGCCGCACGCCCGGTCGCAGCCAGGTGTTGCCCGGCGAGGCCACCGAATGGTTGGTGGCGACGGCGCAGATCTGGGGCAGTCGGTTGATCTCGGCGTAGGCCGCGAGGAATCCAGCGTCACGGGTCCAGGCAGGATTCATGAAGGGCCGGGTCGATACATCCAGGCTCATGACGAGCCAGAGTGCCGATCCGATGGCGGCGGACCAGGGGACCGTGAGGTGAGCGGTCAGGTATTCGCGGCAGTGCTGCATGATCGCAGCCGTGCCCACCCCGGCCATTGCGATGAAAAGCGGAATCGCTGGATATATAAAGCGATATTCCTTATGGGGGATCGCGGCGTGGGTCACCAGTATCGCCAATGCGACGAGCCCTACCACGGGCATCCGACGTGCACCGCAATATCCGGTCACCAGCAGAATCGGAAGCACGGGCCACCAGATGACGGCAATCGTGGCGGCCAACGCCCACCATGGCTCGGTGCCGTATTCCTGGCTCACGCCCTGGAAAACATTGTACCAGATGTTCAGCCAGATTGATTGAAAGGGAGAGCCCAGGGTCGCCCAGTCAAGCAGCCCGAGGGTAAGGATCGGGATCGCGGCACCCGCTCCCGTGAGCCACGAGGCCCGGGTCTTCCCCCCGCAAAGACCGATTGCCGCAAGCAGCAGCGCGGGCGCGAGGTGAAAGCGCACGACGAAAGTCAACCCAAGCAGAAACCCCGATCCGAAACGGCGCGTTTCGGTCGGCTGTTGTTGATTTCGGTAAGGCTGGCCGAGATAGAGCGCGAGCGGCAGCAGATCGGCGGCGACGACCTCTCCGAGAGTGTGGGGCGACATATAAAGAAGGTCGGTCCAGCACGCAGTCGCTATCCCAGCCACCAGGGCGCCTGCCGAGCCATATAGGTTGCGCCCCCAGCACGCGGCACATAGCACCGGCAGGCATCCCAGCGTGGCCATCATCAATTCGCCTGGCAGGTTGATGAACACCGGGTCGCTCTCGCCAAGCGCCCGACCGATCCCCATCAGACCGGCGAAGATGCCGGGCAGAAGCCAGGACCGAATCCCGACCAGCCATTCCCATGTCACGATCCCGGTGCCGAAGACGATGCGATGTGCCGGTTCGGTCACCTGCAAGATTTCGTCTGGCCAGTGAACGTTTGGGATACTGATCGAGATCGCCAGCCGCAACACGAATGCGAAGCCAAGCGTCACCAAGATTATCAGCCGACCGGGCGTCATGATTACAAGGTGTCTCGGCATCAAGTCGCTGGGCAAAGGGAAGAAGTTCGGTTGACGCAAGCTTGAAGATAGACGATTGGATCGTCCACTGTCTCGTGTTGAATAGGTGAATACGCGAGAAAGCCCGGATATCCGAGGAATCGCGCTTGACGGCAGGGAATGCCGAGTATAGG
>CAIXXC010000499.1 GCA_903923205.1 uncultured Rhodospirillales bacterium | reverse complement strand
TGATCAGGACGCCACCGGGGCCGTCGCGACGAAGATCACCAACGCGGCCAAGCAACGCGTCCGTCCCCTCGATCGCCTCGACGCCGAGTACAAGCCCCTGCTGAACGACAACAGCCTGGCCGATATCCAAATCCCCAAGGGCGCGGACGATGCGGAAGCCATGGGCGATATCGGCCTTCGCCTGGGCATCCGGGGCGATCTTGCCAAAAACTCCCGCCTTGGCCACCCGGTCACCGAGAATGCTATGGGCGCCGATGACCTTGAAGCCTTCCACCTCGAATTCGCGCTTCACTGCCGTCAGCAAGCCGTCATCGCCCAGCGCGCGCAAGCCGATCCGGGCAAACATTTTGGCGGCGCGCCAATCCGGTCGCAGACTTGTCAGGCTTGGACGCCGAACACCGCCCGCCATCACGACCTCGCTGACACCGTTTTCTCGCAGATGACGGATCGCAGTGGCGGCGGCGCCCATTCTGAACCAAACGTGATCGACGCCAACGAGTCCGGCCGGGTCGGCCTCATCCTGAACGGCGAGCACGAAGACCGAACGACCCGTTTCACGGCAGCGCTTTATGATATCGATCGGGAGCGAGCCGTTGCCCGCTATAATGCCGAGTTTGGGCAGGGCTTCCACCCCTTCAGGCATCTCCCGCTTCCGGCTGGCAGATCGCACGGCTGGAATCGGCACGGATGAAGTTCACCACTTCCTCGACCGGGCCAAATTGGCCGAAATGTTTGGCGACGTCATCGACACGCTCGGCCAGGGTACCTTCCGGCGCGAACATCATTCGATAGGCGGACCGCAAAGCCTGAATGTTCTCTTTGGCAAAGTCACGACGCTGGAGGCCACGGAGATTCAGGCCGACCAGACGAGCGCGATCCCCGACCGCCATGCCATAGGGGATAACATCACGCTCAACGCCTGAGAGGCCACCGACAAAGGCATGCTGGCCGATGCGGCAGAACTGATGAACCGCGGCAAGACCGCCAAGAAATGCGAAGTCGCCAATAACCACATGGCCCGCAACGGTCCCATGGTTGGCGATGATGACGTCGTCGCCGACAACACAGTCATGGGCGATATGGCATCCAGCCATGAACAATCCGCGATCGCCGACCCGCGTCACGAGCCCGCCCCCTTCGGTTCCCGTATTGAAGGTCACATGCTCACGGATGACGTTGTCCGAGCCGATAATCAGCGAGGACACCTCACCCCTAAATTTCTTGTCCTGTGGCTCGCCACCGATCGAGGCGAAGGGAAAGATACGGGTCCGCGCGCCAACCTTGGTCACGCCCGCAATGACGACGTGGGACACCAACTGAACGTCATCATCCAGTTCCACATGCGGACCGACAACGCAGTAAGGTCCGACCGTCACCGAGTCCGCGAGCTTTGCGCCGGGCTCGATGATCGCAGTCGGGTGGATATTCGCCATCGGGAGCCCTATTCGTTCGCGATCATGGCGGTATAGGTTGCCTCCGCGACCAACGATCCATCGACCTTGGCTTCGCCACGGAAGCGCCAGACATTGGCGCGATTGCGCTCGCGGACGACGTGAATACGCAGTTGATCGCCCGGAACGACAGGTTTGCGAAAACGGGCGTTTTCGATGCTCATGAAATAAACCAGCCGGTTCTTGCCCTTCAGTTCCATCGAATGGACGACAAGACAGCCGGCGGTCTGGGCCATCGCCTC
>CAIXXC010000498.1 GCA_903923205.1 uncultured Rhodospirillales bacterium | reverse complement strand
GGAATTCCTGGCCCTGGCGGAGCGCTATCCCAACTTCACCTATGTCCCGGCGCTCTCCGATGCCGGTTCGGACACAAGCTGGGATGGTTTTCGCGGTTTCGTGCACGAGGCCGCCAAGGCGCATTTCGATAACCGCTTCAGCGGCCACCACGCCTATCTTTGCGGCCCGCCGCTGATGATCGACGCCTGCATCAACACGCTGATGCAGGGACGCCTGTTCGAAGCGGATATCTTTACCGAGATCTTCCTGTCGGCAGCGGACAGTCAAAAGGTAAGGAGCCCGCTGTTCCGCAAAATCTGACGGGGACAGGCGGTAAAGTTGCCCTCCGGCGAGCCATTGCGGGAATCGTCGGAATAGTTACACTCCTGCGTCGGAAAAGCCCGGAAGGGCGGGATAGAGTAACTTTAAGGAACGGGCCAAGAATGCTGGGTTTGATGCAACACCGGGAGTTGCTGCTCTCGTCGATTCTGGATCATGCGGCCCGCTACCACGGCGATGGCGAAGTGATCTCGATCCGGGACGATCGCAGCGTGTCCCGCACGACCTATGCCGCGATCTCGCGCCGTGCGCGGCGACTCGCGACGGTGCTGCTCGGGCTTGGTGTCCGCCATGGCGACCGGGTCGCCACCCTGGCGATGAACAGCGATCGCCATCTTGAACTGTATTATGCCATTTCTGGCATCGGCGCGGTTTACAACACCGTCAATCCCCGCCTTGCCGCCGCTGATATCGCCTATATCGTCGACCATGCCGAAGATGGTGTGATCTTTGTCGACCCTGGCTTTGTCCATATCCTTGAGACGATCGCAACACAGATCGCCGGTGTCGTGCGCGCCGTGGTCGTCATGGGTGCGGAGTCCGAGATGCCCGCGTCGAAGCTGCCGGACGGCGTGGCGCTGCTGTGCTATGAGACCCTGATTGCCGGTACTGAAGAGATTGCGGCCTGGCCGAGCTTCGACGAGCGCTCAGCCGCCGGGCTTTGCTATACCTCCGGGACAACCGGGCGGCCCAAGGGTGCGCTTTATTCCCATCGTTCGATCCTTATCCATACCTTGATGCTGTGCGGCGGCGATGTCGCCGGCTTGCGAGCGGTCGATCGTGTCATGCCGATGGTGCCGATGTTCCATGTCAACGCCTGGGGCTATCCCTTTGGCGTGCCGATGAGCGGCGGTACTCTGATCATGCCTGGGCGTCACCTCGACCCGGTCTCTGTGCTGACGGTGATGAACCGCGAGAAGGTGACGATTGCGGCCGGAGTCCCCACATTGTGGCTTAACCTCCTCAATCACTTGCGCGAAACCGACGCGAAGCTTGAGACGCTGGAACGCGTCCTGGTCGGCGGCGCGGCGATGCCCCGCGCTTTGATCGCGGCGTATCAGGATCTGGGCATGCGCGTGTCCCATGGCTGGGGCATGACCGAAAGCAGCTCTGTCGCGACCTGGGGCGCACCGAAGCCGGCGACAGCACTGCTCGACCGTGACGGCAGGATAGACGAGATCGCGACCCAAGGGCGACCGGTCTACGGTATCGATGTTCGCGCCACCGACGAGCATGGGAGCGAGGTGCCCTGGGATGGCAAGACCCAGGGCGAATTGTCGTTCCGGGGCCATTGGGTCGCGAGCGCTTATTACCGTATGCCCGAAACGGCGATCGGCGATGATGGCTGGTTCCCGACCGGTGATGTCGGCGTGGTCGACGCGCAGGGCAATATCAAGCTCACCGACCGGACCAAGGATTTGATCAAATCAGGCGGCGAGTGGATCAGCTCGATCGATATCGAGAATATCGCCGTGGGTCACCCCGACGTGCTCGAAGCGGCAGCCATCGCGATTCCGGATGAGCGCTGGGGCGAACGGCCCATGCTCATCGTGGTTCCCCGTGCAGGTCGGACGCCGACCCATGAGTCCTTGCGCGACTTCTATCGCGGCAAGGTCGCGAGTTGGTCCATTCCTGACCGTATTGAAATCGTTGAAAGCATTCCGCATGGCGCTACGGGGAAAATCCTGAAGACCGAACTTCGCAAGGTCTACGCAAAGTAGGGATACAGTTCAGTCCGCCCAGGGGTATCGATCGGCTAAGCGAAAAATAAGAAACCAAGAGAGGTCGCCATGTTCGTCAAGAATGCCTGGTACTGCGCGGGTTGGGATTACGATGTCAGCCAGGGCAAGAATGTCCTGGTGTCGCGGTTGATCGCGGGTGAGCATGTCGTGCTGTACCGCAAGCCGGATGGCGTGGTTGTGGCGATGGAGGATCGTTGCCCGCATCGTCAGGCGCCGCTGTCGCTCGGCCGCAAGGAGGGCGATTCTCTCCGCTGTCTCTACCACGGCATGATCTTCGCGGCCGACGGACAGTGCACGGAGATACCGGGCCAGTCGGTGATTCCGCCTGCGGCCTGCGTTCGGGTCTTTCCCGTGGTGGAAAAGGATAGCTGGATATGGGTCTGGATGGGCGATCCGGCCAAGGCCGATCCATCGCTGATCTGCTTCTCGGTCGGGCCCGATAACCGCGACTGGAACATCAAGACCTCGCACATGCAGGTCAATGCCAATTACCGGCTGGAGATCGCCAACCTGATGGACCTCAGCCACCTGACCTGGGTACATCGCACAAGCCTCGGCGGCACGATGAAATACACCGAGGCCGGGGCCAAGCATGAGATCAACGCGCGCGGCGTCGATACCAAATTCTGGGTCCGCCAGGTGCCGGTGCCGTTCTTCTCTCAGCACCTCTTCCCCGAAGGCACGCTGTTCGATCTCCATTTCCATGTCGAAATGACGATCCCGTGCAATTTCATCCTGCATTTCCGAGTGTTCCTTGCCGGGACCGCGACGGAGGGGCCGTCCGATGGCCAACTCGTCCTCGATACCTATTCGTGCCAGGCAATCACGCCGCGAGATGAGGATTCGGTCGATTACTATTATTCCTGGGGAGCGAGCCGCGAAACCGACTCTCCCGGCATGAGCGACATGCTGCGCGAAGCGCTCGACGTGGCCTTCCTTGAGGATAAGGAAATCCTTGAAGGCCAGTGGCAGCGGCTGAAACAACGTGGACCCGAGGGCAATAAGGTCAACATCATCCACGATACCGGGCCGGGCAAGCTACTTCACGTCCTTGATACCCTGCTCAAGGCTGAAGCGCCACCGGCGGCCCGGCAGAAGTCGGCGGCGCAATAGGGGAGAGGCGGGATGCGAACAAGCGCGCCCTGCCGTTTCTTCTCGACTTGACGCCTCAATCCCGTAGGATCTCGACATAACAAGAAGAAACGGAGGCGAGATGTACAAGATCGCTATTCTGCTGAAGCGTAACCCGGCCCTCTCGATGGACGAGTTCATCAATTATTACGAGGGGGTCCATGCGCCCCTCGCCGCCCCGTTGCTCGCAGGGGCCAAACGCTACTTCCGCCATTTCCTCCATCCCTACAGCAACGCCGTCTATAGCGAGGCCGGTGAAGCGGCCTATGACGTCGTGACCGAGTTCTGGTTCGATGATCGCGCGGGCTTCGACCGCTGCATGGACGCGTTGAGCAGGCCGGACGTGGTCGCGGTTCTTGGTCCTGACGAGGAAAAGCTGTTCGATCGTTCGGCCTTGCGCATCATGGTGATCGAAGAACACGAGACCGATCCGGCGCTGTTGCCGAAAGACTAGCCGGGTTCAGCCAACGCGGAAGGTGGCATTGGCACGGGCGATGATCTGTCCGTCCGCCGTAACGAGTGCCTGTGCCACGGCCTGTTGCTTGCCGAGATGGACAAACTGGGTGTCGATCTCCAGCCATTGACCGAGCGCGGCCCGACCGAGATAGTCGATCGACAAAGACGCCGTGATCGGGCTTGTCCCGGTTTCACCGCGCGCAGCGCGCAAGACCGTCGCCACGCTCAACCCCATCGCGTTATCCGTGATCGCCGCGATGACGCCGCCGTGGAGCAGGCCGCGTGAATTGGTGTGCGGGGTGCGAATTTCGAGCCCGAGCCGAACCTGGTCAGCCTCGTGACGCGCATAGATCGGTTCCCATGGCGCGGTAACGGGAGAACGCCGGTCATGGAGGACGAAGCCGTCTGGAACCGTTATGGTCGCTTCGTTATCGCCCATTGGCCCATTCGGCATCGTCGTTCTCCGGTCGCCTCTACTCGGCGGCGTGGGTCTCGCGCAGCAGGCCGCGTTCCTTGGCCATGGTCATCGCCGTATCCTCGATCATGTCTTCCTGGCCACCGATCATCTTCTTGCGACCAAGTTCGACAAGGATATCGCGCGCGGGAACACCAAAGCGCTTTGAGGCACGCTTGGCGTGAAGCAGGAAGGTCGAATAGACACCGGCGAAGCCGATGGTGAGGGATTCGCGGTCAATGCGGACCATATGATCCATCATCGGCACGATCACATCTTCGGCAACATCCATGATCTTGCCCATATCGATCCCGGTTTCGATGCCCATGCGCTCGCAAACGGCGACGAAGACTTCGAGCGGGGTATTGCCCGCACCGGCACCTAGCCCGGCCACCGAGGCGTCGATGCGGGAAGCGCCCACTTCGATTGCGGCGATCGAATTGGCGACACCCATGCCCAGGTTATGATGGCCGTGGAAGCCGATTTCGGTTTCCGGCTTCAGCACGTCACGCAGAGCACCGACGGCGGACTTCACGTCTTCCGGCAGCATGTAGCCCGCGGAATCGGTGATATAGATGGTCTGGGCGCCATAGGACTCCATCAGCTTGCCCTGCTGGGCGAGACCGGCGGCATCGTTGAGATGCGCCATCATCAGGAAGCCGGTTGTATCCATGCCGAGTTTGCGGGCATAGGCGATGTGCTGCGGCGAGGTATCGGCCTCGGTGCAGTGGGTCGCCACATGGACGCTGCGGGCACCGCAATCATAGGCGGAGTGCAGTTCCTTCATCGTCCCCAGACCGGGGATGAGAAGGACCGAGACCTTGGCCTGCTTCATCAGCGGTGTCACTGCGGAAAGGTATTCCTCGTTGCTGGCCATGGCGAAGCCATGCTGCAGCGAGTTGCCGCCAAGACCGGCACCATGGGTAACCTGGAGAAGCGGAACACCGGCATCGTCAAGCGCGGTTGCGACCTTGATCATCTGCGCGATCGAGATCTGCTCTTTCTTGGCGTGCATGCCGTCGCGCAGGCACATGTCATGGACGAGGACCTTGCGGCCCTTCAAGCTGCTGGTTCCGGTCATCACGCCACCGCCTTCGTCAGCTGGACGCTGCCAGCGAGGATATGTTCAGCAAAAAGTTCCGCCGTCCGCGATGCCGCAGCCGTCATGATGTCGAGATTACCGGCATATTTCGGCAGATAATCGCCGAGACCCGCAACTTCCATGAACACGGTCACCCGGTTGCCGTCGAATACCGGGCCGTTCACAAGGCGATAACCGGGGACGTATTTCTGTACCTCGGCGATCATGGCGACGACGGAGTCGATGATCTTCTTTTCCTGTGGCGCGGATTCGGTCAGGCAGTTGATCGTGTTGCGCATGATCACCGGCGGTTCGGCAGGATTGATGATGCAGAGCGCCTTGCCGCGCTTGGCACCGCCAACCCGGACCAGCGCGTCCGAGGTTGTGTATGTGAATTCGTCAAGATTGGCGCGGGTGCCCGGCCCAACGGATTTCGACGACAGGCTGGCGACGATTTCGCCGTAATCGACTGTCTGAACCCGCGCGACTGCCGCAATGATCGGGATCGTCGCCTGACCGGCGCAGGAGATCATGTTGACGTTCATCACGCCCTGCGACACGAGGTCGGTGAGGTTCACCGGCGGCACGCAGAGCGGCCCGATTGCGGCGGGCGTGAGATCGATCATCAAAACGCCAAGCTCATTCAGCTTGCGTGAATTCTCGGCATGGACATAGGCCGAGGTCGCGTCGAACGCGATCTGGACGCCATCGGCAAGAACATGCGGCAGCAGACCATCGACGCCCTGATCCGTGATCTTGAGGCCCATGCCCTTGGCGCGCGCGAGACCTTCCGAGGCCGGGTCGATGCCCACCATCCATACAGGCTCAAGCACTGCGCTACGACGCAGCTTGTAGATCAGGTCGGTGCCGATATTGCCCGACCCGATGATGGCGCACTTGATCTTACTCATGACCGTACTCCTTCGACCGGCGCGCGCCGGCGTAGTTTTCCTATTCTGGCGTCATCATTGAACCGGACCGATCATGCCGTCTAATACTTTTGCGAGGCGCGGGGAATACGGAAAGAGTATGATGCCCATATCACGTCTCAACAGGGGCGTTGAGCTGCCGATTACTGCCGTTTTCGTAGATGTGATGCCGAAAGGGTATGGAGTTTCGCCTCGAACGGCATTTGACAGCGTCAAAATCCCTTCATAGCGTGGCCATGACAGATTTGACAAAACGCTCCCAACACCACTGACAAGAAGAGGTCGAGCATGCCTGTTGCCCATATTCGTGTCCTGAAGGGCCACACCCGCGCGCAGCTGCGCCAGCTGGTTACCGACGTGTCGAACACGGTGGCCCGGATCCTCCAGGCGCCCAAGGACAGGCTTGAAGTCTGGGTCACGGAAATCGATCCTGACCTCTGGGGCGTCTGTGCCGAGCCCGCAAGTGATGTGCTGGCGCGCGAGCCGATGGAGTCGGTAGAGATGCCGTTCATCCAGATGGTTTTGATGAGCGGCCGGTCGAAGGCGCAATATCATGCCCTGATTGCGGATATCACCGATGTCGTTGCCGGTATTCTCGGCACCCGGAAGGAGCGCATCCGCGTTCATATCGCCGAGACCCAGCCTGATAATTGGGGTATTGGCGGCGTGCCTGCGGCGATCGTTCGGGCTGCAGAAATCCGCGCCCGCGAAGAGGCAAATGCGGCGGCCCAGGCGGCCGTCGCGGAGTAACGATATCGAACCGCTTCATCGCTTGAGGACGCGGCCCAGCACAAGGAGAAGCCAGCAATGGCCGGTTACGGTGCGGAACTGACGGCGCGCGGGGCACGGATCGAAGCCTTGATCCGGACCTATTTCGATGGCTGCAACGAGGCCGATGAGGCCAAGATGATCGGCTGTTTCACGCCCGACGCCGTTCATTACTTCCCGCCGGGGATGTACGAGGGGCCCTTTCGCGGGGCCAGGACCATTGCGGCAAAATGGGCGACCGCCGTCGAGAAAATCGGCTCCTACTGGACCGTCGATCGCCTTCTCGTTGAGCCGCTATCCTGGCAGGCCGTGATGGAATGGTGCCATTTCAAGACCACGACCGGCACCATCCTGCGGGGGATCGAGTGGTATGAACTCGATCCCGCATCGGGGCTGATCCGGGAAATTCGCGCCTATTACGCGGCACCGCAATCGCCCGATCTGGTGCGCCACGAGCTTGCCGGGTTTGATTATGATGGCCGGGGCTACCCGGCAGCACCGCCGCCGGGCGCCCGCCCCTTCAAAGGTTCCGCGTCATGATTCTCGAAGTCGTCGATCTCTACATCAAGCCCGGCGAGGAGGCTGGTTTCGAAGCCGCTTTCAAGATCGGCGCTGCCGAATCCCTGGCGTTGGCCAAGGGCTATCACGGGCATGAGTTGCTGCGCTCCGCCGATACGCCGAACCGCTACAAGCTGTTCGTCCGCTGGGATTCGGTGGCGGACCATACCGAGGGCTTTCAGAAATCGCCCGCCTTCCAGGTCTGGCGCGGCCATGTCGGCCCCTTCTTTGAGAGCAAGCCCGAGGTAGACCACGTGGTTTCGCTGGTGAAGGTGGATGAGTCATGACCGAGACGCTACTTTATATCGATGGTGTTTGGACTCCGGCTGCTTCCGGGCGGGTCCTCGAGATCCTCAACCCGGCGACAGCCGAGGTGATCGGGACAGTTGCCCATGCGGGTATCCCCGACCTTGACCGCGCGTTGGCCGCCGCTGCTCGGGGCTTTGATATCTGGCGTAAAACCTCGGCTTTCGAGCGCTCGAAGATCCTCCGTCGCGCCGCTGACCTGCTGCGCGAGCGTGCCGATGGCATCGCCCGGCTGCTGACGCTGGAGCAGGGCAAGATCCTGGCCGAGGCCAGGATGGAGACGCTGGCCGCCGCCGACGTCATCGACTGGTTCGCCGAAGAAGCCAGGCGCACTTATGGTCGTGTGATTCCATCGCGCGTGCCCGGCGTTCATCAACTCGTGATCAAGGAGCCGATCGGCCCGGTCGCGGCCTTTACGCCCTGGAATTTTCCCATCAATCAGGCCGTGCGCAAGATCTCCGGCGCGCTCGCCGCCGGTTGCTCGATCGTCCTCAAGGGGCCGGAAGAGACGCCGGCCTCGCCCGCCGAACTTGTCCGCGCCTTTGCCGATGCCGGTGTGCCCGCCGGGGTCATCAATCTCGTCTACGGAACGCCGTCGGAAATCTCCGAATACCTGATCCCGCATCCCATTATCGCCAAGATGTCGTTCACCGGCTCGGTGCCGGTCGGCAAGCATCTCGCCGCACTCGCCGGACTTCATATGAAGCGGGCGACGATGGAACTCGGTGGTCACTCGCCGGCGATGGTCTTCGACGATGCCGATATCGGCGTGGCGACCAAGCTGCTGGTCGCGTCCAAGTTCCGCAATGCCGGTCAGGTCTGTGCATCGCCGACCCGCTTTTTGATCCAGCGCGGCGTCTACGACCAGTTCCTAGAGGGGTTTCTTGCCGGTGCCGCCAAGGTCAAGGTTGGCGACGGGCTGGAGCCCGGCAGCACGATGGGCCCCCTGGCCAATGATCGGCGCATCACGGCGATGGAAGGCTTCGTTGCCGACGCCGTCGCCAAGGGTGCAACGGTGCGGACCGGCGGCAAGCGGATCGGCAACAAGGGCTATTTCTTCGAACCAACGGTGCTGACGGGATTAAGCCGCGAGATGCGGGTCATGAACGAGGAACCATTCGGCCCGCTCGCCTTGATGATCCCCTTCGACACCGTTGAAGAGGTCATCAGCGAAGCCAATCGCCTGCCTTATGGACTGGCCTCCTACGCCTTCACCGGGTCTTCAAAGACGGCCAATACGCTCGCCTCTGAAATTCAGGCCGGTATGCTCACCGTCAATCAGCTGAGCCTTGCCTTACCTGAGGTGCCGTTTGGCGGCATCAAGGATTCCGGCTACGGCTCAGAAGGTGGCAGCGAGGCGATCGAGGCCTATCTCTGCGCAAAATTCGTCTCGCTCGGCGGGGGCTAATCCAACTCGAATGGATCGTTCAATTGCCGCAGGAGGGCATCCTTCCGGTCGGCGAATTGCGGTGACACGATGAACTCCAAGCCCAGCTTGTCGGCCGGTTCATCGACATCGAAGCCGATCGAATGGCTGGCTTCGAACAACGCGCCGGAGGGTGTGCGGACATAGATCGACTGGAAATAGCCGCGATGCTTGCGGTCGGAAAAATCGGTAAGGCCGAGGCCTTCGACCTCCAGCTTGACCTGTTCCTGAACCTCCAGGCTCGGAACCTTGAAGGCCCCGTGATGAATGAAGCCTTCGCCGAAGAACCAGCTTCCCGCCTTGGCCGTCGGCTGGAGATGAAGATCGATGACATGACCGGCATCGCCGTCGCCAACCACATAGCGGGTAAAGGCGCCGTCCGTGCCAATCGGGCGGTAGTTCCAGCCCTCGGTCATGAAGATATCCATGTCCTCGGTTTCGCGGGCGAGAACAGTCCAGTTATGGAATCCGCGCAGCGCATATTCCGCAGGGATGCCGGCACCCGTGAACGGCTTTCGCGTGTCCGCCGGGTCTTCGATCAGTTCGAAATCGAGCGGACAATCAGGATGCTCGAAGCGCAGTACCCCCTGGCCGAAGCGCTCGGAAATCTTTGAGACCCGGACACCGAACCGGGCGAACCGGTCCCGCCAGTAGGGCAGAGCGCCACGGGGTATGGAATAGCCGCAGAGCTCAATCTGGCCCGCGCCGCGTCGCGCCTTGCGACCGGTCCGGCGGAACGGGAATACCGTTGTCAGGGTGCCGGGATCGCCGGTCGCGTTGCCGAAATAGAGGTGGAAGATCGGGGCCTTGCCATCATACAGCAAGGTTCTTTTGACCAGGCTCATCCCCAGGGTTTTGTAGAAGAAGTCGATATCGCCCTGCGCCGATCCGGTGCAGAGGGTGATGTGGTGCAGCCCGCCGACACGCTCTGACATTGGGATCCGCCATTCTTGTTGTTGTGGCTGGATCAGTGTCTGGCGATCTCAATAGCGCCGTCAAGAGGTGCTTGTCAGACCAGCGCCAGCCGAGCGATCCCGAGTGCGCCAAAATCTGCCTCGACCCGATTGCCCCGCGCAATCGGATGGGCGCGGGTGAGGCCGCCGGTCATGATGATGGCCCCGGCATCGAGCCCTACCCCTTTGACGCCAAGAGTGTTGACCAGCCAAAGCAAGGCAAGAACAGGATCCTCCATCGCGGCATGGCCGAAGCCCTGCTCGATCTCCCTGCCGTCGATCCGCAAGGTCACCGGGGTATTCGGAAGCGTGCTTAGGGCATCGGGCTCGTTTGCATCGCCGAGCACAAACCGGGCGGCGGAACTATTGTCCGAGATGTTGTCGATCGCTGTGAATTTATAGGCATGATAGCGGGTATCGACGATCTCGATCGCCGGGAAAACGGCGTCTATGGCGGCGACAAGCTCCTCGCGGGTCACATTCGGCCCCTGGACGGCGCGGCCGAGCCGTAAGGCAATTTCGGGCTCGGCCAAGGGGTGGATCAAGTCGGCTGCCCTGATGTGGCCCTGCCGACCCGAGACGGCATGGGCGGGGGTCAGGACGCCGTAATTGGGCTCATCGATATTCATTTGCGCCCGCATGGCGGCGCTGGTGTAGCCGAGCTTATAGCCGATGATCGGCGCAGGATCGAGGGTGCGCCGGGTCTCCTGAATCTGATAGGCAAGGGCGATCGTCAGGCCCGCTTCGCCCTCCGTCAGCGGCGCGATCGTCTGCCCTGTGGTTTCGGCCACGCGAAGCGAGGCGGCACAGGCGGCGATACGATGGTCGTCAGCGCCGGTCACGATTAAATCTTTCGGAACAGGGCCGATACTTTTTTCGTGCTGTCGGCGGCGCTCAGGAAGCGTTCCATATAAATGTCTTTCTCGAACAGGCGCCCCTTCATCAGCGTGTCGATGCAGGCGTCGATC
>CAIXXC010000497.1 GCA_903923205.1 uncultured Rhodospirillales bacterium | reverse complement strand
GAGGTCGAACTGGGCCATGCAATGGTCACTCTTGTTGCAATCACCGTAGCAGCAGAGGCAGTCTAGAGTGCTTGTAGACATCTTCCTGATAAGCCCATCGAAATCCGCGATTTCCGCTTCGCTTGTCGGACCGAATACAGCAACGGTGGGGAGCCGCAACGCGCTGGAAATATGCAGTGCCAAGGTGTCGCCGCAAAACAATACGTCCGACTGAGCCAATGTCGCAACGAATTCCGGGATCGATTTCGGCGTCAGGAACGCCTGCACTCTCGGCTCGTCACACAATCGAAGCAATTGATCAGCCTTCTCCGTCTCTGCTGCGCCTCCCACCAGCATGACGTCGACATCTCGCCGCTCGAGCAGAAGCCGGATATAGGCAGCGAGCCTTGGCGCATCCAACATCTTCTTCGGCCATCGTCCCCCTGCCCCGACATTTACGGCCACTCTCTGCCGCTCTGGATTCGGGAAAACAGCTGAAACGCGCGCGGCCGCCGCCGCCCGCATCGACGGCGAGATATCAAGGGATGCGGGCTGCGGAACGATGTCGACCGCGCCGATGATGTCCAGCATTCGGCGTTGGTAAGATTCGGCATTCTGCTTCTTCAGCCGATCGAACGCGGCCATTTCCAGCCACAGTTCAGCCGCCTCATTGGACGGCCGTATCATGCCTTTGTCCAGCCAGTAACCCACCTTGTCCATCTTTGCGGGCGCGATAGACGCCAGCGTCGCGCTCGGGATGTCGTTCGAAAGGGAATACACGTAATCCCAAGTTTCCGAAGCTATTCGGGCAAGCGCAAGCTCGGAAAGCTCGATCACCTCGTCGACATCAGTCATCATGCCGACGAGTTCGGCGGAATCCTTGCGGGTCAACCAAACGATATATGGCGCTTGATGCTTCGCGATAATCGCCGGCAGCAACCCGCCCGAGCGCAGCACGTCACCAATCGCGTCAAGCTTGATAAATAAAATACGCTCGCGGTAGGGCGCAACGTGGAGACAGGACGGACATTCAGATCCATCAAGCTTATTAAATTTACATGGTTTGGACGCTTTATAATATCGACACTGAAAGTTGATCGCTACTCGTTCGCTCATAATGGCTCCACCGCAGAATTGCCCCAATCTCGTCGTCGTATCCATGGCACGCCGTTTCTGGCAGGAAGCTCGTACCGACTAGCTTGGGGTTGAGGTACAACCTCATTTTGGGACCAGCCTCGTATCGACGCAACGACCTCGAACAGCCCCGCGCCCACGTTAATCTCTCGCGATCTCTGAGATCGCTCACACAGAACTTTCAAATAGTGTATTTACTAATTTCCAAAATATTATAATGATATGAATAGAATTTACACTTCATTTTGTGGTCCCGATGTCGCTTAATCCTCAGGATTCTTTAGACCTACCACGTATTCTCCCTTATAATGGTCAGGTCGAGCCGCTCACCTCTAATATCTTTTCTTCCCGACTAAAAAAAGAGCTGCGGCTCGTTCATTTAGGCTCGAAGAACCTTTATTACTTCTTCATTGCAGATCAAGCTCTTCTGGCGAGCCTTGACGTAATTTATCGAAATCTCCCGGGAGACAAAATAGACGCCATTAATTCACACGCTCTGGTTGCGGAAATAATCAATATTGTCCTCGAAATTCGCGCGGGAAAACACAGTGTCAGCGATTCTTTCCGAGCGAAAGTCTTGGAACATCTAGCATACCATGAGCAGATAATTGCAAAACACACCCCAACGTCGCTAGATGGATTCTCCGCGGGTCTTCAATTTGATCTGTCTCGATCGGAAGATCTACGATTTGTTGAGCTAAGTATAACTGAACTTCTCAATCATCTGGTAGCCGAATCCCAATATTTAGGGCACGAGATAGATTTACCAAACGTCCTGTATACTGGAACTCTCGAAAAACACTCTTGTGATCTTCTCGCTGCGAAGGGGGTTATACTTACCCCTGGTCAGTTGCAGATAGGTACGAGGGCCGTGTTCGAGCCCACCTGCCGCATCAGTACACATGTTATTGGATTCTCTGGCCGACTAGGCGCTTTCAGTTTCTCGAATTCGGGCATCCCTATCAGGGTGCATACTATCGGCCGATACTGTTCGATTGCGCATCATGTTGTTTTCGGCGCCGCCGAGCACCCTTTGGATCGGGTCTCGACTTCACCGTTTTCCTATGACCCCGGGTGGATTTTCGGGGCGCATCTTAAGCGGACAGGAACGAAGTTTGAGTCCTACAGCGCGCTGAAATCCGAGAAACGACAAGACGCTATTACCATCGGCAATGACGTTTGGATTGGTCAAAACGTCTATATTCGGGGCGGGGTGACAATCGGTGACGGAGCGGTCGTGGGGACTGGCAGCGTGGTGACACGTGATGTCGGCCCCTATGAGATTGTTGCAGGCGTGCCTGCCAAATTGATCCGACGCCGTTTTTCCGAAAGCATATCGGAACGACTAATCGCGTCGGCTTGGTGGACCTACGCCTTTCCAGATTTTGATGGTCTTTCTTTTCAGGATCCCAGCGCGTT
>CAIXXC010000496.1 GCA_903923205.1 uncultured Rhodospirillales bacterium | reverse complement strand
TTCCAGCCGACATGATCGACATGAAGATGGGTGCAAAGAACTGTATCGATTGTTTCGGGCGCGAAACCAGCCGCCGTCAGGTCCCGCAGGAACGGCCTCTGCAATCGGTCCCAGAACGGGAAGATCGGTCGCGGTTTCTCATTCCCGACGCAGGTATCGACGATAATCCGATGCTTTGGCGTCTCGATCACCAAGGCGTGAATGCTGATCTTAAGCGCGCCCTCGGACGTGACGAAATAGGGGCTGAGCCAGGGCATCGTCGCAAGCGACTGAGGCGTCGCCTCGGCGATGATCAGATCGCTGGTCGCCATTTCCAATTCAACGATCCGGGTGATCGTGACGTCACCGATGTGCCATTTCAGCATTCTGCCGTCTCCCTGAGGTCGGGTTGTTAAGTCGTGTTCTACCAGGCGAGGTCAAGCAGGTCGCGGACCTCGGCCTCGGAGGTGATCGGCCGCGCATTGCCACTGACGCTTTTGACTTGAAGCATCTGCCAGGCGGGAGCCACAGCCCGATCGAGATCGGTTTTCGCGATGTTGACCTGACGCAGCCGCGACGGCTCGCCAAGACCATCGACGAGAGCGCGCACGCAGTCCGACAGACTGCGGCTCGTGTCCGGGAACAACGACCGCAAGCGATCCTGACGCGCCGCATCGGTTGCTGCGTTCCAGCCGAGCACAGCCGGCAGCATGATGCAGGAGGTCCGGCCATGGGGTATCCCATAGGTACCGCCAAGGGCGCGACCGATCGCGTGGCTCGCCCCCATCGGCACCCCGATACTCGGCCCCGTCATCGCCAGCCACATGGCGAATTGCAGATCAAGCCGTTCCGCCGGCCCCGCCTCGCCTGCTCGAAGCTTCGGCAATCCATCAACCAGAAGTTTCAGGCCATGCAGCGCCGCGGCATCGGCATAGGGATTGGCCGCAACCGACAATATCGTCTCGACACAATGATCGACCGCGCGAATGCCGGAGGACAGCACCAGCCAATCCGGCGCCGTCGCCGTCGCCTCGGGATCGAGGATCACGACCTCGGGCAGGAGCATCGGGTGATGATGGACGTTCTTGATCCCCTTTGATGAGTCGAGCACACCGGCAATGCCGCTGAATTCCGCCCCGGACAGGGTGGTCGGCACTGTCAGTACCGGGGTTCGATGCGGATTCTGCGCCGTCGGGCCGGCCCGCCACGCGGCGAGGTGTTCCGGCGTGGTGTAGCCCTCATCAAGGCAGAGCCGCACGATCTTGATCCCGTCGATCGCCGAACCACCGCCAACCGCAATCAAGATCCGGGCACCCACGTCACGCGCCTGTGCGGCACAGGCGAGCACCGCGCTTTCCGGCGTATGCGCCGTCATGCCTGAGAAAACGCCCCGCACGGCGGGGCCGAGTGCGGCCTTGATCCCCGCGAGATAGGCGTGGTCGGCCAGCGATGGTGTCGTGACGATGAGCGCGGCATCGGCACCATATCGGCTCATCTCGTCGCGCAAGGCGCTACCGGCTGACTGTCCGTAGACGATCCGCCCCGGTACATGGAGATCGACCGCGCCGTGGATAATGCTTCGGCTCATGATGTCATCCTCACGGATACTCTGCATTGGCTTCGCCGAGAGCGGGCACGCCCCGGCGGATCGGAAAGGCCCTGCCGTCGAAAAGAAGGGGTTGGCGGACATAGCGAGCGCCCGGCGCCGTGTCTTCTTCCGCCGTGACGAAGAGGCCGCGTTCGCTGAACTGTGGCTCGGCGATGACCTCGCCGAGGCTGTTGACCGGTCCCCACGGGATCCCGGCCTGTTCCAGCGCCGCCGCCCAGTGGCTGCGCGGCTGTGAGGCCAGCATGGTGGCGATATCGGCTCGAAGTTCGGCGGCGCGCACGACCCGCTCTGCGCGCGCCAGGTCGCCATGCTGCGGCAGATCGAGCATCCCGCAGAGCGAGCGCCAGAACCAATCCTCATGCGCGATCGACAGGCTAAGCCGCTTGCCGTCGCCGCAGGTAAACAGGGCATAGGCAGGCTCGGCGCCGATATCGGCGATCTCGGTGCCATTGAGGGCGCCGGCGAGGAAGACCGACATCAGCGACACGAGCCCATCCGTCATCGAAACGTCGATATAGGTGCCCTCGCCGCTCCTTGTCCGAGCGAACAGCGCCGTGACAATACCGAGCGCGGCAAACAGGCCCGAGGAGAGATCGCCAACCGCAACCTCGCTCGGCGGCTGATGCCCGCTGCCCGCCGCCAGATTGAACAACAAGCCCGCCATGGTCTGATAGGACAGATCATGCGCCGGGCGGTCGCGTTGCGGGCCGTCCTGGCCATAGCCGGAAATCGAGACATAGATGAGGGAGGGGTGCGCGTTGCGCACAGCCTGGGGGCCGAAGCCAAGCCGCGTGATCGTGCCCGGCCGATAACCCTCCATAAAGACGTCGGCGTTGGCGATGAGGCGCTCGAGCCTCGACTTGCCTTCATCGGTTTTAAGATCGAGCGTGATCGCCCGCTTGTTCCGGTTGAGGGCGCCGTGGAAGCTTGGGAATGCTCGTGCGGGATCGCCGCCCTGGGGCCGCTCTACGATCACGACCTCGGCGCCGAGATCGGCCAGCAGCATGGTTGCGTAGGGGCCGGGATACTGCTCCGCGAGACAAAGGATGCGGATACCGTTCAGCGGCGGAAGTTTCATTGTCTGTCCCCGTTTCAGGACGCGATCTTGCGGACGATGATCAGCCGCTGAATATCGTTGGTCCCTTCATAGATCTGGCAGACGCGGACATCGCGATAAATCCGCTCAACCGGGAAATCCTGCAGATAGCCATAGCCCCCATGAATCTGGATCGCGTCGGAGCAGACACGCTCCGCCATTTCTCCGGCAAACAGCTTGGCCATGGACGCCTCTTTCAGGCACTCGATGCCGTCATCGAGCTTCTCCGCCGTGCTCATGACGAAGTTGCGGGCAATTTCGATCTGTGTCGCCATATCGGCAAGCCGGAAGGCGACGGCCTGATGTTCGATCAATGGCACGCCGAAGGTCACGCGCTCCTTGGCATAGCTGAGCGCATGCTCAAAAGCCGCCCGCGCCATGCCAACCGCCTGCGCCGCGATCGAAACGCGCCCATCGGCAAGCAGCGACAAGGTCAACGGCAGGCCGCGATTAAGATCTCCAAGAACGGCATCATCTCCGACCCGGCAATTCTCAAGCGTGATCTGGGCGGTATCGGAGGTGCGCTGGCCGAGCTTCTTTTCAACCCGGCCGACGACGTAACCCGGCGTATCCGTCGGAACCAAAAAGGCCGTGATGCCGCGCTTGCCGGCGTCCGGGTCGGTAACGGCAAGCACGATGGCGATCTTGGCGCGGGCGCCGTTGGAGATGAATTGCTTGGTACCGTCAAGCACCCAGCCATTGCCAACCCGCCGCGCCCGCGTCTTGATCGATGCGGCGTCCGAGCCGGTGCCGGGCTCCGTCAGCAGGAACGCGCCGATTGCCTCGCCGCGCGCCATCGCCGGGATAAACCGTGATTTTTGTTCCGCCGTCCCGAATTTAGCGATCGGACCGAGGGTTCCCATCTGATGGACATGCATCAGGGTCGAGAGCCCGCCATTACCGGCGGCGATTTCCTCCATCACCGCCATGAAGCCGACAAAACTCAACCCCGATCCGCCGTATACCTCAGGCGCCAGCAGGCCCAGAAATCCAAGACGGCCCATTTCCGCGACGACGGTGTCCGGACAACCGCCGGCCTGATCCCAGTCATATCCGAAAGGAGCCAGCTTTTCGGCGGCATAGCGCCGGGCGGTTTCCCGAATCTGCTGTTCGGTTTCGTCGAGCATCACGTGTCTCCCGGCATCGGAAAGGGTTCTGGAATGAGGACCTCCAGGCAATTTCTATCGCGTCAGGATCGTTACCACGCCAACGGCCGAATCCTCGCCGATATAGCCACCGCCATTCTCAGCGAGGGCAACTTTCGCCCCAACCCTCTGACGTGCGCCGGAACGACCGCGCAACTGATCCATCAACTCGACCAGTTGACCAACACCTGTCGCGCCGACGGGATGACCTTTGCTCAGCAACCCGCCACTGGGATTGACGGAAATACGTCCGCCAAGATCGGTCGCACCCGAGCGCAGCAGCTTCGGGCCATCGCCCTCGGCGCAGAGGCCGAGTTCTTCGTAATAGATCAGCTCCGCCGGGGATGAGGCGTCATGAACCTCGGCAACATGAATATCGGCGGGGCCGACGCCCGCCTGCTCATAGGCGCGACGGGCGGCTAGTTGCGCCGCCGTCGGGCCGTCGCCATCGCCCTTGCCCGTAGCGACGGCAGATGCCGACAGGCGGGCATAATCGGCGCCATGCTTCCTCGCCCAGGCCTCTGTCGTGACGATAACTGCGGCCGCACCATCGGCAATCGGCGAGCACATCAGCAATGTCAACGGATCGGCGATCACGCGGCTCGCCAGGACCTCCGCGAGGGTAACCTCCTTGCGGAACTGCGCCTTCGGATTGAGTGCGGCGGCGCGGTGGCTCTTGACCGCCACGGCGGCAAAATCCTCCGCCGTGGCCCCGCTCTGCGCCATATAGGCCCGGGTCAGCTTGGCGTAGACATCCATGAAGATCGACCGCTCGCCATCGATGATGCCGAAACTGCGCTTCAAATCGGCGAGTTGCTCCTGGTCGAGTGCCGATTCCATCGCCTTGAAGGCGACGGTCTTGTCGGGATGCGTGAGCTTCTCGGCACCGATGGCAAGCGCGACCTCACATTGCCCCGACGCAACCGCCATTCGTGCAACATGAACCGCGGTCGAGCCCGAGGCGCAGGCGTTTTCCACATTGATCATGGGCTGACCGGTGAGCGGCGTGCCGCGCAACGCGACCTCGCTCCGGATACATTCCTGGCCCGTTACCAGACCGGACATCGCATTGCCGAATACAACAAGACCGATATCACGATAGGTCGCATTCGCGTCCGCGAGCGCGGCTGCGACGGCTTCCTGCGTCAATGAACGAACCCCTCGGTCCAGAAATTTACCGAAGGCTGTCATGCCCGTGCCTGCGATTACGACCTCGACCATGTTTCCTCCCATTCCTGCCGGTGGCTTCATTGACAATACGGCAAACCCGCGCGCGCCCGGCGCCGGAACCGCTTTTACGTTGTTTTATCAAGCATATAAAGCCTAGTCGAAAGCCTAGGGAGATGCTGAACTTGAACGTCCCCGATTCCGTCTTTGTCTCGCAGCGGACCGACAAGACCGAGCTTCTTTCCAAGTTTATCGGGAAGCACCGGAGTGCGGTAGCCGCAAAGTATAGCCATCCGGCGTCAATTTAGGAGCTGTGCGACGTCAGAACGACAGCTTTGCGGCCACCTGAAACTGGGTTTCTCCTATCCGCTTTGGGCCGTTATCGTCGAGCTGCCGTTGGGGTCGCCAGGAATCGATCTTCATCAATTCTGACGTCAAGCGGAGCCAGCGATAGGGCTTCCAGCTGATCGCGGCGGTCACAGCGTGACCATGCTCGCCTCCGGAGCGGCTATTGCTGGTTGAGAACAAATCCCCGCGCAAGGCATAGCGCCAGTTGTCGCGCTGCCAGCCGATGAGCAGGAACGCCGAGCGAAAATCGGTCGTTATCATGCCGACGCCCGCAGGTTCGATCGCCGTCGACCCCGTCATTCCCTGGGCGATCAGCGTCACGTTGCTCGCCTGTGTCTGTGCACCGGCTGACCAGAACTTCGTGCGCCAGGCGGCAACGCTGTCATGTGCCGCCGGGTCGGCGTTATTATCGTAGTAAAGGGCGGTCAAGCGGCCATAATCGGGTCTGTCCCAGTTCGCCGTGAGGTACCAGCCGGGATTCCCGTCAACCTGGTGAAATTCATCGGTATATAGCGGACCGTAGTCTTGACCCGGCGGCACGAATGTCGCCGCTACCGCATCGGGCCGGCGGACATGATCGAGCAGGCCGACGGGATGATCGTCCAGCACCCAGCCGCGATCCGCAATGGCGACACCTGCGGGCTGATTCCAGGCGAACAGCGCGCCTGCGAGATTGATATGATCAACGTCGCCCCGCCATTCCACGCCCGCTTCGCTGCCGATGATCCGAAGCTCGTCGCCGACCCAGCTATTGATCGCCGAGGGGGTGAGCGTCCAGGGGCTGACCCATCCGATATCGCTATTCTCGAGCGAAATCGGCGGGAAGAAGGCGCCGGCCTTGATCCCCCAGCGCCAGCGTGTCACCGAAACAGGGCGGTAGCGGGCAAACGCGTCGAGGATATCAAGCACGGTCTTCTGTTGGGTATCGTATCTCAGCTCGACGACGGCATGGAGCGCGGGAAACGGCGTGGCATCGCCGCGCAGCAGCACCGCGCCGAGTTCGGGACGGATCGTCGCCTGGCCGTTACTTGCCCATCGCGCCTTGCCGAGGCCGCCCCCAAGAAAACCCTCGGTGTCGGAGGGATAGACGAGACGAAAATCGGTGTAGCCGCTGATCTTGTAATCCCCTGCCGCAGCCGGCGATGGCACCAGCAGGCGCGCCACCAGGCAGGCAACGAGCAGGCGATGGAAGATCGTCGCGCCCATTCTCAATACGCGCCAGAATCATCATCGCGGGGATGCGGCGGGTTGATCGCGACGGCGACCGCCGTTGTCGAGTCTTGGGTCGGCAGAGAAACCTTCCGGGTCGGCGGCGTCACGCCAGGTCTGATAAAGGGATGCCAGATCGTGATGACGAAGTCCCCAGATGGCAGGCCATCAATATGGGCAACGCCGGAGGCCGGGGTTACCGTGACCCAAGGCGCATCGGTGACATCGACATACGCGATCATCTGATCATGAATATTGCAGCCAAGAACAACGATTCCAGGCTTGTCGAAGACGACGGGAGGCGATGATTCCGTGGGCTTGAGGACGTATTCGAATTGCTTGATCGGCGCGAAAGAGTAGACGTGGTGCCGGGTCTTATCGCTGTTCCGGAACGTCACCGACCCGCCGCGTCGAATCGTGACAACATAGGGAATGAAGGTCTCGTTACGCTGGTCGATAATTGCTGCAATGGGGGTAGCAGAGGGGCCATCAGGGCCGGAAATAGTCTTGTTTACCGGCATCACGCTTACGACAGCATCGGCAAGTGCATGCCCGTCGGAATCTGTGATTGTCAGGCTAACGCTTGCAGCCTGGGCGCCGCCACCGAGTGTTTCGAGCAATAAAGCGCCGGCGGCGAATACTCGAACGCCAAGGAATTGTCTCATGATGGTCCAGACCCCCAGCGTCACGGAAAACGTGCCATTCGGGTATTACGATAGGCACTACGGTCGCGGCTCTCAAGGAGTTTACGACCATACCAGATCATCGACAGGCTCGATCTGGCGCAAGGCACCCCTTGAAGCGGATCATTCGCAAACTTGGCGTTACGACGATTTTCGAGGAATTCCAGAGAGCAATAAAGCGGCTTCCACGAGCCAAAAGGATCGGCAACACCACAATTAGCTTGTCCTGTAAAAGTGCTGCCATAGCCTCACGGCTATTAACGCTTCCTAAACTTTGCAACCATAACCTGCGATTAATAATCAATGCTGGGGTGTATAAACCCGCGAACAGCCAGGGAGCGTCCAATGTTCGGCTTCGTTGCAAATCTCGAAATCCGACAGAAACTTTATGGCGCGTTCGGAGGCATTATGCTCCTGATCGGTCTCGCGGCCGCAGGGCTGATTTATACCCTTGCCAGCTCGGCCAACGAGAGCCGGGCGAAAATCATAACGACGGACGAAGTCGCGTCGGGCGCGGAATCCCTCAAGCTCGCGATGATGGGCATGAGCAACGCGATGCGCGGCTCGCTCATCGATCCGTCGAGCGATGCCGAACGCGAGGCCAAGAAGGCGATGGACGACATGTTCACCGCGACCATGGGGACCCTGAGGGACAAGACCCGCCAGTTGCCTGAGTTGTCCGCCGCCCTGACGAAGCTCGCTACATTCGACGATCAGACCCTGAACCCCCTGGAAGATCACGTTCTCGAGCTGATCAAGACCGACCGCAATGCCGCGTTGTCCTACTATTCGGCGACCTATTATCCAACCCGTCAGCAGGAATGGGGGATGGCGCTCGATCTCGCCGAGCGCGCCGTGCGCATTCGCGAACAAGCCCTGCAGGACGCTGTCGCCGCCGAACACAGCCAGGTGATCTATGGCTCGGTCGCAGGGATCATGGCCCTGGCGCTGGTGATGCTGTTCGCCCGCTCTGTCGGCAGCGGCCTCAGCACCCCGATCACGGTGTTGACAGAATCGATGAGCGCGCTCGCAGGCCGAAATCTCGCCATCGCTGTCCCCGGCCTCGACCGCCGCGATGAACTCGGCGCGATGGCCAAGGCCGTTCAGGTTTTCAAGGATAACATGCGGATCGCCGACGAACGCGCCACCGCGGAGATCGCTGAAACCCGAGCCAAAGAGGAACGCGGCCGCCGGCTCGAGGCGCTCGTCAAGGGCTTCGAGAGCCAGATCGGCGCCGTAACGCAAGACCTTGGCGAGGCCGCCCGAGGCTTCGAGAATACCGCGACGGCGATGGCGAGCAGCGCCGATCAGACCAAGCGCGAAGCCAGTACCGTCGCCGCGGCGGCCGAGCAGGCGTCAAGCAATGTCCAGACCGTGGCCTCGGCGACCGAGGAACTCTCTGCCTCCATCCGCGAGATCACGTCCCAGGTTGGCCACTCGACGAGCTTCGCCCAGCAGGCGATCGGCCAGTCCGAAACCATGTCTGATACCGTCAAGCGGCTCTCGCAAAGCGCACAGAAGATCGGCGAGGTCGTCCAGTTGATCACTAATATCGCCAGCCAGACCAATCTGCTGGCGCTCAACGCGACGATCGAAGCGGCACGGGCGGGCGAAGCCGGCAAAGGTTTCGCCGTCGTCGCGTCCGAGGTCAAGTCACTCGCCAGCCAGACTGCGCGGGCCACCGGCGACATCGAGGCGCAGATCGCGGAAATCCAGAGCCTGACCGGCGAGACTGTGACCGCGATCGACATGATCGGCCGCACCATCAACGAGATGGCCGGGATTTCGGGCTCGATCGCGGCCGCCGTCGAGGACCAGGGTGCTGCGACCAGCGAGATCGCGCGCAGTGTACAGGAAGCTGCGCGCGGCACCGCCGAGGTCACCTCCAGCATTAGCGGCGTTCGCGACGCTGCCGCGATCGCCGGGTCCACCGCGGCCGAACTGCTTGCGGCATCGCGGCAGTTAGGCACACAGTCCGACCATCTCCGCGCCGAAGTCGGCACGTTCCTGTCTGGCGTGAGTGCGGCCTAGGCCAAAACTTGCCAAAGCAGGCCGGGGACAGGTTGCGATTAGACCAGAACGAACGACCGAACCGGCCACTAGCCCCCGCTTGTCCCAGAGGGAGTGCCATTCAAAATAAATCCTTAATATCTATCGTCCTATAGTCGATCAATTCCATCGCTACCGGAAACAATCGCAATGTCCACCGCGGCTCGCCTGAAGCTCATATTTTCCTTCCTGATATTGGCGGTTATCCTGTCATCCGCTGTTTCGGTGTCCTCGCAGGAAAGAGGCGCGCAGCTCCAATCGACGATCCGAACCGGGGATGAGCTTTCGGACAAGCTCAGCACCATCGAACGCACCGCGCGTATCGCACAGTTCGACGTGGTTCAGGTACAGCAATTCCTGACCGACGCCTCCGCGACCCATGATAACCAGAGCTTCGACGACGCCGCAAAATTTGCCGGCGACTTTACCGATCGGGTGAAACAGCTCCGTGGCCTGATCGGGGAAATGTCGGGGGACAGCAATGTCTCTACCGGCGTCGCGACCATGCAGAAGGCGCTTTCAGATGCCGAGGCGACATTTCCCAGCTATGATGCGATCGGCATCAAGATGGCGCACGCCTATATCGATTCGGGGACGGCGAACGGCAATATTTTGATGAAGCAGTTTGACCCGGTATCGGAACAGATTGTCGATACCATGGACAAGCTGGTTTCGACCGCCTCGCAGCTCAATGACAGCCTGCACGCGCAGAATGGTGGCAATATAGACAAGGCCGACAGCATTCTGACGGCGAATGCCAATGTCCAAATCATCATCGGGATTGCACTGATAGGCTTGTTCGTCGCGGTTACGATCTATGTGACGATGCTGATTGCCAACCCCATCACAGTCCTGACACAGCTTATGACGCGCCTCTCCGCCGGTGAACTCGGTGTGACGGTGCCCTTCGTCGCAAAGCGGGACGATGTCGGCAAGATGGCATGCGCGATCGATCAATTCCGCCGCGGTCTGCTCGATAATGAAACCCTGCGAGCCGCTGGCGAGACGCAGCGCATAGAAGCCGAGCGCGACCGCGCCCGCGCGCTCCGCAACATGGCGGACACGGTCGAATCAGAGACACGACGCGCTGTCGAGCGCTTATCGGGCGACACTGTCGAGATGGCAGACCACGCGGGCAAGATGGCCTCGTCTGCGGAAGCAGTCGGTAGCAACTGCCAGAGCGTCGCGGCGGCGGCCGAGCAATCCATGGCGAACGCTCAGATCGTTGCCGCCGCCTCAGAACAGATGCGCTCTTCCATCCAGGAAATCAGCCATCAAATGGCGCACTCGACGACGGCGACGGCAGAGGCTGTTTCAGCCTCCGACATCGCTCGACAGACGATCGCCAGACTCTCGACTGCCGTCGACCGCATCGGAGAGGTTGCCTCGATGATCCATGGCATCGCGGGCCAGACCAATCTGCTCGCCCTGAATGCCACGATCGAGGCCGCGCGCGCCGGCGAGGCCGGTCGTGGTTTCGCAGTCGTCGCCTCCGAGGTCAAG
>CAIXXC010000495.1 GCA_903923205.1 uncultured Rhodospirillales bacterium | reverse complement strand
CGATGCTCGAAGATTTTTTCGACGGTGCCGACGCGACGAGGCCCCGACTCATCATTGTGTTAAGATCGCGTCGATAGAGTAGGGGAAATCTACAGGCGACCCATGTCCGCAGGCGCCAATTTCTTGATGGAAGCGGCCACAGGCTTAGCCGCCCAAGGACGGTCGCGCTACTGGGTCTCGTCGAGCCGCGATAACCCTGAATTCAGCTGATGGTCAGGCGGGTCTCGTCGAGATTGGGGACATTGGCGAGGCGGCGCACGCTCTTCTGGAGCTTCAACAGTGCCCGCATCTCAAGCTGGCGAACCCGCTCTTTCGAGATGCCCAATTCCCGACCGATCTCCTCAAGCGACGTTGATTCCTCGGCGAGGCGACGGGCCATGATGATCTTCTGATCACGCGGCGACAGCTCGGTCAGGGCCTCGCGCAGCCAGCGCGAACGGGTCTCGCCGTCACGCAATCCGATAACCACTTCTTCCGGGTTGGGGCGCATATCGGCTAGGGAATCGTTCCAGTCAGCCTCGCCATCGTTGCTCCGTGGCGCGTCAAGCGAACGGTCGCCGACCGCGAGCCGCTGCTCCATATAACCCACTTCTTTCAAAGGAACCTGAAGTTCTTCGGCGATCTTGGCGCGCTCGGCATCACCAAATCCGGACCCATTGCTCCCCTCGATCGCGGCACGCAGTCGGCGGATATTAAAGAACAGCTTTTTCTGCGCGGCCGTCGTGCCGGTGCGGACGATCGACCAATTCCGCAGCACGAATTCCTGCATCGAAGACCGGATCCACCAGCTTGCATAGGTCGAAAAGCGCACGTCTCGGCCGTGTTCGAAACGCTGTGCCGCCTGCATCAGACCAATGGTGCCTTCCTGTATCAGATCGCTGGCCGGCAGGCCGTAACGGCGGAACTGCGCCGCCATCGAAACGACGAGACGCGTATAAGCAGTGACAAGCTCCTGGATCGCGTCGGTGTCGCCGTGGTCGCCCCAACGAATAGCCAATTCCTGTTCGCGTTCTCGGGTCAGCAGCGGCGCCTTCATGGCTTGCTGGACAAATGCGCGATGTGCGCTTTGGCTGGTCGAATCATCGAAATAGGCCATCGCCATCACTCTCCGAACTTGGGCGAACTTAAGTGTCCTCCTCATTACGGTAAGCTCGGAGCAATGGATCATGTCCGGTTGTAGAAATTTTCAAGGGGGCCCAATAGGTGGCCCGCGCGAATTATCCCGCTGACGCCCCAAAGGCCCGGGCGATCATCGCCCTCGCTTCGTCCTGGATCTGGTGCAGATGTTCGGGGCCATCGAAGCTTTCCGCATAGATCTTATAGACATCCTCGGTCCCTGACGGGCGGGCGGCGAACCAGCCGTTTTCGCTGCTGACCTTAAGCCCGCCAAAGGCCGCATCATTGCCGGGTGCCTTGGTCTGGATGCTCGTGATCGCGTCACCGGCCAGGGTTGTGCCATCGATCTGCGCGGGCGTCAGGGATTTTAGGATTGCCTTCTGCCGCGCCGTCGCCGGTTGATCGATCCGCTGATAACAGGGCGTGCCGAGGTCCTCGGTCAGTGCCTCGTAGATCTGGCTCGGATCGCGACCGCTCCGTGCCGTCATTTCGGCGGCCAATAGACCCAGGATGATACCGTCCTTGTCGGTGGTCCAGACACTGCCATCCCGACGCAGGAAAGAGGCGCCTGCGCTTTCCTCGCCGCCGAAGCCAAGGGAACCATCGACGAGGCCTTCGACGAACCACTTGAAGCCCACGGGGACTTCGTAGAGCCGTCTTCCCAAGGTCGCCGTGACCCGGTCGATGCTGCTGCTGCTCACCATCGTCTTACCGACGCCGGCATCGGCGCGCCAGCCCGGTCGATTGGCAAAAAGATAGGCAATGGCTGCGGTCAGGTAATGGTTGGGGTTCATCAGCCCGCCTGACGCGGTAACAATCCCGTGGCGGTCCGCATCAGTATCGTTGGCGAAGGCGATGTCAAAGCGATCGCGTAGGCCGATCAGTCGCGCCAAGGCGTAGGGAGAAGAGCAATCCATCCGGATCTTGCCATCCCAATCGGCGGTCATGAAGCCGAATTGGGGATCAACCACGTCACTGACAAGGGCTGCCGACAAGCCATAGCGATCGATGATCGGCTGCCAGTAGCCAACGGCGGCGCCACCAAGCGGATCGATTCCGATCTTGATTCCTGATGCGCGTATCGCGGCCAGATCGACCACGCTCTCGAGGTCCGCGACATAGGCGTCGATAAAGTCGTAGCGATGCACCGTTGCCGATTTTACCGCTCGCTCGAAAGGCATGCGACGCACGCCCGCGAGCCGGGCTTCGAGAAACGCATTCGCCGTCTTCTCGATCCAACTGGTGACGTCACTATCCGCAGGGCCCCCATTAGGGGGATTGTATTTGAAGCCACCATCTTCGGGCGGGTTATGCGAGGGCGTCATGACAATGCCATCGGCAAAACCGCTGCTGCGGTTTCGGTTATAGCTAAGGATGGCGTGCGAGATCGCGGGTGTCGGCGTGTAGCCATCGACCGCATCGATCATCACCGTCACGCCATTGGCGGCGAACACTTCAAGCGCTGTGGCAAAAGCCGGAGCAGACAGAGCATGGGTATCCCTGCCGATAAACAAGGGGCCATCGATCCCCTGACGCCCACGGTAGAGACAGATCGCCTGCGAAATCGCAAGGATATGGGCCTCGTTGAAGGCATTCGCGAAGGCCGAACCTCGATGGCCCGACGTTCCGAAACTGACGCGCTGAGCCGCGATCGACGGGTCAGGCCGCTCAGCCGCATAGGCGGCCAGCAATCGGTCGATATCGACGCGTTCAGCCCGATCAACAAGTTTTCCCGCACGCGGGTTGGTAGTGCTCGACATGCGGGATTACCTGTCTTGGCTTCGGATCTAGGCGAAGACTTCTTCGAAGAAGTTCCGCATCGCCGCCCAGGAGCGGCGATCAGTGACTGCGTTGTACTTGATCGCCGGGTTCAAGCTACCGTCTGCGCCAGGATTGGTGAAACTATGGACGGTATTGCCATAGCTGATGACCTGCCAGTCGGCACCCGCCTCGGTCATGGCTTCCTCGAAGGCGACGACATCTTTGGCTGGGATCATCGGATCATCCGCGCCGGTGCAGACAAGAACCTTGCCCTTGACCCCTTGCTTCACTGGCGGCGGCAACATGCCGAGACCACCGTGGAAGCTGACGACGCCGTCGACATCCTTCCCTTGGGTTGCCAACGCGATCACGGTGGTGCCGCCAAAGCAGAACCCGATCGCGCCAATATTCGTCGCATCGACTTGCGGCAGGGCTTTGAGTGCGGCAAGACCGGCTTGGGCACGTGCCAGCAGGGTCGGCGGGTCCTTCAGCAAGGCCATGATGATTTCGATGGCATGGTCGAAATTATTCGGGATCTGACGATTACCGAACATATCGGCTGCCAGCGCGACATAGCCGAGCCCGGCCAGCATCTTGGCTCGCTCCATCACATGATCACCGAGGCCAAAGGCTTCGTGCACCAACAGGATGCCAGGCCGAGGGCCGCTGGCTGACTCGTCATAGGCAAGGAAACCACGGCACAGGAGATCGCCGTCCTTATACTCAAGATCTGCGGTTTTCATGGCAGTCACCGTCGGTATGAGAAGAGAGACCGGGTGGCGTCACGCACCATCCCGAGCCTAGCGGCGGCATGCCGCAGAACCCCTTCTATGCGTCATCAGCCTGCTTGAAGCCAAGCCAGAAATGGCCGAACGGGATGATGTGCTGCGACACCTGAGCCTCCCGTTTCACTGGTGAGGCGGGCAAATCCCCGTTACAACGCCACCGTCACGGTCGCTCTTCGTCTTGTCGGGCTCCGATTGTCTTTCCCGAAGGTCAAAAATGAGCGCTTTGCCGCCTTGCCCCAAATGTGGGTCTGAATTCAGCTACGAAGATGGCACGATGCTGATGTGCCCCGAATGTGCTCATGAATGGTCACCCGCAGCCGTGGTGGAGGCTGTCGAAACCGGGCGCGTGGTGAAGGATTCGCTGGGCAACATCCTGCAGGATGGCGACTCTGTCACTGTGATCAAGGATCTCAAGATCAAAGGATCATCCTCCGTGGTCAAGGTCGGCACCAAGGTGCGCAACATCCGTCTGGTCGATGGCGACCATGATATCGATTGCCGTATCGAGGGCATTGGCGCGATGCAGCTCAAATCGGGCTTCGTCAAGAAGGCTTGAAGCGCGCTGGCCTCTGCGTCGGTTCGGGTTAGCCGCTCCTGGCGGTTTCTTCCGCCGTCTGGGCGCGACCATGCTGATCCGGCTCGACAAGACTGAGCCGCGTCAGGTCAGCGTGGACACGGCCTTGATCATCGCTGAGGACGGCGTCCTGATAGCGCATGCCGCAGAGGATCTCGCCGGTATCGTAATATCGGGAACCGTAGACCTGTGCGCCCAGCGACTGATCCCGCGCCTCGATCATGAGCAGGAGATTGGTGTTCCGCTCTGACAGGTTCTCCTGGCTGAGGCCCGCGATCGGTGAATCCGGGGTTATGCGATGCATCAAGGTCCAAGTCAGGGCAAAGAACTGCAAATGGTTGCGCTCGAGCGTCAGATTGGTGCCGCCACGATAGGTGTGTCCTTCGGTGGTGCGATGATATTGTATTGCGCTCAGGCTTGCCCGTGCATCGGCAAGCGGCGTGACCCGTCCATTGCCGATCCGGATCATCAGGGTCGGATGGCCGTTGTGGATCGCGATTACAGCCTTGTCGGCGAACATCATCTTTGATTTCGGCCGGGCAAAGCGGGCAAAGATCAGCCCGGTCAGCAAGGCGCTGAAGACGACGCCGGTCAAAATTTCGCAGCTTACGACGACATGGCCGTAAAGACTCGCCGGGATCACGTCGCCGAAGGACACCGTTGACAGTGTTTCGAGGCTAAAGAAGTACGCCTTCAGAAACGCTCCCTCCGGCATGCTGGTGAGGCAGCCAGGTGCCGCGAGATATAGCGCAACAAAGACCAGATTGATCACCACATGGGTGCCCAAGGTTGCGAGGAAGAATCCTGGCCAGCCGAGGCTGACGGCCAGATGATACGGATCGCGAAGATCGAAACGCGTGGCGCCGGTCTTGGTGACCTCTGTGCCGCCGAAGACCAGTTTGGCGGAATATGTTCGCGACCGAAAACGGGGCATGTGGTCCTGACACCGGTAAGGGGTTCAACCCGGTTGAGAATAGGTCTTGGGTGCGGCGTGAGGCAAACACCTTGTCAGGTTGCCGGTCTCCCTGGAGCCAAGGTGGAAACCGGTCGCTGCACGCCCCAACTGCGCGTGCCGGTGAGAAAACTGAGCCAACCCCAGGCCGCGCCGAGATGACGCAGGATCTGGAAGCTGAATGGCTCGATCACTGCGGCCAGAAGGGCCCCGGCATAGCGTGTGCCGGTTCCCGGGCCGACCCATTTGCGATACAGGCGGACCGACCAGAGATGAAAGCCGATATCGGTGATTATCTTGCCGATCATGACCGCAAGCACGGGGGGGAGGATATGGACGTCGCCGCGTATAAGATACCAGGTCAGTAACCCGAACGCGGTCAGACCGTATAATGGCTGCAACGCATCGATCGCCTTGACCGGCAACATCGCCATGCCAAGCGCGCCGTAGCGGGGATCGCCAACCATGTCGCGATACCAGGCCTGGGTCTGGAGGAAACCGCCAAACCAGCGCCGACGCTGACGCAGGAAGCCATCTACGCTTGCCGGCGCGTCGGTGCGGGCGGTCGCGGCACCAACAACCGCAGTGCGCCACACAAGGCCCTTTTGGCCGGCATGACGACGAAGCCGGTGGATCAACTCGTAGTCTTCGACCAGGCAGTCGGGATCGAAACCGCCAACGGTCGCGACCGCATCGCGGCGAAAGCCCGAAAAGGCGCCTGAGATCAAAAGCAAGGCATCCAGTTGCATCCAGGCAAAGCGGGATAGAAAATTGCGCATATACTCGTATGTCTGGAACCACTGGAACACGCGCCCCGTGGTCCCTGGCGCACAGACAGGAATGATGATCCCAGTGGCTGCGACGAGGTGCTCGTCTCGGGCGAAGGCGCTTCGCATCGCAGCGAGTGCTGTCGGGTTGAGCAGGGTATCCGCATCAACGGTGACGACGATCTCGGTATCGATCAGGGTCAGCGCCTCGTTGAGCGCGTTTGCCTTGCCACGATGGGGAAGGCGCAGCCAGGTGAGGGTCGGATCGTCTTGGGCAGGGCCAGCCGGGTCTCCGATCCTCGACTCGCCAAGGCCATAGCGGGACCGCAGCAACGCCGCCGTCGCATCATTTGAGCCGTCGTCCGCGATCAGGATTGTGTCTGCGGGGTCAGTCTGAGCAAGCAGCGCGTCGAGTGTTGCCGGAAGGGCTGATGCTTCATTATAGGCCGCGATGATGACGCCCAGACGAGGGCGGGGATCGCTCGACCGAGCGGCGTCACGAGCGCGCAGGAGCACCATCGTTTTCGTTGTCACGAAAATCAATAGAAGGGTGTCATAGCCGACATAGAGGAGCCCGCTGGTCCAGGATAGCAGGCTGTTGAGCAGGAAAGCGTTGGCGACCGCCAGGAGCCAGACGAGCAACACGGCGCCATGGATCGCAATGCTCCGAATCGGAGTGGGTGGCTGCGAGCAACGTGGCGAGGCCGCGGTAAATGCAGTGCTG
>CAIXXC010000494.1 GCA_903923205.1 uncultured Rhodospirillales bacterium | reverse complement strand
GGCTGAAGGCGTTGACGAGACGGCGTTTCTCGCCGGGGCACGCGCCAACAGCCGCGATAATGCGCGCACGCCGATGCAATGGTCGGCCGCAGCCCACGCCGGTTTTACCCATGGCAATCCTTGGATCTCGGTCAACACCAACTATCCATCGCTCAATGTTGAACGCGACCGCGCCGATCCCGATGGCGTGTTCCAGCACTACCGGCGCCTGATCGCCCTGCGCCGCGACCATGCGATCATCCGGCACGGCGATTTCCGCCTGCTACTTCGCGATCATCCGGCGCTCGTGGCCTATCAACGTAGCCTCGGCTCCGTTACTCTTCTGGTCCTGGCAAACATGTCGCGCCGAGCGGTGAGCCTGCCTCAGTCTGGCATCCCCGCAGTAAACAGGCAGGATATCATTGCAGGCAGACACATCTCGACGCAGCCAGGCGCCATACTTGGTCCTTACGAGGCGTTTGCCATCTGGCTTTGATTCTGTGCGAAGGTACCCTTGCAGCGTTCCCTACCGAAGTTGGCGTTCGCTTCCCATGCCTAGGCCAAGTTGCGACGGCATTTTGCGGAGTCGGACGTTTACGCGGTCAGAAGCGAACGGTCTATGTTGGTCGATCGCAGCCATAAAGAGCAGCGCCTTGTTGCTGAACGCTGCGTAGAGGCTGACCGTTAAGAGTGTCCGCAAACAGGCGACACCAGAAGTGATATTGACCTGTTGCCGAGCGCAAAGCGTAGTGATCAAATAGGCGCATGGTGATGCGCGATGATATGGGGATGCCCCGCCCTACCGAGATTGGCACCCGCGAAGCGAAATTTGCGGCGGCTCCAGAATTAAAGGAGCGCGGCGATTGGCTGTGCGTGAATGTCGAAACATCCTGCCCATGGCCGGTATATCCGCAATCCTTCGAGTTCGCCGACCACCTGATGTGGATCATACCGCTCACCCAGGAGGAATATGGGGGCGTGGCGATGAAGGTGCCGAAAGGCCTTTGCCGCGAAGAAGCCGAAGGCCTGATGCTGCGGTTCCTCAGCGTGCTGTCGTGGCGGGAGCGCAGTGGCATCGCCGTCGCCCATCGTTCCGGCGGCAGCATGCCTATGATGATGGGTTTGAATAAGAAACTTGGGTTTGCGATCCGGGAAGAATTCGATCTGATCGATCTGGCATGCCCTGAAGAGGAAGGGCCACGCATCGCGCTCGCGTTGATGCGCGAAGCGCTTAGCCTTAATCATCATGGCTACGCGTTCCTGTCGTACTGGCGCGTTCTTGAACTGGCCTATCCGGTGACAAAGGCCCGGGTTGATTGGATGCAGGCTACCCTGCCCACGCTGAGGGGGTCAGGCATAAAGGAAGCGCTCGAGACGATCGCCGCGCAAGGCGCGGAAGACGTTTGCCGGCATCTGTTTGAATCGGGCCGATGCGCGATGGCTCACGCCTCCGGCAAACCGATCATCAACCCGGACGACCCACGAGACGCGCTTCGTCTCTACCGTGAACTGCCCCTGGTGCGGATGCTGGCGGAAAGGGCGATCGAAGCTGGTTTCGGCATCCCGACGCCTTCAACAGAGTATGCGCAGCATTTGTACGAATTAAGGGGATGGAAGCAGGTTTTCGGCGACGATCTGATCGGGCGACTGCTCAGCGGTGAAGGTCCGCGCGAGGAGGAGAACGTAGACATGCCGAACGTCAGCGTGCGCCTCCGGCAACGGCCGCCATACCCACCCATGGAGAACATGACGATCGCGGGTCTCGATGTGGAAGGCGCGGTTGTCAGGGTCGCGTACAAATCGGCCGATGGTTTATTTGAGATGCGCTTCCGGCTCGATTTTGGCGAGGAGCGGCTGCATTTTGCGATCGAAGACGGGATCTACGGTCACGACGATGGCTCAGTGGCAGCGGCGGAATATCGGCGGGAATTTCATCGCTTCTTCCGTGACTATTTCCTCAACGGGGAATTGGTCATCGTCAACAGCAACACCGCCGAAATTCTTTCCCGAAAAGACGCGTTCCTGCCGACGAACTGCTATGTTGAGTTGGATGTGTGCAATGCCGACATTGCCAAGGCG
>CAIXXC010000493.1 GCA_903923205.1 uncultured Rhodospirillales bacterium | reverse complement strand
TTATATTCCCATCTCTGTTGGGCGGATGCTGTAGGACGGTCCTGGTTCTTGGGCGCGCAGGTTAGAACCGCGATGGGATGATCGGCGGGAGGCCTGGATCAGATCGTCGAGTTCGATAATCCTCGCCTGAAGCGATGATTTCATCGCTTCGGAGGCATCGGTGCGCGCGTTTAGAAGCGCCAAGCGGATCTCGAATTGTCGGCGAGACCGGACCCAGTCGGTAAGTCTGCCATTATGTTTGGACATGCTCACTCCCGGAAAACTTGTATTCACAGGGAAACTTCTCGCTGGTCTTGTGGCGGCTGTCAAAGTCAGGCCTGCAGAGTTTTGTGCAGCTACTAACGCTTGAAATTTTGGCCGGTTTCGGACGTCAGAATGATCGGGCAAAACGTCCTGGGAGCGGGATCGATATCGACTCCATGGGCGCAAGAATTGCATCCGCGAATTCACCTCGGCTTGAGGGATGCCAGTGAAATCGTAACGGATGCGCTGGTCGCCTACACGATTTGGGGCTTTAAGCTTCCAAGCGATCATCTGATCTGAAATGGTCTGGGGCGTAAGCAGTCCAGGTCTGACGATTTTTATCTAGAAAGTGTTTGGGAATCGATGATGCCAATCCCCGAAAACTTTGCCGATCTGAAGGCGAAAGCCGAGGCGGTGACGGATATTAACCGGTCGATTGCTGACCGTCTGGTTGCTCGCGAACGCCTGCGCGCTGCGGCAACTCCTGCCATACTACTCACCCTCATCGGCGCGCTAGAGGAAGCGGGGACGGAGGTAGAGCGGCTTAAAAAGTTGATGGCTGGCATCTCTCTTGATGCCTCAGCGACTGGCGGCGAGCCGTTGGAACCTTCCGCTGTATTCGCCGCGCTCCTCGCCGAGAATGAACGGCTGCGAGAGGAACGGATTAGCCTACTCGTTCGCGCAAGACGTGAGATCAGCGAGGAAATGCAGGTCCTTCATGTCAGGACTGCGGAGGCGGAACGGAAACTATGATTCCTAGGGAATCGAGGGGAATTTGAACAATCATAAAACAAAGCGTTTGGGGATGGTATGCAACTGTGTGGTTGCAGAACCTGACTCCGTTGGACACAGCGGCTTAAACTCGTCGGCGAAACGTCAGAGTTAAGTTTCGTCTGTCCCGCTCCTCGCAATGGGCATTGCGAAATCCCCGTAGATTCACCCGAAGAGGCACCGTTGCAGCGCTCGGTCGACCCAAGGGTTAAATCAAGAAGGGCCACCCCGGTCGCCCAAGGTGGCCCAAATTGCTGTCCCATATTCAGGGCTGATGGAGATCAGCGGACGATCTTCCTGCGGGCTTTCATACCGACGCCCAAGAGACCGATAAGGGCCGTGGCGAACATTGGTAGAGAGGCAGGAAGGGGAACCGCGGAGACCTGGAATGCCAGACCCTGATTGTTTCCAGGATTGACCACCTCCCGCAAGATTGCCGCGGGTCCGAGCGTCCCTGCGAGCGCCTCGGACGCGAGGGTAGCCGCCAAACTATTGGCATTGCTATCATTCAGCGAAGCGAAGCTCGCGGTTTCGCCGTATTCCACCGACCAGATCGCCAATTGGACGGCAGCGGAAGTATCGGAGGTAGTCGAAATATTGCTATCGCCGTATTTAACTAACTCGCCGATCGCGTTTAGTGTTGACGAACTGATATCTGCGGGACTGCCGGAGAACGAATATATCGTGCCATTGTTTCTAAACGGCGAAGAAACAACCGTGTAAGTGTCTGATCCCTTAAGTATATCGAAAGCATCAATACACCACGTGTTGAGGATTTCACCTGAATTCGCACCCGTTCCCTTGAGTTGGATTTGACCAGCAGCATAGGGTCCACCAGTATCAGCGACGCTTCCGGTGATATAGATGTCGTTGGGGCTATTGACTACATTATAGCCGCTATAGTCAAACGAGGTGAGGGTCGCAGCTTGAACGGGAGTAAGTGTTGCTGCCGAGGCTGTGCCAAAAGACATGGCACCGAACGCACCCGCAAGCGCGATCTGTTTAAGGTTCTTCATTTTTAGTCTCCAAAAAGTTCGTGTGCTTCAAAATAGATGGGAATTCAGAAGTTTACCCCAAGATGTGTTTCTGGCCTTTATTCACGTTTATCTAAAACCAATAGTAGCGGAATTATGCTCTGCGCTCCATGGCGGTCACCGCAACTCCACAAAAATGCATATGGCGTTTATACGACAACCATTGTCGATCAAAGAGGCATCAAAATGGAGCAGCAGCGAGAATCGGCAGGGCGGCAATGCAATCGTTGGCGCATTCCCAATTCGGTCGTAAGTGCAAAACAACCGGCAAAGGTCGCCCGAATGCGGTCTTAGGTCATTGAAATGATTGGCGTCCCCTAGGGGATTCGAACCCCTGTTACCGCCGTGAGAGGGCGGTGTCCTAGGCCTCTAGACGAAGGGGACCTGCGCGAGAGAGGCGACTGTCTAGCCGAAGAAAGGATTGCGTGCAAGGGTTCCGTGATGCGCGCGGCCCTGGTCATTCCAGGGCCGCGCCGGCTGTTTAGGCGTTCACGTTCACCACTGTGCGCCCGCGCACTTTGCCATCGAGGATGGCTTGGGCGTAGTTCGGGGTGTCGGCCAGAGGGATCTCCTTGACGGTCGTGCGCAGCTTGCCAACATCGAGGTCGCGGGCAAGCCGGCTCCATGCCAGATCACGCATCTTGCTGGGCGCGTTGACGGAATCGATACCCGCCAGCGTGATATTGCGCAGGATGAAGGGCAGCATCGATCCCGGAAGGTCGAGGCCTTGGGCGAGGCCGCAGCAGGCGACGACGCCGAGATATTTCGTCTGCGCAATTACGTTCGCGATGGTATGGCTGCCAACCGAGTCAACGGCACCTGCCCAGCGCTCGGTCGCGATCGGCGCGCCAGGGTTCGACAACGTTGCGCGGTCGATGACCTCGCTGGCGCCGAGGCTTTTGAGGTAGTCGGTTTCCTCGAGGCGACCAGTCGATGCGATCACCCGATAGCCAAGATTTGACAGGATCGCCACGGCGATGGAGCCAACACCGCCGCCAGCGCCGGTTACGATGATATCGCCGGAGGACGGGGTCAGACCACCATGCTCGAGCGCGAGCACACTGAGCATCGCGGTATAGCCCGCGGTTCCGATGGCCATGGCGTCGCGTGTGGTGAAAGCCGACGGCAGCTTCGTCAGCCACTCTCCGCGCACACGCGCACGCTGTGCATAGCCGCCGTGATGGGTTTGGCTGAGTGCCCAACCATTCTGCAGCACCTTGTCGCCAACCGCGATGCCCGAATAGGAGGATTCCACAACGGTGCCCGCGAAATCGATACCAGGGATAAGCGGAAACGTCTGGATGATCGGCAGGCGACCCGTCATCGCGAGGCCATCCTTGTAGTTTATCGTCGAATAATCGACCGCGATCGTGACATCGCCGGGCATCAAATCCGCGTCACTCAGCTTCGTCAGACTGGTTGTGATCTTGTTGTCGGCTTGGGTGGCGAGCAGGGCGTTGAAGGTCATCGCATGATTCCTAGGGTCACAGAGAATGGTTGCGCGATATTCATCATAGCGAGGCAAAGACGCAAGAAGCTAAAGGCAATGACGATGTTGGAAATGTAAAACGCTCCCGACGCCGCGCGGCACCTGCGGCTTGATCCGGCCTTGAAGCGGTATGGATCCCGCGATTGCGGCGCGAGGAGGTCGGCAAAAACCGGCGATTGCGCGAATCGGATACTGCGAGTGACAGAGGCTGGTGTATATGGTGCCCGCAGTTCTTGGGCTTCAATTTGTTATGGCAAATGGAATGATAGGGGAATGGGGAGCATAGCCGGTATCGTCGAGGTGATCGCCATCCTGTTGGCGCTGGTCGGCTTGTCACAGCCGGTAGCGTCCCGTTTGCGGTTGCCTCATTCGGTCGTGCTCGCGGGCATCGGCACGGCGCTCGGCTCCATCGCCGTCTTGATCACGGCATCCGACCATTTTCGCCATCTTCATGGTCTTGCTGCTTCGCTGACACATCTGCCGATCAATTCGGCGTCCATGCTTTTGCTGTTCCTCCCTATTCTGCTGTTTCATGCCTCGTTGATGATGGATGTGCGGCGCTTGCTTGAAGATGCCGTGCCGATCCTGGTCCTCGCGGTCGTTGCCGTTTTCGTTACGACGGGAGCAATCGGGTTGACACTGGCGGCGGCTTCGACGCAGCCGATCGAGGTTTGTCTCCTTGTCGGCGCCATAGTCGCGACGACGGACCCCTCGGCCGTGGTCGCGATTTTCCGTGATCTCGGTGCGCCCGCTAGGCTGACCCGGTTGGTGGAGGGCGAGAGCTTGCTCAACGACGCTGCGGCCATCGCGATCTTTACCGTGCTCGTCGCCATGATCCATGGTGGCGGTGGTCATGCCAGTCTACCGGCGGCTGGCGTGGAATTCCTGGTGAGCTTCCTTGGTGGGATCGCCTTTGGCCTCGTGGCCGGGCGTGTTGTTGTCGCGCTTATGCCCTTGATGAACGATGATCGCGCGGCTGTGACAACCTTGCTGCTTGCAGTGCCCTATCTCGTGTTCATCATCGCGGAGCACCGATTTCACGTCTCCGGTGTCGTCTCGGTTGTTGCAACCGGGCTGATGATAGGGACGGCGGGACGGGCGAGTGTCTCGCCCTTTAACTGGACCTTTCTTGAGGAGGTTTGGGAGCAACTCGCCTTCTGGGCGGGCTCGCTGATTTTCATCCTGGCGTCATTGTTGATCCCGAGTCTGTTGCTGGACCTCAGTCGCCATGACCTTTGGCTGCTGTTCCTGTTAATCCTCGCAGCAACCATCAGTCGGGCTGCGGTGTTGTTCGGCATCCTGACGCCCTTGACGCGATGGCGCTTAAGCGCGCCGGTTTCGACTCCCTATAAGCTCGTCATAACCTGGGGTGGTCTGCGCGGGGCCGTCACTGTCGCGTTGGCTCTGGCCGTCCGGGAAGACGACGCCATCAGTGACGACATCACCCGCTTCGTGGTGGTGCTTGCGACCGGATTCGTGCTGTTTACCCTGTTCGTGAACGGCCTGTCGCTACGATGGCTCATCAAGGTGCTCAAGCTCGATCAACTCGGGCCACGGGATCAGGCGCTGCGGGATCAGGTCGTCGCCCTGTCGCTTGAACAGGTACGGGAATCGATCGGCGATCTGGTCGTCCACAATAATTTCAGCGAAAAGCAAGTTGCGGCGGCGCTCCACGACTACGAGGAGCGGATCACCCGGGCAACCGCTCGGGATGTTGAAGCGCCGGCGATCCAGGACAGGGATCGGCTGGCTGTTGGCCTGATCGCGCTCGCCAATTACGAGCGCCGGCTTGTTCTCGAACATCACGGCCATCAATTGGTCTCACGACCGATGATCGAGTTCCTGTTGCGCAACGTCGATCGCCTGATCGACAGCACCCGTAGTGGCGGTCGTATCGGCTACAACCGTGCGGCCAAACGTGCTGTGCGCTATTCCTTCGATTTTAAGGTCTCGCACTGGTTGCACCGGCGCTTTGGTATCGAGGGCCCACTGGCGCGGCGCCTTGGCTATCGTTTCGAGGCCCTGCGTGTCAACGTGATGATCCTCGACGAATTGCGTCGCTTCAACGAGCGGCGGTTGACGCCGATATTGGGCCGACGCATCGTGGCTCTTGCAGCGGCGATCATGACGATCCGTCAGGATCGGGTCAAACGGCTCTATGAAGCGTTGCAACTGCAATACCCCGAGTATTTCGAGGCTCTGGAAGCGCGGTTCATCCGGCTCTCCGCGTTGCGGCAGGAGGCCCATGAATACAAGACCTTGCACGAGGAAGGTCTGATCGGTCAGGAAGTCTATGACAATCTTTCTCGCGCCGTTCGCGCCGAACGCGCGCGCGCAGATTACCGACCTCACCTTGATCTGAAGCTAAAACCCGAGCAGTTGATCGCACAGATCGAGATGTTCAAGGGGTTGTCCGCAGAGCAGCTGACCAATCTTGCCAAACTGGCAAAGCCGAGGCTCGCGATCCCCGACGAGATTATCTACCGCCGTGGCGCGCGGGGCGACAGCGTGTTCTTCATCTCTTCCGGGGCGGTCGAAATCCGGATGCCGCAGGTTCATCTGACCCTGGGTCGTGGCGCGATTGTCGGACAAATGTCGCTGCTCAATCGAGCGCCGCGCGTAGCCGACGTTGTAGCACTGACCTACTCTCATCTCTTGATGCTTTACGAGAGTGACTTCCGGAAATTCCTTGAGACCCAGCCTGAGCTGCGCGAGCATATCGAGCGTATCAATAATCAGCAGATGGCGATGAACGCGTCTATGTCCAAAGGCTTGCCTGTCGATACGCTCCAGCACGGAACGATTGTCAGTTCACCCGCCGCCATCGCCGCACTCGTCGAGACAGAATCGTCGGACGGCGAATAGCAATCTTCTCGGCGTGCACTAAAACCTCCCCGCCACCCGTCTGTGTAGTAGCGGGCCATGATCGCTTGGGGCTAGGGTCAGGCCAAGAGAACAAAGAAAAAGTCGCGCCCCGTGGCGCGCGCCGGGAGATACGTTGGCGCAGATTGCGCCAAGAAATATTTTATCAAGGAGTTGTCGCATGCAGAACCCATCGGTTTCGCCGGTAGGTACCGGGCAGGGCCGCGACGCGGCACCCGGCAAGCTCATCAATATCGATAACGGTGGAACATTGACGGACATCTGCGTCATTGATGGTGCGGATGTCTATCGCACCAAGACACTGACCACCCCGCATGATCTGTCGCAGTGCCTGTTCGAGGGGCTGAAAAAGGCCTCCCGCGCGATTTATGGCAAGGAGGACCTGCAGTCATTGCTGCTATCGACCGCATCAATCCGGTACTCAACAACTCAGGGCACGAATGCTCTGGTCGAACGCAAGGGGCCTCGATTGGGCGTTCTGATTGGTGGCGGGCTGACGGCGGATGCGTTGCGCGCCGCTGATCACTCCGCCGATCTTTACGCGGCGCTTATTGGTGATCGCGTGGCGACGATCGATACCAGCGTCACCGGCACCAAGCTGGAAGCAGCAGCCATGGCTGCCGTCAACGGCTTGGCCGCGACCGGCGCCAATCGCCTGATCGTCTCAATCGCAGGCCCCGGGCGCGAGGCCGTTGAAGAGCAGATCAAGAGTTACCTGCTCCGAACCTTCCCGCCTCATCTGTTAGGGGCGCTGCCGATCCTTTATTCCAATGAACTCGCGGATGATGAGGATGATGTCCGCCGAACCTGGACGGGCGTCTTCAACGCCTTCCTGCATCCGGCCATGGAACGTTTTCTCTATAACGCCGATCACAAGCTTCGTGAACAGCGCATTCAGAGCCCGTTGCTCGTCTTTCGCAATGATGGCTATGCTGGCCGCGTCGCCAAGACAACGGCGATCAAGACCTATAGCTCCGGTCCGCGCGGGGGCATGGAAGGCGCCAAAGCCCTCGCGGATCATTACGGTTTCCCCCATCTTCTTTCGATGGATATTGGCGGGACGACGACCGATATCGGATTGGTTGACGGCGGTGTTGTCCGGGCCACCCCGCGTGGCCATGTCGAAGGTGTCGAGACCTCTTTCCCGCTCTGCGACGTCGTCAGTGCGGGCGTCGGTGGCAGTTCCATCATCAGGGTCGAAGACGGTAAGATCGTCGTCGGGCCGCAAAGTGTCGGCAGCGCGCCCGGACCGGCGTGCTTTGGGCTGGGCGGCACGTCCGCGACGATGACAGATGCTTTTTTGCTGATGGGTCTGCTCGATCCTGCCTCTTTCTTCGGAGGCGATCTTCGCATCGACATCGACCGCGCCAGAGCCGCAATTCGTGAGAATGTCGCGACCCCGCTTGGCCTTTCCGACGAGGCCGCCGCGGCTGCTATGGAAACCGCCTGGGTGCAGAAGATCGCCGACAGCCTGAAGGAATTCGCGACGATCACCCCGGATACGACCTTGGCGGCATTTGGTGGCGGGGGGCCGTTCGTTGCCTGCCGTGTCGCCGAAGCGATCGGTGCCGGTCAGGTCATTATTCCTGGGTTAGCCGCCGTGTTTTCGGCCTTCGGTATTGCCTTTTCTGATGTGGGTCATCAGTTCTCGACGCCCCTGCGGAGCGGCGACGCAGCGGGACTCGCGTCCGCCGTTGCGCTTTTGTCTGAGCGCGCGGAATCCAGCATGTTCGGTGAGGGCGCGAGGCTCGATGCCTGCAATCTATCCTTCACGCTTGAATATGGTGATGGTGCGACAAGTCGGTCGATCCCCCTTGTATCCCCTCCGACGCTGCCAAGCGGGCTCCCGTCGGACGCACGCCTATCGTTGGCGCTGACGGCTGTTAAGCCGGTGCCTCACGCGAGCATCGATGGACATTTCGGCGGCGTCGCACATGCCGCTTCAAGCGTCGCGACGCGATCGACCCTCGTTGCCGGTGCGTCGGCATCGCTCCCGGTCTACCGTGTGGAGGACCAGAAGGCAGGTGCACAGGCGATTGGACCGGCGGTGCTCGAGGAAGCTTTCTTCACCTGCCGCGTCGATGCCGGCTGGGGTTTTGAAATCAATGATGCCGGCGACATTCTGCTGAGCAAGAACGGGAGGACCGTCTGATGAAAGTCCTGATGACCGAATATCTCCGGATCGACCTCGACACCGAGATGTGGGAATGCCGTCGCTGCAACCGGGTCCACGGTTCCGCGCGCGAAAATTATAAACGAGGCCTTCTGGTCTACGATCGCGATCCGCGGGAAATCCACAAGCCGCTGCTTGACCCCACGCTCTACGAACGGACCTATTCGCCGGACCCGAAATGGTGCCGGATTCTGGAATATTACTGCGCCGATTGCGGCACGATGGTCGAGACAGAATACCTGCCACCGGGCCATCCGCCCCTTCACGACATCGAAATCGACATTGATGCCCTGAAGCTGCAGTGGAAGGACAGGGAAGAAGTCAAGGAGCCGCCGATCGGTCGCGATCTTGCCCTTGAAAAGGTCTTGGAGCAGCGGGCGGCGCACGCGGCAAATCATGGTCATGATCACGGTCGGGGTCGGTCATGAAGCGCGTCTCAGTTGATATCGGCGGCACCTTCACCGATTGCTTTGTCGCCTGGGGTGGTCGCTATGTCGAAGGCAAGGCCCTGACGACGCATCACAACCTTGCGCTCGGGTTCAATGAATCGCTGGCCGATGCCTGCCGCCAGTTGGAGATCGAGATCCCGACCCTGCTGTCAGGTGTCGATTCCGTGCGATACGCGACAACGCTTGGGACCAACGCGCTGATCGAGCGCAAGGGACCTCGTGTCGGGTTGCTGGTGACTTCCGGGTTCAAGCACACGATCCCGTTATCGCGCGGTCGCGGCTACGGCGAGGGGCTTTCGCTGCAGGAACAGGCCGATATCCCGAATGCCAAGCGACCCGATCCCATCGTGCCGATCCCGATGATCCGGGAAATCCGCGAGCGTATCGACTATCTCGGCCAGGTATTCTGGACGCTTGATGAGGATGACGTCCGCACCCGAATTCGCGAGTTGGTCGATGGCGGTGCCGAGGCGCTGGTGGTCATGTTCACCAACAGCGTCGTCAATCCAGTGCATGAACTTCGCGTCCGCGAAATCTTCCTGAAGGAATACCCCGCGCATCTGCTGGGCGCGGTGCCGATGCTGCTCTCGCACCAGGTTGCGGGCCGCAAGGGCGAGTATTCCCGTGGCACCTCGACCATCATCGACGCCTTCCTGCACCAAACGATGTACCACGGCCTCGGGACGCTCGAGCTGAACCTGAGGGCGCAGGGCTACACCAAGCCGATGCAGGTCAGCCACAATTCCGGCGGCATGGCGCAGCTCAACTCAACCGACGCGCTGCAGACGGTCCATTCCGGTCCGGTCTCAGGCATTGCCGCGAGTGAACATCTTGCCGCGTTGGCCGATCTCGGCAATGTGGTCGCCACCGACATGGGAGGTACGAGCTTCGATATCGGCATCGTCGTCCAGGGCGGCGTGAAATATTACGACTTCAACCCGGTCATCGACCGCTGGTTGGTCTCGGTGCCGATGGTGCATCTTGTCACCCTGGGCGCGGGCGGCGGCTCTATCGCCCGTTTTGACCGCATGTACAAAACGATTGAGATTGGGCCGAAATCGGCCGGGTCTGACCCAGGCCCTGCGTGCTATGACCGTGGCGGCATGAAACCGACGGTCACGGACGCCGATCTGCTGCTTGGCTATCTCGACCCCAAGAACTACGCTAATGGCCGTATCCCACTTAACCCTCGGCGCGCGAAACAGGCGGTGGAAGAACATCTTTGCGACGATCTCGATATGGACGTTGTCGATGTTGCCAAGCTGATCAAGCGGCAGGTCGACGGCAGCATGGCCAACGGCATCGCCAATGAACTCCGCACCCGTGGCTATGAGCCAAAGGATTTCACGATCCTCGCCTATGGCGGCAATGGCCCGCTCCATGCTTGCGGGATTGCGAACGCGCTGGGCGTCTCGAAGATCCTCGCCCCACCGTTTTCCTCGACCTTCTCTGCCTGCGGTGCCGGCAACGTCAACCAAATGCATATTCACGAGATGAGCACCTGGACCGTGCTGTTCGACCCGAACAGCAAGACCGTGTTCCAGGATTACGAGAGCTATAATCGCGGGATCGCGGAGTTGGAGCGACGTGGTCGCGAAGATCTGATGCGCCAAGGCATGGACCCGGCATCAATCATGTTCCGTACCGAACTCGACATGCGTTACGGCAATCAGCGGGTTCAGACGGCTGTCGTCACAAACTTCGCGCGGCTGACGTCGCAACGCGACGTGCTCGCGTTGATGGACCAGTTCCATCACCGCTATGGCGAGCGATTCGGCGAGGGCAGTCAGGCGACCGAGACCGGCGTGCGGATCAATACCCTTCGTGTTTGCTCCTATGTCGAACAGCCGACAGTACAGTTCGCCAATCTGGTCGTTCGTGGACCAGCGAAGCCGTCACCTGCACCCGTTGGATCGCGCCCCGCTCATTTTGTCGATGTCAATGGCGCCATCGATACACCTGTCTACGACGATAGCGCCCGCGATGAAGGGGTCGAGATTGTCGGCCCTGCGATCGTGACGACGCGCGCGACGACCTACCTCGTCGAGCCCGGCTGGACCTACCGCGCGGCCGCGCAGGGCGCCGTCTGGTTCACGCGTACGCAAGAATGATGGAGACCACCATGCAACAGACCAATTCAGCCGAAGACCGCGTGCTGCTCCAGAAGTTCCTGGCCGAAAATACGCTGTTCCTTGGGCCCGATCCCGAAATCGTCAACAATCACCGCATCTCGCCGCGATCGGCGATGGAGGAGGAGGTTCTGGCGAAGGGGGTGGATCCGCATCAGGCCCACCATATTCGCGGCATCATCAATTCGGCCCTGTCCGAAGCCTTCACGATGGTCAATCAGATGGGGGCGGCGCCGGGTGCCAAATGGGGCGATCTGGTGACGGCGGTGTTTACGGCGCAGGGCGATCTTTCGATGATCGCACCCAAGGGCATTGTCGCCTTCGCGTCGTGCTGTTTTTACCCGATCCGTTTCATCATCAAGAACTGGACGGATGACCCCACGGTCGGTGTGCGCGACGGCGATGGCTTCATCCACAATGATGCCCGCTATGGCGGAATCCACAATACCGACCAATCGATGATGATGCCGCTCTTCTACAAGGGCGAGTTGGTCTGCTGGGTGTCGTCGACCATCCACGAGGGCGAAAACGGTGCGTGCGAGCCGGGCGGGATGCCCGCCGC
>CAIXXC010000492.1 GCA_903923205.1 uncultured Rhodospirillales bacterium | reverse complement strand
TATTTCAAAAATTATTGTTGAAAGCCTGGGGACAATTTTTAATTTACCTTGTGCAATGCAATATAATATAGTGCTGCATTGCAATTCTTAGAAATATTGCCAGAAAAACACAGTTCCGATTGTGAAGTTGAGTGCTCGTTGCTCGATTCGGGATAACAAGGCGAGCAAGATGCTTATTTCCTGCACGCCCATCCCCTTCTTAATTGTCGTCTTTCCGCCTGATGCCGAATGCTCCGCACCGCCCGTCAATCGACGTCAACCGCCTGAGGCATTGCATCGACAACCAACCTTTCGATCGCATGACGGGCGACGGGGCATAGGCCTTCACCGGCACTCTCGGCATAGGCGATAATTTCGGATCTCATTCGCGGGTCCCAGAAACGCTTCAGATGGGTCGAGATAAGTCCCGCCGCTTCGCCCTCTGGTCGGCGGGCATGGAACTGCGCGATCTGGTTGATCATGTGCACGAGTTTATCAGGCGACATTGATAGCGGCCTTGTCGACGATGCGGTGGGGATGGGTGAAGACCTCGAAACCGTCATCGCGGGCGATCGCGATGAGGGTGATGTTGGCCGCATCAGCCATAGAGACGGCCAACGCTGTGGGGGCTGAAACAGCCACAAGGACAGGTGCGCCCAGCACCGCTGTCTTCTGCACCATTTCCAACGAAACGCGGCTCGTCAGAACGACGACGCCGGGGCCAGGGAGGCGCTCGCGCGCGACGGCGCCGGCCAGCTTGTCGAGGGCATTGTGGCGACCAACATCCTCGCGAACCGGACCGAGCCCGCTGGTCGGTTGCCAATAGCCGGCCGCATGAACTGCTCTTGTCACCTGATTGAGCGTCTGGCGTGCCGCCATCGCCGCAACCATGCGCGGTATCTGATCAGGTTGCACAAACAGTTCGGTCGTCACGCCTGGTGGCGAACGCATTGCCTCCGCAATGGCCTCGATACCGCAAAGACCGCAGCCCGTAGGACCCGCCATCCGCCTCCGTCGCGCCGTGAAATCACGGAGACGATCGGGGGCAATCGTCATTCGTAACTCAATCCCTTGCGGCAGAACGACAATCTCGAGGTCGAGAATTTCCTGATGCTCGGCGATAATGCCTTCAGCGCGGCTGAAGCCAGTAGCAAAATCCTCCAGGTCCAGCGGACTCGCCATCATCGTTGCATAGGCATGCCTGTTGTAGGTCAGGGCAACGGCAACCTCTTCCGGAATGTTGCGGTCAGACACCGCACCGCCACGACCGCCATAAACACGGCGCGGAACGGGCCGGGCGGCGGACGGTTGCATCGTCCTTCTGCGCCAGGAACAGCAGGCGCGATCCGGCGACTCCGCTCGGCCTGCTCACGATAATGGCGCTGCCATTCGGTAGGGCCGTTCGATCGCATGACCTGCACTGCGGTCACCTTGTATTCGGGACAATTGGTCGCCCAGTCGGAATAATCCGTCGTCACCACATTGGCCTGACTGTCCGGGTGATGGAACGTCGTGTAGACAACGCCGGGCGCGACGCGCTCGGTAATCTTGGCATGCAGCGCGGTCGCCCCGGCTCGGCTCTGTACCGTTACCCAATCGCCGTCGCGGATGCCCCGCAACTCGGCGTCTGCTGGGTGGATCTCAAGCAGATCTTCGCCGTGCCAGATACTATTCCCGGTACGGCGTGTCTGGGCACCGACATTGTATTGGCTAAGAATACGTCCTGTAGTGAGGATCAGCGGAAAACGGGGCCCGGTCCGTTCATCCGTGGGCACATAGCCTGTTACGATGAAGTTGCCCTTGCCGCGGACAAACCCGTCAACATGCATCAAGGGCGTACCCTCGGGCGCCGCCTCGTTGCACGGCCACTGAACTGAACCAAGCACCTCCAGCCGATCGTATGAAATTCCAGCGAAGCTTGGTGTCAGCGCTGCGATTTCGTCCATGATCTGGGACGGGTGATCATAATGCATCTCCATCCCCATGGCTTTGGCGATGGCGATCGTAATCTCCCAATCGCCCATCCCGGACCTTGGCGGCATCACTTTGCGGACACGACCAAGCCGACGCTCGGCATTGGTGAAGGTGCCGTCCTTCTCCAGGAAGCTCGCGCCCGGCAGGAATACATGGGCGTAGTTCGCGGTTTCGTTCAGAAAAAGATCCTGAACAACAACACATTCCATCGCCGACAGGCCGGCTGTCACGTGACGGGTATCGGGGTCAGACTGCGCGATATCCTCGCCCTGGACATAGAGCCCCATGAAACTGCCATCAACAGCGGCATCAAACATGTTCGGAATGCGCAAACCCGGTTCGCCGTCGAGCGGTACGCCCCAGAAGCTCTCGAACATGGCCCGGGTGGCATCGTCCGAAACATGCCGATAGCCCGAGAACTCATGCGGGAACGAACCCATGTCGCAGGAACCCTGGACATTGTTCTGCCCACGCAAGGGGTTCACCCCGACACCTCTGCGACCGATATTGCCCGTGAGCATCGCCAGATTGGCCATGGCCATGACCGTCGTGGTGCCCTGGCTATGTTCGGTAACACCAAGCCCGTAATAGATCGCGCCATTGCCGCCGGTGGCATAAAGGCGGGCCGCCGCCCGGATCGTCTCGGCGGCAACACCGCTGAAACCGGCAACGACCTCCGGGGTATTTTCCGGCTCGAGAATAAAGGCGGCCCAATCCTGGAAGCTCGCCCAGTCGCAGCGACTGCGGACAAAATTCTCGTCAACCAAGCCGTCGGCAACGATGACGTGGGCCATCGCGTTGATGACGGCGACATTGGTGCCCGGTTTGAGCGGCAGATGATGTGCCGCCTCGATATGCGGTGAACGGACGAGGTCCGTGCGTCGGGGATCGATGACGATCAGCCTTGCACCAGCCCGCAGCCGCCGCTTCATTCGCGAGGCGAAGACCGGATGCGCGTCGGTCGGGTTGGCGCCGATAACGAGGATGACATCGGCCTCGTCCACCGAATCGAAATCCTGGGTGCCTGCCGACGTGCCGAAGGTCTGTGACAGGCCGTAACCGGTTGGCGAGTGGCAGACACGGGCGCAGGTATCGACATTGTTGTTGCCGAAGCCGGCACGAACCAGCTTCTGCATGACGAAGACTTCTTCATTGGTGCAGCGTGAAGAGGTAATCGCGCCGATCGCCGAACGCCCGTACTTGTCCTGGATCCGCTTGAATTCCGAGGCAACATGGCCGATTGCCTCGTCCCACGATACCTCGCGCCAAGGATCGGTGATCCGGGCGCGGACCATTGGTTTAAGGATGCGGTCACGGTGGCTGGTATAGCCCCAGGCGAAGCGGCCCTTGACACAGGAATGGCCGTGATTGGCCTTGCCGTCCTTGTACGGCACCATCCGCACGACTTCATTGCCACGCATCTCGGCCTTGAAGCTGCAGCCGACACCGCAATAGGCGCAGGTCGTGATGATGGAATGCTCGGGCTGACCAATCTCGATAACGGATTTTTCCATCAAAGTCGCAGTCGGGCAGGCCTGGACACAAGCACCGCAGGAGACACATTCGGATTCCAGAAAATCCTCGGCCATACCGGCGGAAACACTGGATTCGAAACCGCGGCCCTGGATCGTTAACGCGAATGTCCCCTGGACCTCTTCGCAAGCACGCACGCAGCGGGCACAGACAATGCATTTGGCCGCTTCAAAACTGAAATAGGGGTTGGTCTCGTCCTTGGCGGCGTCAAGGTGATTGTCCCCGGTGTCGCCATAGCGCACCTCGCGAAGCCCCACCGCGCCCGCCATGTCCTGCAACTCGCAATCGCCATTGGCAGCGCAGGTCAGACAGTCCAGGGGATGATCGGAGATGTAGAGCTCCATCACGTTGCGACGAACCTGTTTCAACTTGCCTGTCTGGGTCGAGACCACCATGCCCTCGGCGACCGGCGTCGTGCAGGATGCCGGCAAACCGTTGCGGCCCTCGATCTCCACCAGGCAGAGCCGGCAGGAACCATAGGCCTCCAGCGAATCGGTGGCACACAGCTTGGGCACCTTGATTCCGGCATCCATGGCCGCCCGCATGATCGATGTCCCTTCCGGCACAACGACGTCGAAGCCGTCTATTTTCAAACTGACGGCTTTACCTGAAGCAATCTTCGGCGTGCCGTAATCGACGTCCCGGATCTGCGTCATCACGTTGTCTCCTGCTCGGCTACACCGAAATCCTCTCTGAAATGACGGATCGCGCTCAGCACCGGATAGGGCGTGAAGCCGCCGAGCGCGCACAAGGAGCCGAGCTTCATCGTGGTACAGAGTTCGTCGATCAACGCGAGATTTTTCTCCCGACCCTCGCCGCGGCGGATACGATCGATGACCTCGACACCCCGCGTCGATCCAATCCGGCAGGGCGTGCACTTGCCACAGGATTCGATGGCACAGAACTCCATCGCGAAACGCGCCTGATTGGCCATGTCCACAGTGTCGTCGAAGACAACGATGCCGCCGTGTCCGATCAGGCCATCGCGAGCCGCGAAGGCCTCGTAATCGAACGGCGTATCGAACAGCGCGGGTGGGAAATAGGCGCCAAGCGGTCCGCCAACCTGAACCGCGCGCACCGGTCGGCCCGTCGCGGTACCGCCACCAATCTCCTCAACCAACGCGCCAAGCGTCATCCCGAATGCGGCCTCGAACAAGCCACCTTGCCGAATATTTCCAGCCAGTTGCACCGGCATCGTCCCACGAGACCGCCCCAGGCCAAAATTGCGATAGAATTCGGCGCCCTTTCCCAGGATCGCAGGGACCGACGCCAACGAAATGACGTTGTTGATGACGGTCGGGCAGCCGAACAGGCCCTTATGTGCCGGGAGAGGCGGCTTCGCCCGAACCATACCGCGCCGGCCTTCAATACTCTCAAGCAGGGCCGTTTCTTCGCCGCAGACATAGGCCCCGGCGCCGACCCTGACCTCGATATCGAATGCCGCGCCACGGCCGGCAACATCGGCACCGAGGTACCCGGCGCCCCGCGCCAACGTGATCGCCGCGTTCATGGTTGCGATCGCATGCGGATATTCCGAGCGGATATAGAGATAGCCCTTGGTCGCGCCGGTCGCGACCCCGGCAATCGTCATCCCCTCGATCACCACGAAGGGGTCGCCTTCCATGATCATGCGATCGGCAAAGGTCCCGGAGTCACCTTCATCAGCATTGCATACGACATACTTCCGAGGCCCTACCGCTTGCTGAACGGTGCGCCACTTGACGCCCGTCGGAAAGCCGGCACCGCCCCGGCCCCGCAGACCAGACTTCACCAATTCTTCGATAGTATCATCGGGGCCGAGGCCGATCGCGCGCTCCAAGCCCCGATAGCCGCCATGTGCGCAGTAATCGGCAAGCGACAGGGGGTCGGTAATGCCGCAGCGCGCGAAGGTCAGCCTAGTCTGGCGCTTCAGGAACGGGATCTCCTCAGTCAGTCCATGGCACAGCGGGTGTGCCTGACCACACAGGAGCCCGGCCGCAACCAGGCCCGCGACATCGGCAACGGAGACCGGCCCATAGGCAATACGACCACGATCGGTCTCGACTTCGACCATCGGCTCAAGCCAGGCAAGGCCACGCGAGCCATTCCGGATAATCGTCGCGCCCGGCAGGGCCTCTGCCAGCGCGGCAGCCACGGCATCAGCCCCAACCGCAATCGCGGCCGCGTCACGGGGAACAAAGATGCGGGTCATGGTGCGCGCAATCCGGCAATGATCTGGTCAAGACGCACGGGATCGAGACGCCCAACCAACTCGCCGTCAACCATTGCCGCCGGCCCGCAGGCACAAAGTCCCAGACAATAGATCGGCTCCAGCGTGACCGCGCCGTCCGGCGTCGTCCCGCCCCAGTCCAGATCCAGCCGGTCGCGGGCAAGTCCGGCGAGGCGTTCGCCACCCATCGCCTGGCAGGCCTCGGCGCGGCAAAGCTTCAGCACATGACGACCCTCGGGCGCCTCGTGAAAATCGTGGTAGAAAGTAACGACCCCATGGACTTCAGCGCGCGAAAGATTGAGCGCCAGCGCGATCTGCGGGATCGCTTCCTGCGGTATATGCCCGAAGCTGGCCTGAATATCGTGGAGCAGCGGGAGCAAGGGACCCTGCCCCCCCGCATGTCGTGCGATGATATCGGCCGCCGCGTCGACAGACCAAACTAGATATTCACCCATTGCTCTCACGACCTAAACCCTTGGTTTCGCGAGGAACCGTGGGCTTGAGGCGAGAACGAATCAAGCGGTGGATTTCGTCATACGATAGAGATTCTCTATCAAGCCACGCCGCCGAGTGCGGCGAAATGGAGCGCCTCGGCGACCAGGGCGGCGGCAAGCGGCGCCATCATATCGCGATCAGGGACGACAAGGCCGAGTGTATGAATGGCCGCGGGCTCGATGATTGGGACCGCTCGGACGCGATCTGAATACCCTAATGTCTCGACCACGCGCTCAGGCATGACGCTGGCCCAAGCGCCCGTGCGCACATGAGAATAGAGCAGCAGCATGGAATCAGACTCCAGGCTTGGAGCGACGCTCCCCCCGGCGTCACTACCGAGCAACCCGTCAATAATCCGACGGTTCTGCATGTCGCGGGTCAGTAGGCAGAGCGGGACCGATCGGACCTCGCCCCAGGTCACCGTCGCTCGATCCGCAAGGGCGTGGTCCGCAGTCACAAGCAGGCAGTAGCGCTCCGAGTAGAGCGGCACCGTCCGAACCCGGCCCAGCGGCTCATTATCGAGATAGGTTATGCCGGCATCGACCTCGAGCGTCTCCAGCGCGGTCAAAATCTGGATCGAGGTCCGGGACAGGACAGTAAAGCGGACGCCCGGATGCTTGGCCTGGAACGGCACTGTCAACGCGGAGACAATGCCGAGTGCGGTCGGCACCACGGCGAGACGCAGGTGTCCGCTCAACTCACCCCGCTTGATGGCCCGGACCTCGTCTCGCATGGCGCGGGTATCGCCGACGATCCGCCGGGCCCAATCGAGCACGCGTTCGCCCTCCACGGTGAACCCCTGGAAGCGGGAGCCGCGTTTCACGAGCAGCGCGCCAAGAACGTCTTCGAGATGCTTAATTCCCGCCGACAAGGTGGGCTGGGTGACTCCGCACGCGTCTGCCGCGTGGCCGAAATG
>CAIXXC010000491.1 GCA_903923205.1 uncultured Rhodospirillales bacterium | reverse complement strand
CGGGCCGGCTACGGCTTGCTCGGCCTTGTGACGTTCTTCACGATCGGCCCCAAGGAAGCTCGCGCCTGGACTGTCGAGCAGGGTGCAAAGGCGCCCCAGGCTGCGGGTGCCATCCATACTGACTTTGAGAAGGGCTTCATCCGCGCAGAAACCATCGCCTACGACGATTTTGTGGCCTGCAGCGGCGAACAGGGTGCCAAGGACGCCGGCAAATTCCGGCTCGAAGGCTCGGAGTATGTTGTTCGGGATGGCGATATCTTTCATTTCCGCTTCAACGTTTAGCGCCATCATACCCTGCCCATTATTTTCCGGCGACGCGATGGATTGTGCTTGCCGCATTGGCGTAGCGATCTAGCTACTGAGGCAAAAGGCGGTTAATCTGGTCTCAACGATCGGCGAGCAAGCTGCGGCTAACAGGGGAGAGAAGCGATATGCGTAGCATTGTTATGATGGGTGCACTCGCAATCTGCCTGGCGGGAAATGCGTATGCCGACGCCATAAGGAGCGTCGAATCTCCCGTGCCGACGGCAGGCTCGATCGACGAGAAAAACCCTGCTTACGTCAAAGTGCGGGCGGCTTTTCTGAACCGAGTTACCAAAATCTATTTTGCCATCGGCTGCAAGGCTTTGCCAGGTGGCGAGTTCGGGGCAATCCCCTTGATCAATTACGAGGGTAAAACCCTGATCCAGGAATCAATGTCCAAGAATTTGATGGACCCAAAGCTTCACGTCATGATCTCCAATGCCGGTTTCGCCGGACTGAATCAGGCGTCGAAGGATGGTCAATGCGCCTACTGGCACCATCATGAAGAGGAACTGGCGTCGCTTCGCCAAGAGGCGGAGACGGCTTGGAACGATGACGGTAGCGCGCAATAACCGCACCACGGCTATTTCATGATCACCGCAAGACACGTGATATCGTCGAACTGATCACCACCGGCTGCGTAACGATCGACATCCGCCATCACCGCTTCAACCAAATGCCGGCATGAAGAGCCCACCTGATCGTCAAGGGTTGAGGCCAATTTTTCATCGCCATATTCGACACCGAGAGGATCAATGCTCTCGGTGACGCCGTCCGTATAAATAAAAATACCTTCTCCGGGCGCGAGCACGATCGAATCCAGCCCGAACCGACCAACCGGCGTGATGCCGAGTGGCGTTCCACCACTTGGTAATTGCAGCCATTGCCCATCGGACCGGCGAACGAAGGGCGGATTATGACCGCAGATGGCGTAATCGAGACGGCCGGACGCCAGGTCGAGGATCCCGTAGAACAGGGTCGCGAACATCATCGTCGGATTCTGCTCATAGAGCATTGTCGAGGCTCGCTCCAAGGTCGGCAGCAGAGCCAGATCGGCTCGGGATGCCAATCGCAGGGTCGTCATGGTCACCGTCATGAAGAGGCTGGCCGGCACACCCTTGCCACAGACATCACCGACGGCGAGGACGAGCCTGTTATCGTCGAGCATGAAAACGTCATAGAAATCGCCGCCGATGGCGCGCGCGGGCTTCATGTTAGCGAACACGTCACATCGATCATGCAGCGGCAGCGCGTCGAGGTTCTGAGGCAACATGGCGCGCTGGATCAGCGCGGCACTGCTCATTTCGTCGCGCTTGCGCCGCTCCTGCGCGATGTGCTTGGCAAAGCGCCTAAATGCGGCGCTGAAATTCCTAACCTGGGGGATCGGGTTGCTGAGCGTGTCCAGGATTGCCGGATCGAATTCGTCCTTTTCAAGCGCCGCAAGACCGCCGGCATAGAGTCCCAGAGCGCGGTTCATGTTTTCGATCAGCCCACCCAATTGCCCGACCACAGACTGCATGATCTCCGGAACATGACGGCAGATTCGCAACAATGTTTCGCGATCCACAAGCAAGGCCGACACCGGTGAACGGGCCAGAATACTGGCCGTGCGCCTTAACCCGGCGAGCGCGCCGATTTCGCCAAGAAGCGCGGGACCCGATATCTCGGCCAGAACCTCTGGACCGAGAGGGCTTTCATTAACGACGCAGACGTCTCCCACCAAGAGTACGATGGCGAAATCGCCGGCGTCAGATTGTTGGACCAGACGTTCACCGGCGGGAAAATCGACATTCCGGCTCTGCGCAACCAATTCCCCCAGGATCAGGTCTGGCAGGGCAGAGAACGCCGGAATCTGGCGTATCGTATGCCTGAGACCTTCCTCGTGGAGCAACATGTTGACTCTCTCTCGTCGAACTTGCGACGATGTTAACATCCGATGACAATATACCCCATATGTCCGAATCGGAGTATTGGACCAGCGCTTTCTCGCTGTTGTGCCCGGGCTTACCGCATAAAGAGGTT
>CAIXXC010000490.1 GCA_903923205.1 uncultured Rhodospirillales bacterium | reverse complement strand
GGCAAGGTCAAGCTTGTTGACGAACACCACGCGCGGCAGACCGCTGTGACGTGCCATCGCGAGTGCGGCCTCAGTCTTCGGTGTCAGTCCCGCCGCGCCGTCAATTACGATCACAAGCCCATCAAGCACGGAGACCAAGTCATCTGCCGGTGCACGTTGCGCCCCGGACAGCTCGACGATATTGATCAGATTGCCGCGCCAGTCGCAGCTCGTCGCTGCAGACGTCAAAGTGATCGTCCGAATGATCTCAGAGCCGAGCATCGCGGCGGTCGCATCGATACCCGCGCCACGGCCTTCACCGCCCTGGCGAGAAACCGCCAGGAGCCGCTCGGTCGTGGTCGTCCGACCGGCATCCTGGCTAGCCAGGATACCGATGTTCCGATACCGCGAGATGGAAATGCTCCGTGCCATGATATTGGCTCTTCGATCCTCTTTCGATTACCAGCGGTAATGAGAGAACGCTTTGTTCGCGTCCGCCATCCGATGGGTATCTTCACGCTTCTTCACGGCGGCACCACGGTTGTTGGACGCATCCAGCAACTCACCGGACAACCGCTCTTCCATGCTGTTCTCGCCACGCGACCGCGAGGAGCCGATCAACCAGCGAATCGCCAATGCCTGACCGCGATCGGAACGCACTTCGACCGGAACCTGATAGGTCGCACCGCCGACACGACGCGAACGAACTTCCACGGCGGGCCGGACATTCGTCAGGGCGTCGTGGAAAATCCGCAGCGGGTCTTGGCCCGTACGCTTCGAGATGCGATCGAACGCAGAGTAGACGATCCCTTCGGCCGTCGACTTCTTGCCTTCGAACATCAGGCAATTCATGAACTTGGTAACAACCGGGTCGCCATACTTGGCATCCGGCAGGACTTCCCGCTTCTCAGCAGCGCGACGACGCGACATGCTCCGCTTCCTCTCTTATCCGAATCGACTGCTTATTTGGGACGCTTGGCGCCGTACTTGGAGCGGCGCTGACGCCGATCCTTGACGCCCTGCGTATCAAGCGTGCCGCGGATGATGTGGTACCGAACGCCCGGAAGATCCTTCACGCGACCGCCGCGGATCAGGACGACCGAATGCTCCTGAAGGTTGTGGCCCTCGCCAGGAATGTAGCTCGTAACCTCGAACCCATTCGTCAGGCGAACGCGCGCGACCTTACGGAGCGCCGAGTTCGGCTTCTTCGGGGTCGTCGTATAGACCCGGGTGCACACCCCACGCTTCTGGGGACATGCAACGAGCGCCGGGACCTTGTTACGGGCCGCGAGCGGCGCCCGGGGCTTCCGGATCAGTTGGTTGATGGTCGGCATTCCAATCACACCCTCGTAGAACATTACGCTTAAAAACAAAGATCATGGCCACGCGGCTTCCCGCGTCCCACCATGATCCGACATCAAGCACGCGAACCTAGTAGATAAAGACGCCGTCCTCCGAGGAGACCAGCGAGCGCCATAAATTCGATACCAAACAGAGCTGCGTTTAGGACGGCGCCCCTACGGCCAGCT
>CAIXXC010000489.1 GCA_903923205.1 uncultured Rhodospirillales bacterium | reverse complement strand
GTGGTCCGGCGGATCATTGGCCCGCCTCCCCGTCCAGTGCAGCCACTTTGCGGCGGAAAGCCTCGTGCACCCGCTCACGCAAAGCGGGGTCCGGGTGGGAAGCGAGGATGGCCTCGAGCGCGCAAGTGACGAACACCAACTGGCGATGCAGTTGTGCCTGCCCTTTGCGCAGGGCCTCATCACGCACACGGCCTTCATAAAGATCGGCCAGCACGGTGCCGAGCCATTGGCTGCGGCTGACAGCCGCCTTGCGCGCCTGCCCTTCGACCCAGGCGGCGATGTTGCCGGGCACATAGGCTTGTAATGGTACATTGGATTTCATGACCGACTCCTCAATAAAAGAAGCCTAGTCGCACTGCGAAAGTGCATTCGGGTTAAATCGACAAACGGAACATGTCAAGAACATTGAACCTGCGGTTTTGCACGCCTTTCAGGCAGACCAAATTGATTCGATTTGTGCGAACTGTGAGCAAATCACTGTGCATGGGTAATGCACGACAGCCATCGATCGCCAGTTTTCAAAGTTATTGCAGATATTTGCGCCGCTGCAATGTATTGCGTACGGTGTGCCCTACATTGTACCTTCCTGCGGTGGGTCGATCTGGTTTTCAGGCCTGATTTGCTACTGCAGCCATGGCGCCGCTCCCGGCGGGAACTGAAAGCGATCCTGCGGCTGAGGTTCACTCCAACTTTCAGAGCGCGATTTCGGCACCCAGCAGGCAACCTTCAGATCGCAGCTTGCGCATAGACTCGATTGCTTTCAGTGCCTGCTTCTCGGTCGGGATCTTCATCGGGACGGAAGCAGCCACACGAAGGATTCCGAGCTCAGTCGGAGAAAGAAGCTTTCGCGTCTGGCCCCATGCACTCAATTGCTCCCAGAATTGTCCCCCGGCGGAGACAACAAGCGACTGGGCTTCGATGCCATTCAGAAGCTTCTGGTCCTTGATGCCCGCCCGCTTGCCTTCCTTGACACGATCCTTGCCGATAAGTTCATTCAGCCATGCCTCGGGCCAGTCGATTGCCAACACCTTGACCCGCGCCCAGCAAGCCTGCTGTTTGGCCCATTCCGTGACGTTGCTGATTCCGGCAGGTGGTGACACCAACACGTCATGGGCGGCTTCAGCGACAAGCGCGATTGCCGTGCCCATGTTTTCCGATATGCCTTGAGCCCGCCATATGGCGTCAAAATCCACAAAATCTTCGCGCTGCTCGCAATCGTAACCCAACTTGGCAATCGCGTAAGCAACGACATTAGCCCGGTAGCCGCCCTGATACCACGACTGCTCGGTAACGATTTCCTCTGTAGCCCGGAATATCAATGCTTTTGCGACAACCTGACGAAAAAAATCTTCATTGAAAGCATCAGGCTGCTTCTTCCATTCCAAACCGATAGCACCTGCGAATTGAGCAAAGTTTTTCTGCGCCCCTTTGCTGACGATATCTGGACAACCTCGCCAGACATTAAGGTATTTCGCCAGATCTGTTTTCGAAATCAATTGGGCCTTCGGATATTCAAGATCGAACTTCTTGCGCTGTCCGGGATTCAGCAGTCCGCGCGCGTCTTGATACTGTCCCCTTGCCCGCTCATAAAACCACTTGGACTGTTTGAACGTACCATCGGGGGATGGGGCAAACATTCTTCGCGAAAATTCTTCGAGCCGGACATGGAACGGGTGATTGGCGAAGAAGTCGGCGGCGTTTACACGGTTCTGGCTATTGGCAAATTCAGAAATGCGCGGGACGATGTCGACCGCCTGGTCAGGCGGCACGATTGAAAGCTTCATTTGAACAAAGACTTTGGAAAGGTCGGCGTTTCGGCGCTTTGCGGCATGGATCGATGCCGTGGTCTGTCCACCATTCACAATCTGGAAATTTCTTAGCCCGGTCAGCACCAACCCTTCTCCGGATTCCCGCGTCGTGACACCCTCCGCCGTTGCAGTTATTCCGTTATTATAGGCGAAAAACATGTCCGGGTCATTGTCGATCGTGTTCCTCATGCCCTTGTTCACACCCCCTCGTGCCTGCAGGAAAACCCGGACATTCTGTTCGAGAAGACGCGAACCCCATCGATCATAAATAGATGCCAGCTGCGTGCCAGGTACGACTGCAAGATAGGCCTTGTAGTCAGCATCGCCCATATGTGCCGGCAGCAAAGGGATGGGTCCCCCGTGTTCGGTGTCGAGATCGATGACGATGTCTTCGCGCCCGAAACCGGCGGCCGCGAAACGATGGAGGCGTTCCACGTCCCATACAGAGTAGGACAGATGCCGTCCGTCCAGTTCGCCCGCTTCGCGACCGTCGACTTTGGCGCTCAATTGGCGGTTGCTGACCAGGAAGAGCCGGATTTTCGAAATATGGGGCCAGCGGACGGCAATAAGATCGGCAAGGCCAAAGGCTGCGCTGGTTTCCTCCAGACTGTTTCTGAACTTGGCATCGAGCGTCTTCTTCAGGAAATTCTCCAGCCGCTTGAAAATTGCGTTCATGTCGGTCTGGGTGAGCCGGGCAATATCGGGAGACTGGCTGAAATCCTGAATGATCAGGCTCAGCACACCGGCGCTTTGCGATGGATCACCAGCATAACCGTCAACCCGGATTCCGCCTGCAGTTGGACAATAAGAAGCCCGGTCCGCCGTGTCGAATTCGCCGGCGTCGGCCAGATATTCGCAGAACAGCTCAAAGAACGAATCTTCAGCATAGAGCCCGTCAACGTCGGCCGCTGCCATCACTTCCTGAAAGAAGTCCTGATGAAACTCCTCAAGGCTGATCGTCATTGCCCCACGCCTTTCAGCTTGCCGCGCACGATATCGTCATCAACTCTGAACTGCTCGCATTCCACCAGAGACAAATCGTATCGCACCCGCTCCACGCCGGACGCGAAAGCTGCGGGAGTGATGCACGGAAAGCCCGCCCCTACGTGAAGGAAGCGATGCGGGCCGGAAATCCAGCGGAAGGATGAGTAATCGTCGTCCCACAAAAATCCCGCCGCGATCAACTGCCCTTCAAACCGTTCGATTACCGAAGGCGATCCGGCTGCGATCCGGTCAGCAATTCGGCGCGCAACATCGGTCAGTGTGAATGCCGTAGCAGCATCTTCCGGCGCGGTGTCCAGTTCGACCACGAAAATGAAAAGCGCATCACAACCATCCGCATCCAGCTGAAATTCCGACGATATGGCGACATATGGCCTTGCGGCACCTCGCCTTGCCTTGGCTTCGATGGCAATGCGGCCGCATTCGAAATCCTTGGGAGAGCCAGTCGGGCCGACCCAGGCTGCGGTCGCATCTGCCGGGCCAAAGGCAGGGATGAGATAGCGTTCCAGAACAAAAAGTTCACCGATCAGACCTTTCTGCTCCTCCGCAGACAGCCGGCGATCGCTTCCGCCCCGTAACAGATGGTGCCAGCGCCATGTGCGCGCCAAGAACGTCTCGCCCGCCTCGTGCTCGGATTTCGCAGCGGACGTAGCCTGAACAATGTCAAGGCAAAGGCGGTGGAAGATATCGCGATGCTGGTTATCGGTCAGCTTCAAGGAAACCATGATGTTGCCGCCTGAGTCCGGCTCGGACAGCGCAACTTCGATCCCTTTCAATTTCGGCAACTTGCCTTTTGGAGCAGAAACAGTGGCACATTGCAGGATGAGCAGGCATTTCCTGTCTACGCTGCGCGCCCAGAAAAAGTTCCATGGGTGTTTGCCATCGACACGCTTCGCATTGATTATGTCAGCCGACGCCGGCGGTTCAAGGCCGGTCCAGGGATCTTCAGCGCTCATCGTCGCCCCCCATTTCCTCGTCATCCAGCTCGTCCGAGAAATTTTCCCTGACCCAAGTCGTATTCACGACATAGGTTACCTTCTTTTCTTCCATTGCAGTCCCGGGGAAACTGATACTCCAGGCCACAACAGGCTCGTTTCCGCGAAGATCATCGTCTTTTCCGCCGATGGCGAGCAGATGAACGATCAGGAGAGGGCGCTCACGCTTTGCCCGGTAGATCCGGTCAGGGTAATTCCAGCTGCCATCCTTGGATTGCTTGGCATCGCCACGTTCACGGTACTCAAGTTCCGCATGCTCGATCTGATCGTCAGTAAGACCGGTCTTCTCCACGCCTCTTGACGCCACGCGTTGCTTGTTTGTCACGCGCAAAGTGCCATCGGTACTTTCCTTGCCAGCACTGCGGCGCGGGCAGTTGATCGTAACGCCTAGCGACTGATCGGACAGCCCATATTCTTCCCGCTTCTGCAGACTGGAAAATAGCACATCCCATTCAGCGAGTTCGGTTGCTGCCCGATCGTCGATATGCTGGCAGACTGGCCGCGTGTCCGTGAGCAGAGAACCAGGATGGTTGACGAATGCCGCTATGAAATCCCGGACCGGTGCGACAGGTACGTCGGAGAGCAGGTAACCACCTGTTACCTTTTGCGCCGATTTCAGCGGCAGGCCTTCCGCTTCGAGTGCCCTTGCCAACGCGATCGCAGCGTTGCGGTTCGCCCGCAGGCTGTCTGCGTCACGCTTGAGAATTGCCGTTTCGGCAAACTTGTTGGCGAGGCCGATCGAAACAACGAGTTTTTCGCCAGATCCCATCTTGTTCCGGGCCGTCACGATCAATGTGTCAGGGTGGCTGCGAACTTTCAGGCCGAATTGCTCCGGTGTCGCACCGACTGCTTCCATGCTGCGCAATTCATCCCGCAGCTCCTCGATGGATTCCGCGATATGTGCATACCAGCCCTCCGCTTCCTCGGGCATCCACACCCGGCACAGATCGTCGTAGCCGGGTCGGTATCCGAACCAGCGGCCCATCTGCATCAGCGTATCGTACATCATCGAATTGCGCAGGAAGTAACTGACGGTCAGTCCTTCGAGCGTAAGTCCGCGCGATAGTGAGAAACCGCCAACTGCGATAACATTCAGGCCGTGCTCCTCATGGTCGTGGTAGGCCAAGTTGCCTGACGAGCGACTGTTGACCTCGACAACGGAAATCGGAGCGACGCTCTCAAGCAGCAGCGGCTGGATGTCGCTCCAGCTGAATTCACTGTCCGGCGCATACTCTTCGAGCCAGACTGAATGGAGCGCCGCGATCTCGAAATCCTGCAAGGCCTTTGCATTGGCAAGCGCACCGTTCACACGGACACTTGCGCGGATGTGGTCAACCAGCGCGTGGACCTCGTTGCGCATCTGCCGCTGGACGTCGGTGAACCGTGACGCATTGACCAGCATGGAACTGTGCTTGCCGTGCTGACCCCGTGCCAGCCGGATCGCCCGCGCCACGACGAATGTACGTACAGCCTTTTCAAGGCTGCCCGGCAGCGCAGAGATCGTGAAAGCCTTGCTGTGCTTCAAGGGTAGCAGGTCGCCATTATCGGTGATCGGTCGGATGATCGCTTCGCTTTCTTCCAGGAAAACGCGATTGGCGCCGTAATAGTTGGTTGGCGGATCCAGGCTGACAATGAAGTCACGGGGAAACAGGTCTTCTCCCAGCATGTCGGTTTCGCTGTCCGGGTCGATGAAGATGTTGGCGAACGGCGTGGCAGTGTAGCCGACATAGCAGCTGTGATCGAACAGCTTCAGCAGAGTGCGGAGTTGTCCATTAATGCGGGAAACTTCGTCTGGTCCCTTGCGGATATTGATAGACGCATTGTCCGCTTCGTCATCGATCAGCAGCATGGGCGCGTCGATCACAGATGTACCAGCGCGCTGGTTATGTTCCTGCAACCATGAAATGAGATTTTTCAGGGTAGAGCTGTTCTTCTTGATGACGAAGATCGCTGGTTCGCGCAGATTGTCGAGTGGCACACCGACCCCGGATGCCAGTGTCTTGCTGAAATCCTTGATCGAATTGGTGAAAGTCACCGGTCGACGCGATTTGTCGAAACGGCCGACCCCGATGAAGCGCTGGGCAGGATCGTCACGGTTTGACAGCAGGCGGGCGCTGTCACGACCGACGAAGCCCTCGTCGATCCGCATCTGGGTCTGATTCCTGAGGTTGTTGTGAATGCCTGCAATGACAATGATGAGCCGGTAGCCGGCGTCCGCAGCCTTGCAGATAACGCCGGTGTAATTGGCCGTCTTCCCCGACTGGACATGGCCGACCACCATTCCACGCCGATCCCAGCTTTCTGCTTTCATCGGATTTTCAAGAAGATTCAAGATCCGTTCGGTCACGTCATCAAGTGTAGCCAGCACATCACCCGAAAAGCCCTTCTCGGCCATCAATTGACGATAGCGGTTCCAGTAGTAAGGATCGATCGCCGCGCGTGCTGCTGCGAGCCAGGGCACATAATCCTTGGCCGTAAGCATCGACCCGATCTTCATCGAAACACCGTGACTGTTTTCGAGGGAGCGAGCCAGTTCTTCAGACTGGTCGTCGGAGACATCTGAACAGAGTGGAATCTGCCTGATTTGCCCTATAAGCTCCCGGATGCGATCAGGTGACGGCAGTGGTTCCTTTGCCAACTGCGCCCCGACCATCGTTTCGAGCATTTTCAGGCCGTCACTCATCTGCGGTTTCTTTCATCTGGTCTTGAAGCTGGTTCGCAACCAGCTCCCATTTTTCACGGAATGGATCGGTGACCCGCATCATCTGCATTGCATCCTCGGTACTGATGCCGGACGCCTTGAGCGCGGAAAATGTCGTTTTGACAATATGTTCCAGGCTATCCTCAGCCAGATCTGATCCCGAAACACTTTCGGGGTTCGAGCTGATATCTGCAAAGAGCGCATCGATCGGGATCGATGAAGCAGCCATTTCCAGAATGTACCGGAAATCGGCCGTGAGCTCATCTGGCAGACGTGCCGAAAATTCAGCGAACACCGGATGATCCGGATTCAGGCAATACGAAATTTCGTTGCCACTCTGCCTTCTCTGCCAGACAGGCAGACGACTGTCGCTGGCAAGACGATGGCCACGCGCCGTATATACTCTCCGCGAGGTAGCACCGATCGTCTCGATGATGCGGCGCAATCGTTCTCGCACATGGTAAGGCGGCTGAGCAGAAGCTTTTTTGACGTCGATCTTCCAGTCAGCGTCCATGCCATTCGGCATGTCGATGCGGACGCGGGCGAGTTTCGTCAGCTCTTTCTGTCGGGCAAGGCCGAACCAAGTGCCATGAATGATCAGGCGCTTTCCACGGTAAACATAAAACCCCTGGTTCTTGAGATAGCCGGCCTTGCCCGCGTAGCGCTCCCAACCTTCCGGGTCCTTCTTGTGATGCGGCAGTGTGAAGGTCTGGACTTCCACCTCCTGCCCCCCAGACTTAATCTTTTCGACCGGGCCGGCCTGCGTCGCGGGATGCGAGGAATGGAATGGATCAAACGCCTCTAGTTGCCGTCCATTCAGAAAAAGGGCGACTTTGCGGATGCCACGTTCGCCGGCAATGAAGCGGTGAAACACAAGCTCAAGGTGCTCTGCAGCGTCGTCCAGCCTCGAGACAAATGCCGAGCGAGCATCGTTGCCGTCACCTTCGATCAGACGATCAAGCGACTCCCATATGACCAGCGTTCCCGCACTTCCCAGCTCGTCAATCCAGGGCACGCCGGAACAATCGTCAAGAAACTCGACGAGCCACTTGTTGGTCCGGGCCACCTCGTCAAGATTCCACCTTGCGCAAGATGTGACCCCATCCTTGCGCGACGCAACAGTCAGCTTCCGGCATTGTGAAAATGACGCGGTCTTCAAACCAAGACCGAAGCGGCCCAGATCATCCTTGTCCCTCGTATCAAGCGGATTACGGCTGCCTGGCCGCATCGCTGCGAGCAGTTCGTCTTCCGTCATTCCTGTGCCGTCATCCAGAATGGCAAGGCATGGCCGGGCGCTGGTCGTGTCGGCAAAAAGGCGGATAGAGCGGGCCGTTGCCGTAATCGAATTGTCTATGATGTCGGCAAGCGCGGTTTCGAGGGAATAGCCGATATCCCGCATGCTCTCGATGAGCATGGCAGCATGCGGGGCAGCTTCCTTTGTGCGGACATTGGTCGAAAAGCCAGCCGCTGCCATCGCTACGCAGCCCGCTCAACCATGTCAGCCTCAGGCGCTGCCTCTGTTACTCGTGCGCGTGAGACAGACAGAATGTTCCATAATACCGATGCGATCTGGCGAGCAAGGAACGGCGGCACCGCATTTCCCACCTGGACGAATTGTTCTGTCCGGTTTCCCCTGAACAGATAGTTGTCCGGGAATGTCTGCAGGCGTGCTGCCTCGCGGACAGTCAGACTGCGACACTGCGCAGGGTCTGGATGAATGAAATAGTGCCCGTCTTTGGAAATGTGGCTGGTAACGGTCGTCGACGGCTGGCCCCTCAACTGAACACGGAACCGGTCGGAAAATTTGCCCGTCTCCCAGTTCCTGTGATCGGGGGCGAGTGCTGCAGGAAAGGATGATGCTTTTGGCGACTGGCCGGAAATCGCCGCATAGGCCGATGCGAAAAGATAACGGGATAGATCGCCCGGCATGTGGCCACGCGTTTCGTTATTGGGCAGGTGAGCAAGTTTATCGTCTCGCAACCAGTCTGCGAGCGCTGCCGGGCACGCTGGTCCCATACCGTTTGGCGAACCTGCCTGTCGTGGAAGTGTTGACCCGAGTTTCGCCTCCCTACGGACAGATTCTACGATTTTGCGAAATTTCAGCTCTAGATTGCCGGGAAGTCCGGACGCCTGCGCCAAAGTATCAATGCAGGCATCTGCCAGAACGCTTGCCCATGATTGGCAATCATCTTTCTGACGACTGAGCCCGCTACGCAGTCGTGGCATGCCGTCCAGCACGTCGGCTACGCGCGCGCGCGGGAATGCCGATCTTGCAAGCAGGCCAGCAATGGTCGCGCCCAAACCTTGATCAGGATTTTCAATCGCCTCGGCAATATCCTTCCTTAACCCCAGAATAATAACCCGGTGGCGGGCTTGCGGGACACCCAGTTCCTCGGCGCGCACGACGAAATCAGAAGGGCTGTTACCCTTCGCGGCGGCGGACGAACCCTTTGGTGCAAAAGCGTAAAGCTCATATCCCACGGTATCCGGCGGCGTGCGCAGGTCCGCGGTAATAAGGTCGAACATTCGCACGCCATCGACGGTGGAGGAAAGCATGCCTTTGACGTTTTCCATGACGAAGGCGGCCGGTTCCAGCTGGCTGATGATGCCGATATATTCGCGATAGAGAAAATGACGATGATCCTGGGCCGCGTCATATCCAGCGATGCCGCGATTTCGCGCGCGCCCGACGAGCGAATAGGCTTGGCAGGGTGGCCCGCCGATCAGCACGGTGTTCTTGCCATGCATCTTCCTGATCTGCTTGATCCGCTTTGTAATGATCCGGCCAGCACGTTCGTCGCCAAGGGTCAGACAGAGCGCTTCATTTTCGGCAGCCCGCCATTGGGGTCGATATAGTGCCTGCCAGTCAGGCTCGGAGCCGCCTTCGTTAAGCCAGTCATAGTACTCCTGAGGGAACGATTGGCCGAACTGGCGCAAAAAACTTCTGAAGCGCAAAGTCTGATGGGCAGATTTTTCCTTCTCCACGGACAGTTCGACCGAGAACGGGCGATGCCCCATTCCCGTCTCAAATGACGAGAATCCTTCGGCCAGTCCGCCAGGCCCCGCAAACAGATCGACAATGGCAAAATCGCTGTGCATCGACGGTTTTCTGCTTTCCCTCATTTTCAATGATGAAGTCGCATACCGTCAAGAAGGGCGCAACCATTGGCAGACGTGGTGGACACAAATACCCGCTCCCGGATGATGGCTGCCATCAAGGGAAAGAACACCTCGCCGGAAATCAGACTCCGCAAAGCGCTGCATCATGCCGGTTTCCGGTTCCGGCTCCATGCTGCGGGGCTGCCTGGAAAACCCGACATTGTTTTGCCGAAACACAAGTCCGCAATTTTCGTTCACGGGTGTTTCTGGCATCGCCATGCCGGGTGCCGGAATGCATCAGTGCCAAAAACCAATGCAGCCTTCTGGGAACAAAAATTTGCCCGGAATGTCGAGCGCGATCTGGCCGCTTTGACAAGGCTTCGCGACATCGGATGGCACGTATGCATCGTTTGGGAATGCGCCGTCCGTCAACGTGGGGAGCAAGCAGTCGCTCAGGAGGTTGCTGACTGGATCGGAGATTTGGGCGCGCGCCAACGCCAGGTGAAGGAGATTTCAGGACGGACTGCGGAAACAGCACATCTTCCTTAGAAGCAATGGCTTTCGCAGATTGGCGAGCCCGTACCCACATGATGTCGGGCATATGGAGAATAGAAAGTTCCCATAGCGCAATTCTCCATTGCGTAGTCCATTGGACCACAATATACAAATATTGCCACAGGGCACTCCCCGCCTCTCAAGGGAAAAACATGGCTGACTGGATCACAGAGAGCGTCACCAAGTACACGGGCGTCACCGATGCCGCTGACATCGCCCACATAATCAACATCATGGTCGATCAATGCCAAACATTCGGCGGCTTGGCGCCAGAACGGTTTCAGCAGCTTGCAAATGAAGCTCGCGAATTGGTGTTTCATTTGAAAACGCCTGCCGGCAAAGCCGCAATGGCTGCATACAAAGTAGAATATGGAATTGGAGACTGGCCAGAACTGGATCGTTATGCGGCCCAAACAGTGTGAGATTTTGAGCACAGGGCGAGCGCCATGACTCCCGAAGAATTCCGCGCGATTCGCACAAAAGCGGGGTTATCACTCGACGGACTAGCCCGCGTGCTGCGAATTGCCGACAAGGCGAGCGTGCATCGATGGGAAAAAGGGCAGCGGGCGATAAGCGGGCCGGTCGCTATCCTGATGGAACAGCTCGATGCCGGCGATTTACCATCGCGCTATCTGGACTGACCCTATGATCAGTGATCTTGACCGTTTCAATTTTTGGAGGCTGACATGAGAGTGGTCATATATGCTCAGGACCTGAGCGGCCGCAAGGATGACGGGTATTATACAAAGCCGGATCTTTCAGCGGCGTTGGACATATTTTTCGGCCCCGAAAAAGTCGATACATTCCTTGATGACGACGGGGATAGTCCTTTGCTGAGAGAGGATGCAGAGGAAATTTTCCGTCTCGACAGACGAGTGACTTTCTATAATTCGGAAGGCGAAAAAGTCATTATATCATATGATACAAGTACTTAGTCTTAGTCCATAATTTTTGCTGCGCCCGGCGTGAATATTGCTGTGCTCCATCCCGCTTTGCTCAGCCCGAATTTGAGGTGGCGTTCGAGATAAGCGTTCTTGGTGACACGCCGCAGACTGCTCGAGATCAAGGAACGGAGCGGCCGGAAAATGCGCTTCGTAACGCTGAAGTTTTGAGGATGCGTTGTCCAGCTTCTGGCGGCCAATCCGGTTTGACATAGGCAAAGCCATATTTTGCGATCAACAAATGGCGTTGCTTTTGATAGGCGATCATCGACAGCAACGCATAACTCGCGCCAAGCGGCAGAAAGCGACCAATTCTCGTCGTTCGCTGATCGCGCCTAGCACGGCAGCTCCCGGCAGAACCCGCCGTTCGCTCAATGAAACGCGGCTTGGTAGCAAGGTGTCCTAAAACTCGGTCATTCAGCAAAACCCATATGAATTCTAAAAACGGACTTTCGTTCGCCCAAGCAACGCGCATTTAAGGGTTCTCATGAAGCGCAGCGAACGGTTGTCGTAGCCTAACCTGCGTCGTACGCTACAGAACGTCCGGATAACCTTCGCGAATTGCCAGTTAGATCGGGAGTTGAATAGATGGCGTTGTGTTCGAAGTCCTCGCAGGATCCGCTGCTCAGGGAGCTGCTCGACAAAGGCATCAACCTGATCCTCCCGCCGCGCGACGATATCGCCGCCGGCGACCTCGTCATCGCGGAAGGAACGCGTTCGCGCAGGGCCAGTTGGAAGAGCGTACTCGGCGTTGATCCAGAGCGCGTCGACGTAGCGCGTGAACCCTTCAGGTCATTCGACCTAAAGGTTAGCGACAAGCACTCGGTCGGTTGTCCGTCGTCAGAACATTTGGCACAACTCGCGGCGTAAATTAGCGGAGTGCGGGCCTCGTCTGGGGTTGGGTTTTAGGCGGCTAGCTTGCGGTGTT
>CAIXXC010000488.1 GCA_903923205.1 uncultured Rhodospirillales bacterium | reverse complement strand
GTGCCGACGATTCGCGCAATCGGTTTCGCGTTAACGGCCCCGTTTCTGGATGCGAGCACAATGGCAGCCGCCCCGTCCGAGATCGAGCTGGCATTAGCCGCCGTAACCGTGCCGTCCTTCGAAAACGCTGGCTTCAGGAGCGGGATTTTAGACGGGTCGGCCTTGCGTGGCTGCTCATCCTCGACCACATCGAAGTTCTGCCGGCCAGTGACTTTCACGGGCACGATTTCACGCGCAAATCCGCCGTTATTCATCGCATCGAGCGCACGCTGCAAGCTCTCCAGGGCGTAGGCATCCTGTTCGGCACGGCTGAACTCATACTTCCGGGCACAGCCATCAGCGAAACTTCCCATTAACCGACCCGGCTCGTAGGCGTCCTCAAGACCGTCGAGAAACATGGAATCGTAAAGGGTGTCATGACCAATGCGAGCACCGCCACGGTGCTTCATGGTCAGATAGGGCGCGCCACTCATACTCTCGAGACCGCCGGCGACGATAATATCGGCAGCGCCAGCCTTGATGGCGTCGTGGCCATAGATGATCGCCTCCATCCCGGAGCCGCACATCTTGTTGAGCGTGGTGCATGGCACGGATTTCGGCAATCCGGCGCCGAGGGCCGCTTGCCGCGCCGGCGCCTGACCGAGCCCTCCTGGGAGGACGCACCCCATGAAGACCCGTTCCACTTTGTCACCCGGCACAGCTGCGCGCTCCACCGCGGCCTTGACGGCGACGGCGCCGAGTTGGGTAGCCTTAACGCTCGACAGGGCTCCCTGCAGACCGGCCATCGGCGTGCGGGCATAACTCAGAATGAAGACTTCTGCGGTATCGTTGCTCATGATCGGTCCGATCCTAAAAATTTTTGTGCTGCCGCCTGCGTCTGGCGAGGAAGCGCGTTCGCACTAATGCTGAGCGTGACGGAGACTCGAGTCAAAAGGGCTATTTAGCAACCCCGTATTGACCCTATCGTCAGACGCAGACGCAATGCCGCATTCCCTAGATCATCTGCCAGCCCCTCCGCTAGGCAAAGATCTTCGCGACACCAAAGTAGGCGCGGATTTCTATAAATTGCGCGATAGAGCAAAATTCTAAGGCACCGATGACGCGATCATACGAAAAGCGTGCGCCTGAACAGGCACCGCGCAATTTCAGGACTTGCCACAGACGCATTAATTGGGGATGACCGAGAGATAATTCAGGCCCGGAACGGGCCGCATCCGGAGGATCATCGCGTGCGCGGACCCCTGTCTGATCTCAAAATCGTCGAAATGGCCGGGCTCGGCCCCGCTCCGTTCGCTTGCATGCTGTTGGCGGATCTGGGTGCGGACATCGTCACGATCGAACGTCCAGGGGCGGAAAATCCACGCTATCGTGTGCTCGGCAGAGGCCGCAGGAAGCTATCCCTCGATCTCAAATCTCAGTCTGGGATCGATGCGGTACTCGCTCTCGTGGCTGAGGCTGACTGTCTTGTCGAAGGTTTTCGCCCCGGCGTCATGGAGCGGCTCGGTCTCGGTCCCGACCAGCTAATCGCCCTTAACCCGAAGCTGGTCTACGGTCGCATGACCGGCTGGGGCCAGGAAGGCCCCATGGCCCCGATGGCTGGCCATGATATTAATTACCTGAGCCTGACGGGCGCGCTGCATGCCATTGGCCCCGCTGAACGACCGGTTCCGCCGCTGAATTTGGTGGCCGATTTTGGCGGTGGCGCGATGTATCTGGTCATGGGCCTGCTGGCTGCGACCCGTCACGCGGCGAAAACCGGGGAGGGCCAGGTCGTCGATTGCGCTATGGTCGATGGGGCTTCATCCCTGATGGGCATGGCCTGGGACATGCGCAATGCCGGACAATGGGACGATGTCCGCGAAGCCAACATGCTGGATGGCGGCGCTCCGTACTACCATGTCTACGAGACAAGCGATGGCGGCTTCATGGCAGTTGGCGCCATCGAACCTCAATTCTTCCGTCTCCTAATTCAGTTGACCGGGTTGCCCGACAGCTATTTGCCAATTCAGGACGACCGCACCCAATGGCCGCGCCTCAAGGCGGATTTAGCAAAGGCATTTGGCTCGCGGACGCGGATAGAATGGACGGCGGTGTTCGACGGCACAGACGCCTGTGTCACGCCGGTCCTGCCGATGGGCGAGGTCGCCGCCTATCCGCACATGGCGGCAAGGGCAACCATCTCCCCGGCCTTCAACGTGCCGCAACCGGCACCGGCCCCTCGATTCTCCGTAACCCCAGGCGCAATCAGGAATGCCGAAAGCGTCTCCGTGGAAGCAGCCATCGCCGCCTGGGCGGCAAAGAAATAGTAGAATTTTGTCGTCGATTCAGGACGCTTCCCACTCAGTAACCTTGTCGGTATTCTACTACTCGTCGAGGTACATAACCGGAAGCACCGGAACGATCCCTCCCATTGCGTCGGACGAACAGATCAATGACAGTTTCGAGTAGCGACCAGAACATTAGGTTTCCTCTCGGCCTTGTTCCACTCGTCGTTTTTTTCCTGGGGATGTTGTTGCTGATTATCGGCTTCGAACACCCTCTTTCGATCCTTATCGGCTATTGGCAGAAAGAAGAATACAGCCACGCTTTTCTGTTACCGCCGATCGCGGCGCTGATCTGTTGGCACCGACTGATCGAAAAGTGCGTTGAACCCAAAGCCTCCTGGGCCGGACTTCTCGTTCTGATCACCGGCTTGTTGCTCCTGGTGGTCGGTGAACTATCGACTTTCGACGTCATCGCTCTGTACGGCTTCATCGTTGCGCTCATGGGCCTGTGTGCGACGATGTTCGGGGTTCCGATCCTCAATGTGATGCTGCCGGGATTTATCTGCCTGTTCTTCGCGGTCCCGCTACCCCAGCTGATCTTCGTGGCCCTTTCGGCGCAAATGCAGCTCCTTTCCTCGAGCCTGGGCGTCATGGTGCTCGATGGCCTTGGTGTGCCCGTTTATCAGGAAGGCAACGTCATCGATCTTGGGGGGATACAGCTTCAAGTCGCCGATGCTTGTAGCGGTCTTCGCTACCTTTTCCCGCTGATGAGCTTTGCGTTTCTGATCGCCTACCTTTACCGGGCCGCCACGTGGAAGCGTTTGATTATTTTCCTCAGCTCGGTCCCCCTGACAATCGGGATGAACAGTCTGCGCATCGCGTTGATCGGCGTGACAGTCGATAAATGGGGGATCGCAATGGCCCAGGGCGTCTTGCATGAGATGGAAGGATGGACGATTTTCCTCATCTGCGCCCTTATGCTGATGCTTGAGGTCTATGTACTGCGTCGGATCGGGCGTCCGGGTGAGTTTCGCTTCCACTACCTCTCTCTGCCGCAGCGGATTCCGTTCTCTGAGCGCTCGCGCGTCGCTCCATCGGGAATTATGGCCCTGACATTGGCGATGGTCATTGGATTCGTCGCGAATACAGGGGCTTTCTCAAATCGTGCCGTAACGATCCCGCCCCATGCGTCGCTTTCAGCGTTTCCTATCGTCATCGCTGATTGGGAAGGCCGTTTAGCGCCGTTCGAAAAGAGCATAGTGCTAGCCCTAAAACTGACAGACTATTGGTCAGCGGACTATGTGAGCCCGAAAGAGACTGGCTCGGTCAACCTTTATATTGCGTATTATCATCGACAAGATCTCAACAGTTCGATCCACTCGCCCTCTAATTGTGTTCCGGCAGGGGGATGGCAGGTCATTGATTCGGCAACATATGCCGTAATCCGCAAAGGGAACAGGTCTCCGCTGCTCGTCACCCGAATGCTCGTGAACCGGGGCGGCAGCGCGGCGTTGATTTATTATTGGTTCAGTGAACGTGGTCGGGACATCACCAATCAATACGCCGCAAAATGGTACCTTTTGGTGGACGCTATAACGATGAACCGCTCCGACGGTTCTCTGATCAGGCTCGTAACTCCTGTGGGCCCGAAAGAGAACGCTGCTGCTGCGGACGCGAGATTAGCTCACTTTCTCGACGCAGCCACGCCATCGCTCGATAGCTATTTGTAGGCCTCGCCGCGCCGCCACTTAAGCGTGGCGCCAACTGCCACGCCTAAGTGCCCTTCGTCAGGGCAGGGCGGCGAGCAACTGCCTGGCGTCGTCGATACCGGGGTATTTCGTATTGCCTTGGGTCGCCAGGATCAGTTCCTGCTTCGCCTTAGCGCTCTTATTCTGCCTGAGCAGCACCGCCGCGTAGTGATAATGAACCTGCGCCGGGACATTGCCCGCTGCAACCGCCCGTTCGAGGAAGGTTGTCGCCTCTTCGACCTTGCCCAAACGGAAGTAGACCCAGCCAACGGTGTCGAGCAACAGAGGGTTGCTTGAGGTTTGGAACCGATCCGCCGCGAGCCGCGCCTGCTCCAGCGCCGTTGCGTCGGTGTAGCGATAATCGGCAATCAGCTCAGCGATATTGTTGGCCGCAGAATCAAGGCCGGGATCTATGTCGAGCAGGGCCTGATAGTTCAGGATCGCTTCGTTATATTCGCCCTGCGAGGTTTGAAGATCCCCCAGCATCATCCGCGTTCGCCGATCAGCAGGGACATCGGCAATCCCCTGTTTCAGCACTGCTTCCGCATCTTTGATCTTGCCCGTGGTGAAATACTGACGCGCAAGCTGAATATAGGGATCGGCGCGATTGCCTTTCTGCTCGATCGCTCGCTGGAACTCACGAATTGCATCAGCGGGCTTGTGTAGACTGAGATTCAACTCGCCGGCAAGCGTATGTGCGTAGGCTGTGTCAAGATTTAAACTCGACAGCGTCGCCAAGGCATCGCTCGCCTTACCCTTCTGCGCGTAACACTGAACAAGTCCAGCCTGCGCCCGCTCGCCGAGGCCGGAATCAGGTGCCGCCTTAACGATCCCGGTAAAATAGGCGATGGCCTGATCAATATTGCCCTGGCGTCGCGCACTTTCGCCACGCAGATAATTCGCGGTCTGGGTCTGCCCGCCAAAGCTTTGGAGCTTTGCAATGGCCGCATCCGCTGCCGCCCAATCCTTGGCATCGATCTCAATCCGCGCCAAGCTCTCCCACGCAATATTATAGTTCGGGGCGACCTTGACAAGATCATGCAGCGAGTCGAGTGCCCGCTTTGTATCGTGGTTGGCATGATAGAGCTGTGCCAAACGAACTCGGGCCGGAATATTCGTCGGTGCGGCCTGAACCAGTGCGCCCAGCGTATCGACCGCCAGATCAAGATGGCCCTCATTCAGAAGCGCTTCCGACAGGAGTTGCAGAGCTGGTCCTGAATTTGGGTCGCTTCGCAAGATCGTCCGAAGATCTGATATCGAACTTTCGAACTTCCCTTCGTCAAATTCAATCCGCGCGCGTACGAACAGAGCATCCTTATTGCCTGGGTCGGCAGCCAGCACGACCGACAGGAGTTTGCCGGCTAGTGCAGAATCACCGTGTTGAAACGTGATCCTTGCCAGAGTCGTCCGGGCATCAAGCCCTGGTTGCTCCAGACCACGCTTTTGTACCAATTCGTTGAGCAGCGCCATCGCACGATCAGCCGCCGAATATTTGACGTAGAGTTCCGCCAGCCAGAAATAATAGTCGTCATTCTGCGGATCCGCCGCCATGTAGCTGCGGATCTCTTTCTCGGCAACAGCCAAGCCTCGTAGATCGCTCAAAAGCACGATCAGTTCCTGCTTCATCATCTTGTCGTTCGGTGCAAGACGGACGCCATCGCGCAGCACGCTCTCGGCAGCATCAAGATCCTTCTTGAAGACATAATGCTTTGCAACCTGATCGCGGAAACTGGCATCGACAGGGCGACGTTCGAGAAGCGTCTTATAGGCCTCATCGACCTTGCTCGGACTCGGGTATTTCTGAAACAACTGTGCCTTTAACAAGACCAGGGAGACATCTGCCTTGTTAAGGTCGATGCCGTCGTCCAAGACCTTGGCAGCAGTATCGAGCTTGCTCTGGGCGCCATAGAGACCTGCAAGAACCGACCTGGCCACGATGCTCTGAGGATCGCGACTAAGCGCCGTCTGAGCCTCACGCTCGCAATCATCATAGCGCCCTGTGCGCAGGTAGATAGCGGCCTGAAGGCCGTGCGCTTCTGCGTTGTCAGGCTGGTCGGCCAGCACCGTCGAGACCCTGGCCGCGGCTTGGTCAGTCTGACCAGCAGAAAAATAATAACGAGCGAGTTTCAGGAGCGCAGGATCGAAATGCGGATTCTGTTGCACCGCTACAGAGAATGCCACGAAGGCGTTGTTGAGATCGCCTTCACTTTCGCGAACGACACCGAGATAATATCTTGGTTCAGCATCGGTCGGGTTGATACGCGCAGCATTCTTGAATTCGATCTGTGCCCGATCATAGTCGCCCTGAGCCAACAGTTCTTTGCCGTGTTCGAGGTATTTCACCTCACGATCGTGCTTGCTATCGCAGGCCTGCAGCAGGAGCCCGCCAGCCAAAACGGTCATAAACCGCAGCTTCATCCGAAATGTCATTGGGATACGCGAGGCCTCCAGCAGGATTAGTTCGGCATTGGTTGCGAGATCAGCGCCTTGATGCCGTCTCGATCAAGCGCATCGGGGATCGGCCTAAAAGCGGTCAGTCCCGATTGGTTTCGATCCATGACGACGTCGATTACTGTATCGATCGACACCGGATTGGCCTCGTCGGCAAACCCGTATGTCAGCGCCAGATCACAGAGAAGATTCGTAAGACGCGGCACGCCGCCACTGAAATAATGAATCGCGGCACACGCCTGATCGTCGAATAACGCCGGCTCCCCGCCGACCACGCTCAGACGATGGCGGATATAAGCGACGGTCTCGGCCGCGCCCAGCGGCTGAAGATGGTAATGGACGGAAATGCGCTGCGCAAACTGCCGTAATTCCTGACGATTGAGCGTTTCCAGGAGTTCCGGTTGTCCGACGAGAACTATCTGGAGCAGCGCATCCTTTTCATTATTCACGTTCGACAGCATCCGCAGATCTTCAAGCATCTGAACTGTAAGGTTTTGAGCCTCATCGACGACGAGAACCGTGCGTTTTCCAGCGCTGTATTGCGCGATCAGAAAATCAACGAACTGGTTATAAAGGGTGATGTGGTCCCGCCCCTGATGGGCAAGGTCGAAAGCGGTCGATACCCAGTCCAGCATTCCCTGATGCGCTGCGCTCGCATTCGTGACAAGGCCGACAGTAAGACTGGCATCCGTCTTGCGGAGAAACCGCCGCAGGATCGTGGTCTTTCCAGTACCGACCTCTCCGGTGATCACGACAAACCCAGCGCGCGCCGCGATGCCGTAATCCAGCAAGCTCAGGGCCCGACGATGTCGAGAACTGAGATAGAGGAATTCGGCATCAGGAAGGAGCGCGAACGGTTTCTCGCGCAGCCCATAAAATTGCTCGTACATATAGCATTTCCAGGTCAGATACCCAGGAGTCGATCGGTTCGACGAGGTCATCGAACCGGTCTTGCTACTCCAGTGTCATCGCAATCGTAAGCATATTTATCCCACCCTATTTTTAGGCTTGGGGATGGTTTGGCTCAGGGGCTTTTACGGTTGAAGCTGCGTTCATAAGATTTATTCAACACGGTACCGATCAGAGTATGGCCTTCGAGATAATGCATGCACTGACGCAGGTCACTCACCTGGCAAACACCATCCTGCACGACCAGGATGACGCCATCGACATTGGGCAGGAACGCAATGGTATCGTCCTGCGCCAAAAGCGGGGGCATATCGTAGATAATGATACGGTCCGGGTACCGTGTTTTCAACTCTTTGGCGAGTGCCATCATTTTCGGCGTGGCCAGGGTCTCTGACGAATTCTCCAGCGCGCGACTCGTCGGCAAAACGACAAGCCGGTCGGCGGGGCGGATCATGCAGTCCGAGACGGGTGTGTTGGCAAGGAGATAGTCACCAAGCCCGACATCCGGAGACAACCCAAGAATGTTGTGTACATTCGGTCGACGAAAATCGAGATCGACCAGGCAGACTGTCTGCTTCACGTCAAGCGCAAGGCTGAGAGCAAGATTCGTGGCAATCGTGCTCTTGCCGTCGCCATAATTGGCGCTCGTCACTGCAATCGAGCGAAAGTTATTCTGCGCCAGCAAATGCAGCACCTTTGTTCGCAAAATGCGAAAAATGTCGGCATTCGGATCTCGCCCCATACGCGCGATGATACGGTGCTCTTCCAGAGCCGCATCCGACAGAGTAATTTTTCGCGAACCCGATGCTGTTTCCGGTCGACCGGACACAGACGAGCCATCGCCCCGCGCGACGGTATCAGGCGCGGAACTCACCGGCGAGTCGGTGGCTGCCGGCTGCGACGTCACAGCCGGCGGTGCGCCACCAAGGGCGCCCTGACGTTGTTCACGGGCCTTTTCAAGCGCTTTTTCAAGCCTATCCACGATTAAATTCTCCCGGCCAATGAAATCAAGTGAGCCCGAGCTTGAGCGCAATCACGCTCCAAAGCACGTCGAGCGGAGTGACGAAGTAGTTGTAAAATAAAAGCAGCGCAGCCAAAAATACAACACTTCCCACAATTGCAACGTTGCGATTCCTGCGCCTCTTCTGGATGTCGCTTTGGCTGTAGATTGTAGGCACGGCGACAAGCGGGGGCGCGCCGATCAGTTCCGTCAGGTGCTGGGTTCCGTGAACCGCGCCGCTCATCGCTTCCCGGAATTGCACGCCGCCCAGGCCACCGAAGATAGATAGGACGAAACCGATGGCAAGGACAATTGGCTGCGGAGGGAAATGCGGACGCAGTGGCAGTTCCGGCGAATCGATAACCTCAAGCCGTTCACCCTGACGACCCTGCTCCATTTGCTGATTCATATCAGCAGACAACTTCTTTTCCTTTAGTTCCCTGTAGCGAAGCTGGGCATTGTCATAGTCGCGCGACAGGGCCGCATATTCCCTTTGGACGGCGGGAGTTTCAGCAATCAGCTGCTGGTAATGTTCGTACTGAGCCCGGGCCACGTCACGCTGCTCGAGCATAGACTTGTACTGACCATCGATCGACTTGAGCTGATACTGGAGCACGACGTAGTCGGGATTATCGGCGTCGCGGACATTCAGCTTGTCCTGATTGGTTGGGGACAAAAGTCCCTTTTGATTCTGCAGATGCGCGATCTGCCGCCGCAGGGACTGAACATCGGGATGGTTCGGGCCGTAGTTCTTTTCTGCCACAGCAAGCTTGCCCTGGAGATCCGCGACTTTGGCACCAATATTGGCGGTGTCGGTGCCGCTGCCATCCATGGCATGCAGGGCCTCGATCTGGCGTCGGAGCTTAACCACATCGGGGTGATTGATCCCATAGCGACCCAGCAATGTCGTGTACTGAAATTGTAGCGCCCGCAGCATCGTCTGCGGCGATGTGAGCGGCTGACCTTCCGAGGCGACCGTGGCGTAAGGTTCGGTTGTTGCGAGTTTGCCCTGCATGTCGGCACGTTGCTGGTCAAGCGCAGCAAGCTGCTGGGTCATGTTGTCGACGTTCTGAGACATCTGTGCCGCGCCCTGCATGTTGAACGGCAGGTCCTCCGGCTGCCCACCAGCATGCTGATCACGGAACTTAGCCAGTTGCTTTTCCTGTTCGGCAAGCTGCTGTTCCAACTGCGCGGCCTGCACGGCGATAAAGTCTGACGCCGCCTTTGAAGATTGGCTGCGCTGCTTCAAGTCCTCGTCAAGGAAGCGGGTAATCAACTCATTCGCAACCTGTTGGGCTACTAACGGTTCGCGATAGTCAAAGCTTAGGGTGAAGGCGATCGCGGCGAGTTGCCCGGGCGTCAACTTACTCGCGGCACCTGGATTGGCGAGATCCGCACTAACGAGATCAAGCTTAATTGACTTCTGCATTTTGAGCACGACTTCTTGAAGCGGCTCGATTTTTCTTTGATCAGGGTAAAGATTAAATTTCGTGATGATGTCCACAAGGTTAGCCGATGCAACAATCTTCTGCTGAATCTGCTGTATCCTCTGGTCTGCGAAGACTTGTACGGCATCCGAGACCGTCTCACCCGTGGGCAGAGTAAGGTCGGGGGGGATGTCCGGTTGTGCAATCTGGATTGTGCCGATAGCGCGATAGGTGGGCGGCCACAAATAGGCGAACGCAATAGATGCGGCGAAGATTATGAAAGCAGTCGTAAAAAACGCCGTTTTTCTCCGTCCCAAAACCGCCAAATACTCACGAAGCCCGACATTTTCCATTGCACATAACCCTTAAAATCAAGTTCAGCACGAATACCTATGAGCGCAACACGGCAGTCAAAATAATCGAAGTTTATTGTCTCATGCTTCCACGGAGGGCAGTCGACAGATAACTTAGCAGTTTCAGATCACCTTTACACCTTATTCAAACATATCTGGTTTATAATACGTAAATGCCCATGCTTGTCGTCACGAATAGATGCATAAACAGCTGCCCATCCTCCATCGAGGCAATGTCGAGTTTTAAGCTGCAGGAGTACAGGGGAAGGACAGGCGAGGCGGTCCTAAGCGGCGCTTGCAATCCAAAAGTCGATGATTGCCGCATTTAACGCTTCAGCGCGAGAGTGCCGCCGATATGATCTCCCGCATGCCACTTCCGAGGGCCATTAAGCAGGTCAAATCCGGGGAGAAGAGAACTACAAAGACGACCCCAAAATACCCTTGCTTTGCAGATTTATCACGAATTCGTTCACGGCCGGTAGGCTAATATCGTCACGCTCCGCCTCGCAACAAGGTCACGTCAAACCCCTTCAATTGGTGCAGCCTTCCCGGATACCATCATGAATGGAATTTATTGATGTTTCGTCAAACTAGCGTCGCGATCGTGTTTTGCTGGCTCATCCTGTCGCTGCCCGGGTCCGCCACAGGAAGTCCACCCCCCGCCGAGTTGCAGGCCTACGCCGCGACCCTCGTCAAACTGCCCTTTCATCGCTGGGTTGGTAACGCCGTCTATCTGGGCGATGGTCGCATTCTGACGGCATCGCATGTCGCAGGAACGATCGGCCATCCGTCGCCGGTTGTGGATATTGCGGGCGTCACCCTGCCAACGACCCGGCTTAAGCAGGGTCGTTTCGAAGACGTCGATCTTTCGCTGTTGCAAGTCGACGTCAAGGCCCTGCCGAAGGCGCTTCGCGCGCTGCCGAAACTCTCAATCTGTGACGACGATCCGGATATCGGCACACCCGTTCTGGTGGTTACCCCAAAACAGATTTCGCAGTCCCATATCGTCTCGTCATCCGTCATACCACCCGGGATATTCCCCCCGATCGTGATTGCGAAATTCAACACCCTTATCGCTGATGTCTACAGCACCGGGAATTCCGGATCCGCCGTATTCGATAAAAATACTGGCTGCCTTCTGGGCATCATGAGCCGGAAAATGGAATTGACGAAGGTAGGCATCGCCAGCGGGCATCCGATAAAGACGATAATTCCCCTGGCCAAATACTATGTCGGTCCAAAATTGGTGCTCGAATTCCTCGAAGGCACCGGAGGCTTGTGACACCGGATCAGAAACTCGGCGGGGTGCACGCGCTGACAATAATGCACGGTTCGGAGCCCGGATTGCGGAAACGATGCGGTTCCGTGCTTTCGAAGTAATAAGCGTCGCCCGGCCCCAATACCACGTGCTCGTCGCCGACAAAAACCTCCAAGCGGCCACTGATGATCACACCACCCTCCTGGCCTTCATGCTGGAGCATGATGCGGCCCGTATCCGCCCCCGGATCGTAGCGCTCCGATAAAATTTGCAAGGAACGGTCTTCGAGGTCCGCGCCCACCTGACGAAACGAAATGCCGTCGCGTCCGATTTCGGTGAGTTCGTCCTGGCGATAAAAAAGCCTCCGCGGCCGCTCCATCTCAAACACGAAGAACTCCGCGAGACCCATCGGCAAGCAATCAAGTATCCGTTTCAGCGCGCCCACCGAGGGGTTGACCCGATTGGATTCAATCAGCGAGATCGACGCATTGGCGATACCGGCGCGACGCGCCAACTCACGCTGCGACAAACCAAAATGCTCCCGCACTGCCTTCACGCGCCTGCCCAGATCGAATTCCGTCAACCCGCCCTCCTCAATGCGCGATCATAGGTGACATTCACAACCGCCCTGCCGTTGAATATCTTAAACAAGATGCCTGGTAACGGCAAGATATCAGTGGTTTAGCGGGATGCCAGAAAGCGTCTTGTTGAGCATCGGGAAACAGCCGCATACTGGTCACGTCCCCCAATCAGCGTCAGGAAACGACCTCATGGCTTCTCCTAAAAGCGACGTTCATTCCTCCTCGGTAACGAACACGGGCCGCCATCTTCTCTTTATCGATGGCGTTTGGGCAGAACCGATGGAAGGCGGCTTCTTTCCGATCGTAAATCCCGCGACCGAACAGGTCATCGGTGAAGCTGCGGCGGCGACAGCTCCCGATGTTGATAAGGCGGTCAAGGCTGCCCGCAGGGCTTTTGCCGGGGGCTGGGGCAAGTCGAGCGGCGCTTCGCGGGCGGTATACCTGCGCGCGATGGCGGCGCGGATTATGGAGCGCAAGGAGGAACTCGCCCGTCTCGAAGTCGCGGATAACGGCAAGCCCCTGCCTGAAGCATTGTGGGATATCGATGACGTCGCGGGCTGTTTCTCCATGTATGCCGACCTCGCCGAAGCGCTCGATCAGCGTCAGAACGAGCCGTTGGCCCTGCCAGATGATCGCTTCAAGACGGTGCTGCGCCATGAGCCGGTGGGTGTCGCCGCGCAGATCATTCCCTGGAACTATCCGCTGTTGATGGCTGCATGGAAGGTCGCACCGGCGTTGGCGGCGGGGGCGACCATCGTCCTTAAGCCTTCGGAACTGACGCCGCTTACCGCGATCGAACTGGGCAATATCGCCAATGATGTCGGCCTGCCGAAAGGTGTCCTCAACGTCCTGACAGGCTTTGGCGGGCCGGCAGGCGCTTCCCTCGTCGCCCACCCCGATGTCGACAAGGTCGCGTTCACAGGCTCGGTACCGACCGGCTCGAAAATCATGATGAAAGCTGCGGAGGACATCAAGACCGTCTCGCTCGAACTCGGCGGCAAGTCGCCCTTCCTGGTATTCGACGACGCGGATGTCGAGAACGCGGTCGAATGGGTGATGTTCGGTATCTTCTGGAACCAGGGTCAGGTGTGCTCAGCGACCTCGCGCCTGCTGGTGCAGGACAAGATCGCGCCCAAGCTCTACGCCCGGCTTGCGGAGGAGGCCGCCAAGATCAAGATCGGCGATGGTTTCGAAGACGGCACGTTGTTGGGGCCATTGGTCTCGAAATCACAGTATGACAAGGTCGTGGCGGCGGTTGATCGCGGTCGCAAGGACGGCGTCAAGTTGCTGACGGGCGGCAATCGCCCGGCTAATCTCAATACCGGTTATTTCCTTGAACCCACCGTGTTCGTCGATGTCCCGACCGATCACCCGCTGTGGCGTGAGGAGGTCTTCGGGCCAGTCCTCGCCGCCCGCACCTTCCATGATGAGGCCGAAGCGGTGGCGCTAGCGAATGATTCGACGTTCGGCCTCGCCGCTGCCGTCATGTCAAAGGACAAGGGCCGCTGCGCCCGCGTCGCCGAGGCGCTGGAGGCCGGCATCGTCTGGATCAACTGCTCGCAGCCGACGTTCCTGCAGGCCCCTTGGGGCGGTGTGAAAAAGAGCGGCATCGGTCGCGAGCTCGGCCATTGGGGCCTTGAGAACTACCTTGAGGTCAAGCAGGTCACCTCCTACGAGTCAGACGACGCGTGGGGCTGGTATATCAAGTCGGGGAATTGAACGATGCCGGATTCACTGCCCAATACCGATTCCTACTGGATGCCGTTCACGGCCAATCGCCAGTTCAAGGCACGACCAAAGCTGCTCGTTTCGGCCAAGGACATGCACTACAAGACAGCCGACGGCGCGACCTTGCTCGATGGCACGGCCGGGCTTTGGTGCGTCAATGCCGGGCATTCCCGACCGAAGATCGTCGAAGCGATCCAGCGTCAGGCCGCCGAACTTGACTATGCGCCGCCGTTCCAGGTCGCGCACCCGGCAGCGTTCGAGAATGCATCGCGGGTGGCAGCCCTGCTGCCGGGCGACTTGAACAAGGTATTTTTCGTCAACTCAGGCTCGGAATCCGTCGATACAGCGCTGAAGATCGCGATCGCCTATCACCGCGTTCGCGGACAGGGGACCCGGACCCGCATCATCGGGCGCGAGCGCGGCTATCACGGCGTTGGGTTTGGAGGCATCTCTGTCGGCGGCATCCCCAATAACCGCAAGGTCTTCGGCTCGTTGCTGACCGGGGTCGATCATCTTCCCCATACCCACAATCTTGAACATAACGCATTCTCGCGCGGTCAGCCGGAATGGGGTGCGCATCTGGCGGATTCGCTGGAAGGGATCGTGGCGCTCCATGATGCGTCGAATATCGCGGCCGTAATCGTTGAGCCGATGGCCGGGTCGACCGGGGTTCTGATCCCGCCGAAAGGCTATCTCCAGCGCCTGCGGGAAATCTGCGACCGCCACGGCATCCTGCTGATCTTCGACGAGGTCATCAGCGGTTTCGGTCGCCTCGGCACCGCCTTTGCCACGGAATTTTTCGGCGTCACCCCGGATATCGTCACCTGCGCCAAGGGCATCAACAGCGGCACGGTGCCGATGGGGGCCGTGATCGTGCGCGACGGTATCTACGACGCCTTCATGCAGGGCCCGCCCGAGGTGATCGAACTGTTCCATGGCTATACCTGTTCGGCCCATCCGATGGCCGTTGCAGCGTCGCTGGCAACGCTTGATCTCTACCGTGAGGAAGGGATCTTCGAAAATGCCGCCGCGCTTTCGAGCTACTTCGAGGATGCGGTGCATTCTCTGCGCGGTCTCCCGAATGTGATCGATGTTCGCAATCTCGGGCTGGTCGCCGGCATTGAGCTTGCCCCCATTCCGGGCAAGCCGACCGCCCGCGCGTATGATGTCTTCACCCGCTGCTTCTTCGATATCGGCATTCTGATTCGCACCACAGGCGACATCATCGCCCTTTCACCGCCACTGATCATCACCCGCGCTCAGGTCGATGAGCTCGTCGGCAAACTCGCCATCGCCATCAAGGCAGCGGCTTAAAGGTTAGGACCTTATCATGCGGATCGGTGTCCCCAAGGAAATCAAGGAACACGAGTATCGCGTCGGCCTCGTGCCGGCCTCGGTCAAGGAACTCGTTCACGACCAGCATGAGGTTCTGATCGAGACGGGCGCCGGTTTGGGCGCCGGTCTGACGGATCAGGATTATCGCGATGCCGGTGCCCAGATCGTCGGCAGCGCAGATGCGGTGTTCGCGCAAGCCGATATGATCGTCAAGGTCAAGGAACCGCAGGCGGTCGAACGGGCCAAGCTTCGCAACGGGCAGATCCTGTTCACCTACCTGCATCTGGCCCCGGACCCTGAACAGACGAAGGACCTGATTGCTTCGGGTGCGACCTGCATCGCCTATGAAACAGTGACCGCAGCGGATGGCAGCCTGCCGCTGCTGACGCCGATGTCTGAGGTCGCTGGCCGCATGGCCGTGCAGGTTGGTGCGACATCATTGGAAAAGGCTCATGGCGGCCGCGGCGTGCTGCTCGGCGGCGTTCCGGGCGTATTGCAGGGTGAGGTCACTATTCTTGGCGGCGGCGTAGCGGGATCGAGCGCAACCTTGGTCGCGGTCGGCATGGGCGCCAATGTCACCGTCGTCGATCGCTCGCTCCCGGTTCTGCGTCGAATTGCCGATCGCTTCGGCACGGCCGTCAATACCGTGTTCTCGACCCGCGACGCGGTTGACAGGCTCGTGACCAATTCCGATCTCGTCATCGGCACCGTGCTGATCCCGGGCGCCAAGGCACCGAAGCTGATCACCGCCGATATGGTGAAGCGGATGCGCCCGGGTGCCGTCATCGTCGATGTCGCGATCGATCAGGGTGGCTGCAGCGAGACCAGCCGGGCAACGACCCATACCTCGCCAACCTATGTCGTCGATGGCGTGGTCCATTACTGCGTCGCGAATATGCCGGGTGCGGTTGCTCGCACATCGACTTTCGCCCTCAATAACGCCACCCTGCCCTTCGTTCTGGCACTTGCACACAAGGGCTGGCATCAGGCCTTGGTGGAAGATGCGCACCTCCGCGCCGGGCTTAATGTCCATGCCGGCACCGTGACCCACGGCGCGGTTGCAGCAGCCCTCGGTATCCCGACAACGCCAACTGCGTCCATTCTCGGACTTTAACCCGCTGCCAGCCCGTGCAGAAGGCTCACGCCCTTTACCAGGGCATGAACCTTCTGGCCGGGCGCAAAGCCTAGGCCCTCCCAGGATTTTCGGGTCACCCGCGCCAGCAACCGGACGCCCTCGTCCGCATGCCCAAGTTGCAGCAGAATAGTCGTTTGCATGCCATCAAAACTATCGGCACTTAGAATCACTCCGGGCAGGACATTTAGGATCGTTGTCCCCTGCGGGGGCTCGTGGCAAAGGCTGACGTCGGACGCCAGAACGCGCAGGCGGCATCGCGACCCCACCGTCAGCCCGCGCGACGGCGCCATCAATAAAGCGCCACCGGCCCGATAATGCGTCAGTCCAAATTGATGATCTATCGCCTCGACCACGCCATCGAGAACGACGCCGGCTTCGGCCTGGGTTGCGAGCGGCAGACTGAGATCGGTCAGAACGCGATCAAGCGGACCAGCAGCGACCAATTTTCCGGCATCGATCAGGACGAGGTGGTTGGCGAGCCTGGTCATCTCGGCGAGGTCGTGCGTCACGTAAATCGCCGGAATGACAAGATCGCGGCAAAGCGTCTCGATCAGGGTCACGATCGTATCCCTGGCAGGAAGATCGACAGCCGACAGAGGCTCGTCAACCAGCAACAATCGTGGTTGCACCAGCAAGGCCCTGCCGATCGCCACGCGTTGGCGTTCGCCCCCGGATAGACCATCTGGACTTCGTTGCAACAGAGCCTCAAGGCTCAGCCGCTCGACCACGTCATCAAATCCTATCACGGGTCGGGCCGCTGCAGCACGTTTCAGACCAAAGCGCAGATTTTCCGCCACGGTAAGATGGGCAAACAGACCGGCATCCTGGAAAACATAGCCGATGGGCCGGCGATAGGCGGGAACGAAAACGTCGCCATCCAGCCAACGCTCGCCGGAGAAGATGACCCGGCCTCCCGCCTGTCTGGAAAGACCCGCAATGCAACGCAGAACCGTCGATTTACCAGCACCTGACGGGCCGAAAAGCGCGGTGATCCCCGCCGCCGGCGTCGTGAAACCAAGATCGAGGGTGAAAGCGCCGAGCGTACCACTTAGTGAGACCTCAAGAACGGGTGCGGACCGATTCATACCGGCAACCGCGAAAACCGCCGGTCGAGCAGGCGTATGCCAAGGATCGCCAGCAAGGAAAAGAGCAGCATTCCGGCAGCGAGCTGCTGAGCGGTATGGGTATCACCAGCCTCTATCGCCTCAAAAATCGAGGTCGAAAGGACCTGGGTGCGTCCAGGAATACTGCCACCGATCATGAGCACGACCCCGAATTCGCCGACGGTATGGGCAAAAGTCAGCAGCGCCGCAGACAGCAGCGCCGGCCGCGCGAGAGGTACAACCACCGAACAGAAGGCATCGAGTGGTGACGCACGCAGGCTCGCCGCCGCGTCGAGTGGACGCTGCCCGATCGCTTCGAACCGGGCACGGATTGGCTGCAGTGCAAAGGGTAGTGAATAGATGACCGAACCGACGACTAAACCGCTGAAGGTGAATGCCAGGGTATGCAATCCAAAAAACCCGAGCAGCAGTGCCAATGGGCCTTCTGGCCCAAGTGCGATCAAGAGATAGAAGCCCAATACGGTGGGTGGCAGGACCAAGGGCAGGAGGGCAATCGCCCCGACTACTTCAGCCAACCAGTGCCGCGACCGAGCCAGCCACCACCCGAGCGGGGTCGCGATCAGCAGCAAGATCGCGCTGGTCACCGCCGCCAGTTCCACCGTCGTCATGATGATGCCGGCCATCCCCCTTACGCAGGCTCGCTATCCACGGGCCGGGGATTGCGGTTGTCATCAATCGCCACGAAGGTGAAGCGGCCCTCGGTCACCTTCAGCAATTCGCTGTTGCGGCTGCGCCGCGCCCAGGCCTCCACCATCACCGAGATCGATGTCCTGCCGATCTTAAGAATTTCGACATAGCAGCTGACCTCATCGCCGATCAGGACCGGAAGGTGAAACTTCATCGCATCAATGGCGATTGTGGCGGTTCGCCCCCGAGCCCGCTGGGCGGCACAGGAACCACCCGCGAGATCCATTTGCGACAATAACCAGCCGCCAAAGACATCACCGGCAGGGTTGGCATCCCCGGGCATCGCGATCGTCCGCAGGAACAACCCGCCACAAGGCGACGGCACAGTGTCGGCAGAATTGGTTTTACCCATATCGAGCATACGCCTTCGTCGGAGAGGACCAGATATCATGGTAGAGCATAGCGGCCTCGTATCGCCAGCCCAAGGTGCGCAAGGGACTATCCCGTGGAGCCTCGCTTCGCAGATCGCCTACGCGCTACATCTTGGGGCTTGTCACGATCAACGCGCCGCTTATAGTGCCGCCCATGGTAGATCTCTTCGACAATTCGACACCGCCCGATCGTGGTTATTCGGCCAAGGATATCGAGGTCCTGGAGGGCTTGGAGCCGGTCCGGCGACGACCGGGCATGTATATCGGCGGCACGGACACACGGGCGCTGCATCATCTCGCCTCGGAAATTCTCGACAACGCCATGGATGAGGCAGTCGCCGGTCACGCCACGCGAATCGAGATCGAACTCGCTGCGGATCTGAGCCTCACCATCCGGGACAACGGCCGCGGAATTCCAACGGATCCTCACCCGCGTTTCCCGGACAAATCCGCGCTTGAGGTTATCCTGACCACTCTCCATTCCGGAGGCAAGTTCGGTGGCGATGCCTATAAGACCGCCGGTGGTCTGCACGGCGTCGGCATCTCCGTCGTCAACGCCCTTTCCGACCGCATGAGTGTCGAGGTCGCGCGTGATCGCCAGCTGTGGCGGCTTGATCTCTCGCGGGGCTTGCCGACCGGGCCGCTGCAGGCACTGGGACCGGTGAACAACCGGCGCGGCAGCAGCGTAACCTTTCATCCCGATCCAGAGATTTTCGGCCCATCCCTTCATCTCAATCCCGGGACGCTCTATCGTCTGGCGCGCTCGAAGGCCTATTTGTTCAAGGGTGTGGAATTGCGCTGGTCCTGCGCCGATGGCGTCCCCGGCCATGAGGGCGTGCCAGCCAGAGAGACCCTGCATTTCCCCGGCGGCCTCGCCGACTACCTGACCACGGCCCTGGTTGAGCGGGAAACCCTGACGGCAACCGCCTTCGTTGGCGACGTCGAAATCCCGGGAAATAACGGGCGGGTCGAGTGGGCGATCGCCTGGCCTGAGGATACCGAGGGTTTTTCACATTACTATTGCAACACCATCCCGACACCAGATGGCGGCACACATGAGCAGGGGTTGCGCAGTGCGCTGACCCGGTCCTTGCGGGCCTATGGCGAATTGGTCGGCAACCGCCGCGCCGCGATCGTGTCAGCCGAGGATGTGATGGGTGGCGCCGCCATCCTGCTGTCGCTGTTCATGCGCGATCCGCAGTTCCAGGGTCAGACCAAGGACCGCCTTGTCTCCAATGAAGCCACGCGAATTGTCGAGAATGCGGTCAAGGACCGCTTCGACCATTGGCTGAGCGATGACCCGACGGCGGCGACGAAACTACTCGAATTTCTCGTCGAAAAGGCCGAGGAGCGGCAACGTCGCAAGCAACAGAAGGAGATGGCGCGCAAGACCGCGACGCGCAAGCTCCGTTTGCCCGGCAAGCTCTCCGACTGCAGCAGCGATAGCGCGGTATCGACCGAACTTTTCCTGGTCGAGGGCGATAGCGCCGGCGGCTCCGCCAAGCAGGCGCGCGACCGCGTCACTCAGGCCATTCTGCCGCTGCGGGGCAAGATTCTGAACGTCGCCAGCGCCACGGCAGACAAGTTGCGCGCCAATCAGGAACTCTCGGACCTTTGTCTCGCGCTTGGCTGTGGCACCGGCAAGCAGTATCAGGCGGATAAGCTGCGGTACGAGCGCATCATCATCATGACGGACGCGGATGTCGACGGCGCCCATATCGCCTCGCTGCTGATGACGTTCTTCTATCGCGAGATGCCGCAATTGATTGCCGGCGGTCATCTTTATCTCGCGCAGCCACCGCTTTATCGTCTTGTCTCGGGCGAAACCCGTATTTATGCCCATGACGACCGCCATAAGGATGAGCTTATGGAGTCGCGGTTCAAGGGCAAAAAGACCGAGATCAGCCGCTTCAAAGGTCTCGGCGAAATGCCGCCTCCCGACCTCAAGCTGACAACGATGGACCCAAAGACCCGCACCCTGCTGCGCATCACCAAGGAAGATGTCGGAACAGGCGAGCTGGTTGAAAAGCTGATGGGTCGCAAGCCCGAACTGCGCTACGCCTTCATTACGGAAAACGCGCGTTTCGTGCGGGATCTGGATATTTAGAAATCGGGCACTTCAGTCCATGGGGACGAGGAGCGCCTCACCGACGGCGAACGGCTTTTCCGGGACCCCCAAGCCATAAAGTTCGGCACTCGTGAAAATTTGGCGGCTGCCGGGCTTGACCACCTTGCCCTTGACCACGAAGACCTCGGCAATCGCCGGCCGCAGACAACGGATCGAGAACTGAGACGCCAGAAGATTTTTGGTGACCGTCGTCCCAGCGAAGCCACAGGCAGTATCGATCAGTCCGCCGACAATGCTTGCGTGAAGATATCCATTATACTGCGCAAATTCAGGTCGCCATCTAAGCTGCAGCTCTACATCGCCCCAGCAAGCCTGCGTGATCTCGATCCCAAGCCAAATATTGAACGCTGCGAGGCGTGATAAGGCCTCGAGATCGGCGCGGAAATCGGAATCGACTGACATCAAATGTTTCCCTCAAACCCGTGCATCGCGCTTTTCGCGACCTCGGCATCGTCAAAAAGGGCGCGACATCGCAAAGAAATTTTGTCGAGCCTGTCGATTTGTCGACCTCTCGACCGTCATAGGATAAGCAGCGCATGATGCGTTGTCGAACCTGATGGCGAGGATGACCATGCAATATCTTTTGATGATCTATGGCAACGAGGCTGACTCCAAGACCGCGAGCAAGGAGGACAACGAAAGAATGTACGCGGCCTACGGCGCCTATACCCAGGCGATGAAAGCGGCGGGCGTCATGGTGGGGGCAGATCGGCTGCAACCGTCGGCGACCGCGAGCACGGTGCGTGTGAGAAAAGATAAAACTGAAGTCCTCGACGGCCCCTACGCGGAGACCAAGGAGCAGCTCGCTGGTTACTATCTTGTCGAGGTTCCGGACCTCGACGCAGCCCTGGTCTGGGCGGCGCGTTGTCCGGGCGCTCAGCATGGCACCATAGAAGTGCGTCCGGTCTGGTCGATGTAGGGCACGGCGGTTCTGTGCCGGGATTGAATAATCAGGATGGTGACGATTCCCGGGCGACGGCGGCAGTCGTCGCCCGACAAAGTTATGGCCGTCTCGTCGCCTTTCTCTCCGCCCGCACCCGCGACGTCGCGGCTGCAGAGGACGCGTTGTCAGAGGCCTTTGCGGCGGCGCTGACCGTCTGGCCGGAGACGGGCATACCGCTCAAACCGGAAGCCTGGCTCTTGACGGTGGCCAAACGCAAGCAGATCGACCAAAACCGGCGCCAAGCTAGTGATGACGGGGCACATCTCCAATTAGGGATGATCGCGGAAATCATGGCACAGGCGCGCCCCAACGATCCCGCGATCTCCGATGAACGACTTGCGTTGATGTTCGCGTGCGCACACCCCGCCATCGACCAGAGGCTGCATGCCCCTCTGATTCTGCAGACGGTCCTCGGTTTCGACGCGGCAACGATAGCGTCGGCCTTCCTGGTATCACCGGCGACGATGGCGCAGCGGCTTGTGAGGGCCAAAGCGAAGATCAAACTCGCCGGAATCAGTTTGCGGCTGCCAGATCGCGACGAGTTGCCCCTGCGCCTCGATGGCGTATTACAGGCAATCTACGCCGCCTACGCTAGGGGCTGGTCCGATCCGGGCGGCGGGCCCGAACTGGCAACCGAGGCGATCTGGCTCTGCAGTCTGGTCGCCGATTTTTTCCCTAAATCGGCCGAGGCGCTTGGGCTACTGGCCTTGATGCTGCACGGCGAGGCGCGCCGCCCGGCACGTCGCAGTGGCGGCGTTTATGTCCCACTTTCGGAGCAGGACACAGGCGCATGGCAATCCGACATGATCGAGCAAGCCGAGGAACATCTGTGGCGCGCCGGTCGCCTCGGGACAATCGGGCGGTTTCAGATCGAAGCCGCGATTCAATCCGTTCACGCGGCCCGCCGTAATACAGGGCGAACCGACTGGGCGGCGATCCTGCAGTTCTATGATGTCCTGGCGACGATGGTCGCCTCACCCGTGGTGGCGGTCAATCGCGCGGTAGCAATCGGCGAGGTGCATGGATCATCTCATGGCCTCGCAGCACTCGACCAAATCGCACGGGGCAACAAAAGCCTGGCCGACTATCAACCCTACTGGGCCGCCCGAGCAGAGCTTCTTGCTCGCGACGGCCGCGACGCCGAGGCGGCGGACGCTTTCGACCGCGCGATTGGACTGGAATGCGATCCTGCGCTCAGGTCCTACCTCCGGGCTCGCCGCACCCGCTGCCCGTGTGATTGAGGTAAGGCGTCGAGACGGCCTTACGCGGCGCGGATCGACCGGAGGAACTTCGCCAATTCCTCGCGAAGCTGCTCCGACAAACCGGTAAGATCGCGCGATGCGCCCATCATCGTCGTCGCGGCACGACCGACGGAGCCCGAGGCGTCGGTGACACCCCGGATATTGGAGCTGACATCCTGCGTCCCTTTCGATGCCTGGTTGATATTGGCCGCGATACTGCTCGTAGCCGCACCCTGCTGTTCGATCGCGGCTGCAATCATGGCCGAGATCTGGTTCACCTCCGAAATCGTGCCATCAATCGTCCGGATCGCCGACACTGCTTCTGCTGTCGCACCCTGAATGCTCTGCACCTGGCCCGCGATATCTTCGGTGGCTATCGAGGTCTGGTTCGCCAACGCCTTAACCTCGCTGGCGACCACGGCAAAGCCCTTGCCATGCTCCCCGGCACGCGCGGCTTCGATCGTCGCGTTCAGTGCCAGTAGATTCGTTTGACTGGCGATATTGCGGATCAGCGTCACGACCTCGCCGATCTTCTGTCCTGCAACGGACAGGCCTTCGACGATTGCCGTTGTCCTTCCTGCCTCTTCGGCAGCCTTGCGAGCAACCGCCGTCGACCGATTGACCTGCTCGCTGATCTCCGTGATCGATCCCGACAACTCATGCGTCGCCGAGGCGACGGTATAAACATTCTCCGAGGCCTCGGCAGACGCCACCGCAACACTTTCGGCGCGCTCGGTCGTTGCAGCCGCGGCCTCGTTCATAGCGGCCGACATATTCTGCATGTTCGAGGCTGCCGTTGCGACCTGGAGCACGATCTGTCCGATCGCCCGCTCGAACCCGTCGGCAAGTGCCGCCGTGGCCGCCGCCGCCCGTCGCTCAGCTTCCTCTTTTGCAGACGCACGATCCGCGTTGGCGCGGGTTTCCGCAGTGCGAGCCGCCTCGACTTCAGCCAAGTGTTCTGCACTGACGGTCATGAGACGGTTGAGGGTCAGCGCCAACCAGATCAAGACACCGGCTTCCCCAACCAGAATAATGGCATGGAGTACAACACGGAAGAAATCCGCCCCTCCTGGATAGATCGCCGCCGGCAATAGGAAATTGAGGCTGAGATGATGAAGCGCCGTCGCAACCGTCGCCGCAAGGATCACGCGAAAATCGCAATACGCGACCAGCCCGGCAAGGACGGCGAAAAAGTACATATGAGCGTCGACCTGCCAGGGACTGCCGGCCATCTCGAAGACGACGTCTGATACCATCCCGACAACCGCAACCGCGACAAGCAGCCGAGTCGAAAGCCCATTGCCGACACCCCACCATGACGCGGTCGATGCGCCCGCGAGAGCAATAGCCAACAATAGAGGCAGCGTAACCTCGCCCCCCCGAATCAATGCGATGCTAAGCACCAGCAGGACGTTCAGCCAAAGGAAGACGATCAGGCCCTTGCTGGCGCTCGCCTGTAGACGATCGAGACTGGGCGATGCGGTCTTTGTCATATCTGATTTCTCCGAAGGCAACCACCGAGAGCGATTGGATCAGCCGTGAACCAAGCGCCAGCGTGACGAAGTCGAACCAGGCTTTCCGGGCTCGACACATGAAGAATGAGAATATTAGGCAGGCTGCCCGTCCGGATAATGTCGGTGCCAGCAGCAGCGGCAGCGGAAAGGGCAGTTCTTCCCGTCCACCAGGGCGGAAAGATCGCGGCGACGACGGCGGCGTTAGCGGGTGGCTGCAACGCCATCAGCAAAAGGCACACCCAACTCGTCAGCATCAAAGCGACCGCACTCGAAGCCGAGTACCAGGATCGCCAGTGCTTCGATGACCCCGTGTTGCCAGTCAGACGGCGTTTGATTGAGACTGGATGACTTCGCATCGCCAGACATGCACCCGCAAAGATCGATGGCCACAGTCATGAGCTGTCAATGACGTCGATCGCACCGTTCTAGGTTGTGATTCGATAATAATTGATGAACTGTCCGGAAATCCCCTCACGGGCTACCCCACGGCTTCGAATTGAAGCGCCCTCTGGACAAGAGCCTCAAGGCCACCGATCCTGCGCTATCGCCAGAGCGCATTTTCCTTTATCCGCTCGCCGCCCCCCACGAAATCGGAGCAACCGATCATGAAAGCAGCCGTCTTCCACGAATTGGGCAACCCGCTTGCCATCGAGACCGTGGCAACGCCCCAGGCCGGACCGGGTGAGTTGGTGCTGAAAGTCCATTACTGTGGCATCTGCGGCTCTGACCTTCACGCGACCCATCCCGGGGCCTTCGTCGTCCCCGACGGCACGATCCTCGGGCATGAATTCGCTGGTGAGATCGTCGAATCCGCTGCTCCCGGCTGGAAAGTCGGAGAAATGGTGACCGCATTGCCCAATAATGCCTGCGCGGACTGCCGCGCCGCTGGTCTGGGGTCATGCAAGGACGAACTGGGCATCCTGTGTCCCAGGAACACGCTCACCGGCTTTCATCCCTCGGCACAGGGTGCCTATGCCGAATACATCAAGGTCAGCGCCAGAGAAGCGTTGCGCCTGCCGTCTGCGGTCAAGAGCCGCGAAGGCGCAACGGCGGAACCGCTCGCCGTCGGACTCCACGCGGTTACCAAGGGCAAGGTTGGGATGGGCGACCGGGTGTTGGTCCTGGGCGGCGGACCGATCGGCCTCGCCGTGACGGTTTTCGCCAAGCTCGCAGGCGCGCGCGACGTCATCCTCAGCGAATACGCCGCCGCGCGGCGCGAGGCCGCCGGCGCGATGGGAGCAACCGCGGTGATCGATCCAGCCAAGGAGGAAATCGGCCCAGCCTTTCTTGCCAAGGCCGGCGCCGCGCCCGACATCATCTTCGACTGTGTCGGCGCGCCCGGTACCATTCAGGCCTGCGTTGATCTCTCTCGCCCGTTCGGCCGCATGGTCGTCGTCGGCGTCTGCATGATCGAGGACAAGCTGCTGCCCATGTCCGCGATCTTCAAGGAATTGAACATGCAGTTCGTGCTTGGCTATGGCCGCCCCGACTGGCGCCTTGTGCTCGATCTGCTCGACAGCGATCGCGTCGATCCGCGCCCGATGATCACCGACGAAATCAGCCTGGAGCAACTCCCCGCCAGCTTCGAGGCTCTGCGCAAGCCGTCGACCCAGATCAAGGTGTTGGTGCGGCCAAACGGATAGCGACGTTCATATCCGCAAGAAGCGACCGCTGATTGCGACCCCGACCAGCAACGCGGCGACCGTCAGAAGCCCCAGGGACAAAGTCGTCGCGCTCGCGATGAAACCAATCAGCGCGGGACCGGCAAGGATTCCAGCGTAGCCAAGGGTCGTGATCGCCGGGACAGCGATATGCTCCGGCATCACATTCTGGCGGCCTACGGCCGTATAAAGGACAGGGATGATGTTGGCGCAACCAAGACCGAGCAGGGCATAACCAAGGATGGCCGCCTGCCAACTCGGGATAAGCGTTGCGACACAAAGACCGGCGGCGGCGCAGAGCCCGCCGAGGATGACAACGCGTTTGCCGCCCAGGCGATGAACGACTCCATCGCCGGCAAGTCGTGCCAATGTCATCGTCGCTGCGAAGGCGGCATAGGCGAGCCCGGCATGGGCCGGCACGACATGTCGGACCGACGTCAGGAACACGGCGCTCCAGTCAAGAACCGACCCTTCCGCCATGAAGACAATGAAGCAGAGGACACCGATAAAGAGGACGATCCCGCGCGGGATCGCGAGCGTCGAGCCAGCCCCCTCGCCCCCATGAGGCAATAGGTTTGGACCCGCCTTCACCATGACCGCAATCATTGTCGCCACAACACAGATGGCGGCCTCCAGAGGCATCGCACCCAAGCTCAACAACAGGCTGACACCCGCCGCAGCCGCGATGCCACCGATACTGAACCAGCCGTGAAAGCCGGACATCAAGGGTCTGCCGCTTGCCCGCTCGACAATCACAGCCTGAATGTTGACAACACAATCGACCGAACCAAGCCCTGCGCCGAAGAAGAACAGGGCAATAGCCAGAACGCCGATATTCGACGTCGTCGCGAGAACTGGCAGGGCAAAACAGATCAGTCCAGCCGTCGCGATCACCACGTCGCGACAACCGAAACGGCGGGCGAGCATCCCTGCCATCGGCATTGCCAGGATCGAGCCTGTCCCGAGGCACAGCAAAAGCAGTCCAAGCAGCCCTTCGCCGAGGGCGCAACGAGCCTTGACGAAAGGAACAAGTGGGGCCCATGCGGCCATGCCAAAACCGGCGACAAAAAACGCTAGCCGGGTCGAGAGTCGAGCCTCCTCGCCTGCGGGCGATATCGCCATCAGCAGTGCTTCAAGATGAGAATAAACGCCTCATCTAACCGAATCGGGTCGGCCTCGGAAATCCCTGAGGCACCATGCGCCCGGAGGAGCCACGCCCGGTCTTCCACCCTGTCAGATCGGGTTCGCTGCGTTGCCGCGATCCCGCTGCCCAGATCAAACCCTCAGCAAGGTTGATCAAACGGGCGTCGGCAAGGCCGCCATCCTTGAATTTCTGCAACATCACGCCACGCCCCTTCGCCATCTCGGGTATGTCCGCAATGGGAATCACGAGCAGTTTCCGATTATCCCCGACCAGCGCGACGCCATCCTTATCGATGGGCAGACAATGGCTTACAATTGCGCCTTCTCCGGGATTCATGATCTGCTTGCCCGCCTTGGTCTGCGCGAGCACCTCGTCCTGCGCCGCGATAAACCCGCGACCGTCATTGGCGATCAGCAGCAGTTTGCCACCCTCACGAAAAGGTAGCAGGGCTACAAGCTCGGCATCGTTGGGCAAATCCAGCATCAGCCGCAACGGCTCACCATGGCCACGCCCACCCGGCAGCTTATCGGCTGCCAGGGTGAAGAAGCGACCCTGGGTGGTGAGCAGCAACAGTCGATCGGTCGTCTGTGCCTCGACCGCGAATTTGCCGGCATCCCCCTCCTTATAGCGCTGCTCGGAGGTGGCAATATTGTGGCCCTTGACGGCCCTTACCCATGATTTTTCCGAGACCAGCACGGTAACCGGCTCACGCTCCACCAGGGCATGCACCGGCACGATGACGGCTCCAGGTGGCGGTCCGATCTCGGTGCGGCGTTTGCCGAGCGCTGTCTTGGGGCCAAAGGCCTCGGCAGTCTTCGCGATCTCGCCATCGATGACCGCCCAACGGCGCGCGGGATCGGCCAGCAAAGCCTGCAGATCGGCCTGCTCGGCCGAAAGCTCGTTTGTTTCGCGCTCGATCGTCAATTGTTCGATCTTGTTGAGGGTCCGCAGGCGGCGCTCAAGGATGGCCTCGGCCTGGATGTCGGATAACCCAAACCGCTCCCGCAGCGCCGATTTGGGATGATCGGCCTCACGAATGATTTTAATCACCTCGTCGAGGTTGAGATAGACGATGGCGAGGCCCTGAAGGATATGCAGGCGCCGCTCAATCTCTCCGAGGCGATTGCGGGAACGGCGCTCCAGGACTTCCAGCCGATGGTCGAGGAACGCGCGCAGCGCTTCGGCCAATGTCATGACCCGCGGCACACCGGCGGCATCGAGGACATTCATATTGAGGGCGAAGCGGATCTCAAGATCTGTCGCGCGGAACAGCGATTCCATCAGCACGTCGGGATCGACATTGCGGCTCTTGGGCTCGAACACCAAGCGCACGGTATCGGCCGATTCCTCCCTGATATCGGCCAGCAGGGGGAGCTTTTTTTCTTCAAGAAGTTGGGCGACCCGCTCGATCAGTCGTGCTTTGGGCACCTGATACGGGATTTCGGTCACGACGATCTGATAGGCACCCTGAGCGAGCGTTTCCTTCTCCCACCGGGCGCGCAGGCGGAAGCTGCCACGACCGGTGGCGTAGGCCTGGCGGATATTTTCCGCCGTTTCCACCAACACGCCACCGGTCGGGAAATCCGGTCCAGGCACCAGCGCCACCAACTCGTCAAGGGATGCGTCGGGCCGGTCGATCAGCAGTCGCAACGCAGAACAAAGCTCAGCAGCATTGTGTGGGGGAATGTTGGTTGCCATGCCCACCGCGATGCCCGCCGCACCGTTGGCGAGCAGATTCGGGAAGGCGGCCGGCAGGACGATCGGCTCCTCGCCCTCGCCGTCATAGGTCGAGCGGAAATCGACGGTGTCGTCCTCCAACCCGTCCATCAGGGCCTGGGCGACAGCGGTCAGGCGGCTTTCCGTGTAACACATCGCGGCCGCGTTATCGCCATCGACACTGCCGAAATTGCCCTGGCCATCGATCAGGGGATAGCGCTGGGCAAAATCCTGCGCCAAACGGACAAGAGCCTCATAGACGGCGACGTCACCATGCGGGTGGTATTTGCCGATGACGTCGCCGACAACGCGGGCGCATTTCTTGTACCCGCTCGCCGGATCGAGCTTGAGCTGGCGCATCGCCCAAAGCAGGCGGCGATGAACCGGCTTCAGGCCATCACGCACGTCCGGAAGGGAGCGCGCCATGATCGTCGACAAGGCGTAGGAGAGGTAACGCTCCGAAAGCGCGTCATACAATTCGGTGTCGCGGATTTCGCCGCCGGGCGCGGTGCTGGAAGCCATGTTAATCCTGTAGCGATGATCCGGATGAAAAGGCCATGAGTCGGGTCATGCGGTCAATGTAGCGCGTGCGCGATCCGGGCAGAGGAGTCTCCATATCCGGGTGAATATGGCGGCCGAGGAAATGACCGGTCAGGGCAAGCCCGTCGATCAGGTCCCAGCCCTGGCTCCAGTCATTCGTCCGACCGATGCCGCCCAGCAGTCGCGGCAGGACCAGCAGGCGATCACGATAGCCCTCTGCGGCGGCCATCGATACCGCTCGACCGGTGCGCGGCGATACGTAGGCAAGATTATCCGTAACACCGCTAACGGCACAGGCAGCGAGGTCGAGGCCATAGCCAAGACTGCCGAGCAGATCGAGTTCCCAGCGAAGATGCAGGCTCGCCCAGGTGTCGTCTCGACCAAGAGCCTCAAGAACGGCCAGCAGCCCGTCATACACGACCGGATAGGCCTGACGTTCCGGCAATGCCGCGTCGACAAGATCGGTTGCCGCCTCCAGACAGCCGAGGCGCAGCGGATCTTCGAGCACCAGGGCGGCGTAGGCGGTCCCGGCATCGAGCCGCCACAGGCCGAGATGATCCTGAAGCCGCGCCGACCAGGTCGCGTCGACCAGAGTGCCGGGTTCCATAGCGCCGCGACCGCGACTGCGGGCAGCGCCCCGGGCGAGGCCCTTATTGCGTCCCCGTGAACGCGTCAGAACCGAGATCAGCAGGCTGCTCTCGCCATGCCGCCGCGCGCCCAGAATGATCCCAGGTTCACTCCACTCCACAAGCGCCCCCTTACAGGCTCGCCCGGCTTCAGGCGTTGAAGTCCAGCCCGATCGCGTCATAGCGTTCGCGGTCGTCGACCCAGCCCTCGCGGACCTTCACGAACAGGAACAGGTGGATGCGCCGCTCGAAAACCCGCTCAAGCTCCAGACGGGCCCGAGCGCCGATTTTCTTGGCCTGCTGGCCGCCCTTGCCAAGCACGATCGCTTTCTGGCTGGGCCGCTGCACGTAAATGATCTGATCAAGCCGCGCGCTGCCGTCGGCACGCTCTTCCCAGCGCTCGGTCTCGACGGTCGCCTGATAGGGCAATTCGTCGTGAAGCTGGAGATAGAGTTGTTCGCGTGTGATCTCGGCAGCGAGCTGCCGCTGCGGCACATCCGTGATCTGATCTTCGGGATAGAGCCACGGTCCAAAGGGCAACTGGCCGACAACCCAGGCTTCGACATCTTTCGTGCCGTCCCCGGTGAGGGCGGAGATCATGAAAACATGATCGAAGATGTCCTCAGCATTGAGTTGTGCCGCCAGACCAAGCAGCGTATCGCGCTTGACCGCGTCGACCTTGTTTAGAACCAGCGCAGCGCGGCGTGACGTCGCCTTCAACTGCTCGACGATGGCACGGACATCGGCTGTGACGCCGTCAAGAGAATCCACCATAAGCAGGACACGGTCCGCGTCCGCCGCCCCGCCCCAGGCCGCCGCCACCATCGCCCGATCAAGCCGTCGGCGGGGCTGAAAGATGCCTGGTGTATCAACGTAGATGATCTGTGCAGCCCCGGCGATCTGGATACCAAGGATTTTGGCCCGCGTCGTCTGCACCTTCGGCGACACGATCGCCAGCTTCTGGCCGACCAACTGATTGAGCAGGGTCGATTTACCGGCATTCGGTGCGCCAAGGATCGCGACATAGCCGCAACGCCTCGGTTCGGCCTGGATGTCGTCCGCCCTGGAAGCATCCATCTCGTGGGGCGCGTCAGTCATTCTGTGCTTGATCCTTTTAATCGCGCGAGCAGGGCGGCGGCTGCCTCCCGTTCGGCGATACGTTTTGAAAGGCCGTCTGCCTGTTCGGCGGCCTCGCCCTCAACCGAAACCTCAACGGTGAATACCGGTTGGTGTGGCGGACCCTTGGTCTGGAGAAGTCGATAGGCCGGCAAAGACTTACCTCGCGCTTGCGCCCATTCCTGCAGCCCGGTCTTCGGATCCTTCGGCGGCGACAAGGTCGCTGTCATCCGGCTGGACCAATGATCGGCAACAAACCGCCGTGCCGCCCCAAGCCCGCCATCAAGATAGAGCGCCGCAATTAGCGCCTCGCAGGCATCGGCCAGAAGGCTGGGATTATGGCGAACGTTCTGGTCCTCCTCGGGCGGCAGGCGAATCAGCGGCGCGATATCGATCACGCCTGCGACCTCTGCCAATGTTTCCTTGCGGACCAATTCGGCATGACGGCGCGCGATCTCACCCTCGCTCTCGGCTGGAAAGGCGTCCAGAAGCATCTCCGCTACCAGCAGCCCGAGCACCCGGTCGCCCAGAAACTCCAACCGCTCGTTCCCGGTATCGGCCTGATCAAGGGTCGACATCTGACTGCGGCCCCGATTGCGACCGCGCCCGCCGGGGGCATGGGCCGCATGCGACCGCGCGGCAACACTGCGATGGGTCAGCGCCTCGATCAGCCTGGCCGGGAGCGCGAAATGATGACCAAGCCTCGCTTCCAGGGCAGTTAGGGCGCTGGCCGAGACCGACATCGTCACGACCGCACCGACCGCCGCAGGAGCGTGAGAGCGGGGCTCAGACGATCCCCGTCAGCAGCCGACCGTAGCGAATTGCAAAGGGCCATTGCCACACTTGCCACCAAGGCACATTGCCGTCGAAAGAAAAGAAACGAAATTCGGCACGACCAATCAGGTTCTCGACCGGGATATAGCCAACCGCGCTCAACACCCGGCTATCCTGGGAATTATCGCGGTTGTCGCCCATGGCGAACACATGGTCTGGAGGGACTGTGAATACCACAGTGTTGTCCAGTGGGCCATCATTCACCCGCTGCAGGATGAGATGCGTCTTGCCGCCGGGCAAGGTCTCCTGAAACTGGTGAGTCGGATCGGGAAACCCGTATTCATCATCCACGAAATCCTCGAGTTGCTTCAAGGCAACCGGAGCGTCGTTGACATAGAGAATACCATTGCGGACCTGGATGCGATCTCCAGGCAGGCCGATGATCCGCTTGATATAATCGACCGAGGTGTCGCTCGGCTCGCGAAACACTGCGACGTCGCCTCGCTTGGGCAGGGCGCCAAAAATCCTGCCGGTGATCGGCGGATGGATCAGCGGGAAGGAGAACCGGCTGTAGCCGTATGAAAATTTCGACACGAACACGTAGTCGCCGACCAGCAAGGTGGGCACCATCGACCCCGACGGAATGTTGAAGGGTTCAAAGGCGAATGTCCTGACCAGAATCACCGCCGCCAGGATCGTCACGACCGTTCTGATCGTCTCGCCGAGCCCCTCCGGTTTGCCAGCCTTGGGACCGGGCACGAGGTTATTCTTGGACACGGATGCGCTCATCTTTCATTCATGGAAACGGAGGCTCTATCTTGGTCGCCATGAAGCCCGCAGCACCGCCACCCGTCAAGCCGCATCGCGACTGGGCGTGGCACTAAGGCGATATAATGCCTCGTCCTTGATAACGGGTCGCATTAAAAGTTATGACTTAAAGCCTACAAACCCATCCGACCACTACCAGGATATCGAACAATGGCCACGCCGCTTTACGAAATCCCGCTGCGCCGCATTGATGGCGCCGAATCAAGCCTTGGCGAGCACAAGGGCAACGTTCTTCTGATCGTCAATGTGGCATCGGCTTGCGGTCTGACGCCGCAATATACCGAGTTGCAGGCAGTCTACGATAAATTCAAAGATCGTGGCTTCAAGGTCCTTGGCTTTCCTGCCAATGATTTCGGCGCTCAGGAGCCTGGCACGAATGCCGAAATCCAGGAATTCTGCTCGACCAAATTTGCTGTCCGCTTCCCCATGTATGAGAAAATCACGGTCAAGGGCGATGGTCAGCACGCGCTCTACGCCGCGATGATCGACGCCAAGCCGCTGGCCTATTTCAAGCCTGACAGCAAATTCCGTGAAATGTTGGCCGGCTACGGCATCAAGCCGGGCCGGGCCACCGACGTGACGTGGAATTTTGAGAAATTCCTGGTCAACGGTGCCGGTGACGTCGTTGGCCGCTTTGCACCGGATATCACGCCCGACGATCCCGTCATAACGGCCGCGATCGAGGCTGAACTGGCGAAAATCTGAGCCCCGGGGCTTAGGGTTTCATCGCCACGATCATCACCATCGCCTGTGCCATCGGCGGCTCGTCCGTCAGCGTCAGGTGCAGTTCGCAGACCATGCCCGGCGGGGTCAGGGCATCAAGCCGGGCCTTGGCACCGCCTGTCAGGCGCAGCGTTGGCTGTCCTGTCGACAGGTTGATAACGCCGATATCCCGCAGAAACACACCTTGGGAAAACCCTGTGCCGAGCGCCTTGGCACAGGCTTCCTTGGCCGCGAACCGCTTTGCGTAGCTGGCGGCACGGTTCAGCTTGCGTTCGGACCGCGCCTGCTCCTCGAGGGTGAAGGCGCGCGTGATGAATCGTTGGCCGAAACGCCCGAGGCTCTTTTCGATCCGGCGGATGTCGATCAGATCGGAGCCAAGACCGATGATCTTCATTGCGCCTTCGCGCGCCCCCGTGCCATCGCCGCCCGCATTCCTTGAATGGAATCCTCCAGGCCGCAGAAAATCGCCTCGCCGATGAGGAAATGGCCGATATTGAGTTCAGCCAGTTCAGGGAGCGCCGCGACATCGACCACGGTGTCGTAATCGAGCCCGTGCCCGGCGTGGCACTCAATTCCTAACTGATGGGCCAGTGCGGTCGCCCGAGCCAGCCGGGCAAGCTCATCCGCCCTCGCCATCCCGACCGCGTGGCAATAGGGCCCGGTATGGAATTCGACCACGGGAGCACCCAGCCGCGCGGCGGTTTCCACCTGCGCCACGTCGGGTGCGATGAAGAGTGAGACGCGGATACCAGCATCCCGCAGGCGGGCGACATAGGGCTGCAAATGGACAAAGCCGCCGACGAGATCAAGCCCGCCTTCGGTCGTGCGTTCCTCGCGCCGCTCCGGCACGAGACAGCAGGCGTGCGGCTCATGGCGCAACGCGATCACCTGCATTTCTGCCGTGGCTGCCATTTCAAGATTCAGCGGGCGGTCGATCTCGCCGGTCAGACGAATGATATCGTCATCCGTGATGTGCCGGCGATCCTCACGCAAATGGGCCGTGATGCCGTCGGCGCCAGCTTGTACGGCAAGGATCGCGGCACGTACCGGGTCAGGGTGGGCACCACCCCGCGCGTTGCGGATCGTGGCGACGTGATCGATGTTCACGCCGAGGCGCAAATGCGGATGGATGAAACTCATGGCGCGTCACTCATGAAAAGAAGCAGCGCCGCTCAGCCGCGGGCGCGCTCGACCGAATTGATCACCGGAGCCGATCGCAAGGCCGCGATCACGTTGCTGAGGTGCTTGACATCCCGGACCTCGATATCGACCAGAATCTCGAAAAAATCGGCGGATCGGTTGGTAATCTTGAGATTGGTGATATTGCCATTGTTCTTACCGATGATCGTCGTAAGGCTGCCAAGAGCGCCCGGCGCGTTGCCAACCATCACTGAGATCCGCCCGACATGGGCAAGCCCGTCCTCTGCGGCGTCCCAGGCGACGTCGAGCCACCGTTCCGGCATGCTGGTAAAGCTCTCAAGCGTCTCACAATCAACGGTGTGGATTGTCACACCCTTGCCTGTCGTCACGATGCCGACGATGCGGTCGCCAGGCAGAGGATGACAGCAACCGGCAAAATGCAGTGCCATGCCGGGGATCATGCCGCGGATCGGGACCGCGTTCTCCAGGGGCCGACGCGCGCGGACCAACGGCACAACCTTGGCAGAGGCACGTTCGGCCCGGTTTGGAAACACAGCGTTGAGGACTTCACCCTTGGTGACGAGGCCTTCACCCACTGCGGCATGAAGATCATCGACGTTGCCGCAGTTGAACTGCTTGAGTGAACCCTCTAGCGCCTTTTCCGTCAGCTCCAGATGTTCCTGCCGGAACGCCTTCGTCAGGATTTCACGGCCAAGATTGACGTATTGCGTGCGCTGTTGATGGCGAACGAAGCGGCGAACGCGGGCGCGCGCCTTGCCAGTGACGACAAAACGCTCCCAGGTCGGCGATGGTGTTTGCGCCTTCGAGGTGACGATCTCGACCTGATCGCCATTCGCGAGTTGGGTGCGCAAGGGCACGATCCGGCCGTTGAGCTTGGCACCGACACAGGTATCGCCGACCACGCTGTGAACCGCGTAAGCGAAGTCGACCGGCGTCGCGCCACGCGGCAGGGCGATCAAATCGCCCTTCGGGGTGAAACAGAAGACCTGATCCTGGTACATCTCGAGTTTTGTATTCTCGAGGAATTCCTCAGGGTTCGAGGCGTGTTCCAGAATATCCAGCAATTCGCGCAACCAGCGATACTGGCGACCCTCGTGGCGGGCGTCGGCCTGTTTGTAAGTCCAATGCGCCGCAACACCGAGTTCGGCGACCTCGTGCATTTCCTTGGTGCGGATCTGGATTTCGATACGCTGGCGCTCCGGCCCGATAATGCCGGTATGCAGCGATTTGTAATCATTGGGCTTGGGTGTCGAGATGTAATCCTTGAAGCGACCGGGGACGACCGGATACTCGCGATGGATCGCACCAAGCGCCTGATAGCATTGCTCGATCGAATCGACGATGACCCGGAACGCCATGATGTCGGAGAGCTGCTCGAACGCGATGTTCTTGCGCTGCATCTTGATCCAGATGGAATACGGGGCCTTCTCACGCCCGTTGACCGTGGCATTGGGAAGGTCCGAGGCTCCCAGTGTTGCGGTCAGCTTTTCCGCCACCCGTTCAACCACACCGCCGGCTTGAGTGCGCAGGAATGACAGCCTTGCCAGGATACCGTCTCGCGCTTCCCCGTGGAGTTCGGCGAAAGCCAGGTCCTCAAGTTCGTCTTTCATGCGGTGCATGCCGATGCGTTCGGCGAGCGGCGCGTAAATCTCCATCGTCTCGCGCGCGATCTGGCGACGCTTATCGGCGCTCTTGATAAAATTCAGCGTCCGCATGTTGTGCAGGCGGTCGGTCAGCTTGACCAGGAGGACTCGGATATCCTCCGACATCGCCAATACGAGCTTGCGGAAATTCTCGGCCTGCTTGGTTCTGTCGGATTGCAACTCCAGCCGCGACAGCTTGGTGACCCCATCGACAAGGAAGGCGATTTCCTTGCCAAACAGGCGCGACACGTCTTCCAGCGTTGCGACCGTGTCTTCCACCGTGTCGTGGAGCAAGCCGGTTATGATCGACGCCGTGTCGAGCTTCATGGCAGCGAGAATGCCCGCGACCTCGACAGGATGGGAGAAATAGGGATCGCCGGATGCCCGCTTCTGCGAGCCGTGCGCCTGCATCGAAAACACATAGGCGCGGTTCAGGGCATCTTCATCCGCACTGGGGTCGTAGGCCTTGACCCTCTCGACGAGTTCGAACTGGCGGATCATGGCAACCGCCCTGCCCGGTTGCCTGAGACAAACCCGTCACGCCTACGATCACGCGCTCCGATCGTCCGCGCCCCGTCAGGGAAACGGATGATCGTCCGGAGCCACGCGATCCGCAGGCGTCTCACCTCAGAGATCACCCTCCACGATGTCGTCGCCAGCGAAGCCATCGACTTCGACTTCGCCGTCACCATCGTCATCGCCAAGATGGATCATGCCATCCTCACCCGACAATTCCTCTTCGGCAGCCTGACCGACGATCTCCCGCTGCCACACACCATCGGCAACCGACATCTCGCGATCCTCTTCAGGCTCATCGATGTCCTGCTGCTTCTGCAGGCCGGTCACCAACGCATTTTGGATGAGATCGGTATCGACCGTGTTCTCGGCCACTTCGCGAAGGGCGACGACCGGGTTCTTGTCATTATCGCGATCCAGCGTGATCGGCGCGCCGGACGCGATATCGCGAGCCCGGTGGGCCGCCACCAAAACCAATTCGAAGCGGTTTGGAATCCGCATCACGCAATCTTCGACGGTAACGCGCGCCATAGTATGATTAACCTGATCAGTTGGTTGAAACACGAAGATATAGGCTGGAGCGCCGCCCGGAGCAACCATGGCGGCGCATAGGACGGTCGCAAAACCGCCGCAGTGTGGCTCTAAAGTGCCAATTTAGCGCGCCAGAAGCCCCATCAAGGCAATCGCCGGGTATCCTGATCCGGCGATAATCGTGCAAGAAGTGTGGCCAACGATACCCCGGTCCTGGGATCGATCCAGTCCGGGGCGACATCGCGCAACGGTAACAGGACAAACGCGCGATCATTAAGTCTGGGATGAGGCAGATGCGGCGGGCCCGCTTCAACACGATCATCGTAGGCAAGAAGATCGAGATCAATGGCACGCGGTGCGTTGACGACGGTGCGAATTCTGCCGAAACCACGCTCGATATCGTGCAGGCAAGACAGCAAGGAAACTGGATCAAGCTGCGTTTCGACCCTTGCCACGGCGTTGACGTACCAGGGTTGATCGGAGACCGGTACAGGTGCAGTCTCATACCAATGCGAACAGGCCACGATAACGACGCCCCGCGCCCGCAACCGCGTCAGGGCGATTTCCAGCGTTCGGCGGGGAGGGCCATTAACACTCGGGAGGTTGGCGCCAAGTCCGATCAAGATCATCGGGTTTCCTCGTTGCCTGACGGCGGTCCCAGTTCATTGCGCATCGGCGAACCTTTGGGGAAAGAACACCCTTGTGAGTGGCCTTGATCACTGATTAAATCGTGTGACAATTTTTGGGCAGTCTCGCTCTTATGATATTACCGTCCCGAGAGGGAAACAGAGATAATAAATGAATTTTTATCCGCAAGAAAAAATAGGGCTCTTCATCGACGGCTCTAATCTTTATGCCGCAGCACGCTCACTTGGTTTTGATATAGATTACAAACGCTTGCTTGATGTTTTTCAGCAATATGGGCGTTTGATTCGCGCCTTTTATTATACCGCGCTGATCGATGATCAGGAATATTCTCCCATCAGGCCGCTGGTCGATTGGCTGGATTATAACGGCTACACCATGGTGACCAAGCCGACCAAGGAGTTCACGGATAGCGTTTCCGGTCGCCGCAAGCTCAAGGGCAATATGGATATTGAGCTTGCGATCGATGTGATGGAGATGGCTCCCCATCTCGATCATGTTGTGTTGTTCTCCGGGGATGGCGATTTCCGACGCCTTGTCGAAGCCGTGCAGCGCAAGGGAGTTCGGGTTACAGTCGTATCGACTATCCGCTCCAATCCACCGATGATCGCGGACGAATTGCGTCGTCAGGCAGATGTCTTTGTCGAGTTGACAGAATTGATGCCGCAGATCGCGCGCGCCCACGGCACCCGGGATGATCACCATGGTTATCACGGACACCCGGATACCACACCGGCGGGCGCCGCCGATTCGGCAAACGCTGGAAAATAGTGGACGACGCGCCAGGGCGGGATTGCCCGCGCTGCCCGCGCCTTGCGACATGGCGTGGCGCGCTTCGGTTAGATCATCCTGACTGGCACAACGCCCCGGTTCCGTCCTTCGGCCCGCTTTCAGCCCGCCTGCTGATCGTCGGTCTTGCCCCTGGTCTGCGAGGCGCGAACCGGACGGGGCGCCCCTTCACCGGCGATTACGCAGGTGACCTCCTCTACGCGACACTTGCCAAGTTCGGTCTTGCCAACGGCGACTATCTCGCCCGCGCAGATGACGGTCTCCGTCTCGGTCAAGTCCGCATCACCAATGCGGTGAGATGCGTTCCACCCGAGAACAAACCCTTGCCCGACGAAATCACGGCCTGTCGCGGCTTTCTTTTACAGGAACTGGCACGGCTCCAAGAACTGCGGGTGATCCTTGCTCTGGGTCAGATTGCGCATCAGCAGGTTGGCGCCGTCCTTGGCGTCAAGCGCAAGGAATTCGGTTTCCGCCACGGCGTGCTTGCAACGATCTCCAGGGGTGACAATCGCCCGCCACTCATCACGGCGGCGAGTTACCATTGCTCACGATACAACACCAACACCGGCCGCTTGACCCCGGCCATGTTCGAGGCGGTGTTTGACCTGCTCATGCCTTATCTCGAGTAAACCCAGGGCAGGCAAGAATTTCTCCTGGCGATGTAGTCTCGGCAATTTTTGCCCCGCCACAAATAAGGCCGCGCAAGGCAGGCTGCCCATCAAACGATAACTATATTTTATATGATTATATATAATGGTAATTTTACATATAATTATAAAATATTTTATCAATTTTATTTATATATTTACATAT
>CAIXXC010000487.1 GCA_903923205.1 uncultured Rhodospirillales bacterium | reverse complement strand
TGCCCGGGCGCAACCGCGCGAACGGCCCAATGATCGCATCGCTGGCAATGGCGGCCCCCTCGATATGGCTGAACGGCTTGATCTCAACCCGATCGGCGATGCTTACACCCGGCCCGATCACGACATGCTGACCGATCACGACGTCGCGGCCAAAACGGGTGTCCGCGCTCAGATAGGTACTCGCCGGATCGCTTAGCGTCACCCCCTCTTCCATCGCCCGAATTCTGAGTCGTTGCTGGAAAATGGCCTCGGCAGCGGCAAGATCGACACGGGAATTGACCCCGGCCAATTCGTCGGCACTGGCCTCGATGGCGCGAACGTTGAGACCCTGAGCCCGCGCAAGGCCGACGATGTCGGTCAGGTAATATTCCCCTTTGAGAGGACTGGGCGCAATCTGATCGATCAGGCTCCAGAGATAGGTGCCCGCGATCGCCATCACGCCAGAATTGCACAGATCGATCCGCAATTGTTCGGGTGTCGCATCCGCCGCCTCGACGATTGCCGACAGCGTCCCGTCGAGGTCAACGATCAGCCTGCCATAGGCGCCCGGATCGGCCGGCCGCATTCCAAGCACGACCACCGCAGCATCATAGGCCCGCCGCGCAGCGACCAGGCTGCGCAGGGTTTGGGCCGTCAACAACGGCGTGTCGCCATAGACAACAAGCACCGTATCGGCTGTTATTCCACCAAGAGCGTCGCGCGCTGCCGCAACGGCGTGACCTGTGCCGAGCTGTTCCGCCTGCAAAGCCACCGGATGGGGTTGCGCTGCGGCGGCAACCCCAGGCATGTTGGGACCTGCGACCACGACAGTGCGATCCGGCCCCAATTCGGCGAGGCCGTCGAGAACATGGGTGAGCATAGGCTTGCCGGCTATACGATGGAGCACCTTGGGCAGATCGGACCGCATGCGGGTGCCCTTGCCTGCAGCGAGAACGACGGCAGCGAGACGGAAAAACGACATGATTCCTGCAGACGTAACCTTGACGATCGGCGAAATTTGCACAGGTTTTGATGCCTGCGCCAAACAAGAAATGTGACTGAAGATGAAAGCGCTCGATTCTTGCCTGGTGATTTTCGACCTTGACGGTACATTGATCGACAGTGCCGGCGATATTTGTATGGCCGTCAATGGCTTACTCGCCGAACTCGATTGCCCGCCCTTGTCACTCGAAGACGTGAGAGGCTTCGTGGGCGAGGGTGCGCGCAGGCTGGTAGAAAAGCTCCTCGTCGCCCGCCCGGAGGCGCGCACGGATGTCGATTCGGCCCTCGCCCGGTTTCTTCACCTCTACGAAACGACGCCGACAAGCCATACGACGCTTTACCCCGACCTCCGCCAGACGCTGGAAGAATTGATCGTTTCAGGCGCCACGCTGGCCGTTTGTACAAACAAACCCGGAACCGCGACCCGCAACGTGCTGAGGGATCTGGACCTCGCGCGCTACTTCGAGATCGTGATCGCCGGCGATACCCTGCCCGTCCGCAAGCCCGATCCGGGCATGATCGATGCAGTGATCGCCCTGAATGGCCATAAAGCCAATCATGTCGTCCTGGTAGGTGATAGCGAAATCGACGCGGCGACGGCGATCGCTGCGGAGATTCCGTTTATCCTCATGACCTTTGGCTATCGTCACAAACCAGCCGAGGAGATCCCGGCGTCATACCGCCTTGACCACTTCAAGGATCTGATCGCCCTGCTGCCGGTTGGCGCTGGATTATCCTGATCCGCCGGGTATCATAACGCGGTTTCCTGCCCGCGATCGGATCACGATGGACACCCTCCGGATCAGTCTTGTCACCACCTGTCTCAATGCCGGCGCGACGATCGAGCGGACGATCACCTCTGTCCTTGGGCAACGCCATCCGCGGCTCGACTATATCGTCATGGATGGCGGGTCGAACGACACGACAGCCGAGCTTCTGCGGCGTTACCGTCGGTTTTTTGCCCATCTTGACGTCGTGCCAGGCGAATCCCGTTCGGCGCTCGCAGCACGGGGCTTTGCGCGCGCCGAGGGCGATATAATGGCGTGGGTCGATGACGATGTAACCCTGGCGCCACTGACGCTCGATTTCGTGTCCTGGTTTTTCCATCACCATCCCTCGATCGACGTGATCTACAGCCACCGTCTGACGATCGATGGCGACGACCGCGCGATCGGTTACGAGATCCTGCCGGCATTCACGCCGAAACAGATCCGCCGCTACCCTCTGGTGCCACTGGAGACCTGTTTTTGGCGGCGATCGCTTTATGAACGTTGCGGCGGGATTGATCCCCGCTTCAGTGCCGCTGCCGGTTATGATCTTCTTGTGCGGCTGCTGGAACGCGGTCGCGCCCGTCGGGTTGATCGATTCCTGACGGCGCGACGCGGGGCTTCGGCCGAAAATGCAGAACTGTCGCAAAAATTCGACGAAGAGGTTCGCCATATCCAGACAGTTCATGGCCTGACCCATCACCCCTTGCAGCGCACGCGCGAGGCAAAGCTACGCGACGCGATGGTCACCCGGGGCCTGCTCTTCGCCGAGGATCGCAAGTTCGCCGGCATCCAGTTCGACCCGCGCATCGTGGACGCCTTCGTCAAGACGAAGTGGGTCGAGGGCGTTCCCGATCCCGGGCGGGCCGCGCCGCCTCGGCCCATCCCGCTGATCACGCAGCACGCCGCCCAGATGACCGCCGAGGGCCCCGCCGGCCCCACGGCCGCGCCGTCGGCCTGACGCACACGGCCGCCGAGCACCACCGCCCCGAG
>CAIXXC010000486.1 GCA_903923205.1 uncultured Rhodospirillales bacterium | reverse complement strand
TGCCGGTGCCGAGCACGACGTTGAAGATGCCCGCCGGCAAGCCGCATTCCTCGACGCAGATGCGCGCGAGTTCGACCGTGGTCGCCGACGTCTCTTCCGAGGGCTTCGCGACGACGACATTACCGGCGGCGAGCGCCGGCGCCGTGGCACGCGCCGTCTGATTTAGGGGCGCGTTCCAGGGAAGGATCGCACCGACCACGCCGTAGGGTTCGCGCCGGGTGAACGAGTGATAGCCGGCGCCGATGTTGATGACATCGCCATGGATCGCGTTGACCAGGCCGCCATAGAACTCGAAATACTGCGCCGCGACTTCGATCTCGAGCGGCGATTGCCAGGACGGCTTGCCGGTTTCGAGGGATTCCATGGCGGAAAGGCGGGGAGAATGGGCACGGATGGCGCGGGCGATCTCCATCATGATCCGGCCGCGCTCGATCGGCTTGCGGTCGCGCCATTCGGCAAAGGCGGCCTGAGCAGCCCTGACGGCGTCGTCGATGTCGCGCGCGTCTCCGGCGGCGACGACGCCGATCTTCTCGCCTGTGCCGGGGGCGAAATTGTCAAAATACTGGCCCGAATGCGGTGGGACCGAGTGGCCAGCAATGTAGTGATCAAGCTTCGTGCTCATGAAAGCCTCCCCAGGCAAAACTGGCAGTTATTGTTCATTCTAGCGGGTGATTGAACCCGAAGCCGTCGATGATGGCTATTCGTTTCGCGTGATCGTCGCGGACATATCACATCTATGATATCTGGATCACCAGAGGTATGTCCTGCTTGCGTGATTGTCGCCAAGCTCTAATCCTGCTGGGCAAAGAAAATGGTGCCGTGTCGATGCGGCGACCGCAGAGAATGTCGGAGGATGGCCATGTTCCAGAAGCTCAGCTCGGCGCTTGCCGGCAATCAGAATCTTGCCTGGCTGACCCAGTTTGGCGATCTCGCGATCGTTGTCGAGGTCACGGCAGACTCGCTCTGGACCATTGCGGTATCGAACGGCGCAATTACCGTGACCGAGGGCGTCACAGGTGCTGAAACCTTTCGTTTGACGGCAACACGGGAAGCCTGGGCCAAGTTCTTCGCGCCTGTGCCGCCGGTAGGGTTCCAGACCGTTTATGGTATGTTCATCACCTACAATCTGGAAATTTCCGGCGACAGCCTGTCGTTTTATCGCAATCTGCGATCGCTGGAGGCAATCTTTGCCGTCGGTCGGCCTGCACCGTCACAGGTAATCCCTGCGCCATCCGACAGTGTCAGCATCGATCCGATCGTCGGGCGCTATCTTCGCCTCGATATCGAAGGCCGTCCGCATCGCGTTTATTTTGAAGAGGCTGGCACCGGTATCCCTTTGCTGTGTCTGCATACGGCGGGGTCCGATGGGCGCCAGTACCGCGAACTCCTGAATGATCCGGCGATCACAGGTCGTTACCGTGTCATCGTCTTCGATATGCCGAGCCACGGCAAATCGTCACCGCCCGCGGGCTTTCAGAACGAACTCTATGTCCTGACGACTGATCGCTATGTCGAGACCGTCATGGCGGTCAAACGGGCGCTGGGGCTGGAGAAGCCCGTCGTCATGGGGTGTTCGATCGGTGGTCGTGCCGTCCTGCATCTTGCCCTGCGTCATGGCGATGAGTTCCGCGCCGCTGTCGGTTTGCAATCCGCGCTCTATGCCGAATTGCGGGCGCCCGAGGGAGGGGAGAACCTGAATCCGGTCTATCGTCCCGACACCAATGGTGCCGAGGTTGGCGCCCTGCTATGCGCCTCGTTGATCGCGCCGCAATCCCCGGATGCCGATCGCTGGGAGACCTTGTGGCACTATATGCAGGGTGGCCCGGGTGTCTTTATGGGCGATCTGCACTATTATTTCGTCGATGGCGATCTTCGCAACGGCGGCCTGCGCGGGCTTGATACAAGCAAATGCCCGCTCTACCTGCTGACCGGTGAATATGATCTCTCAGCGACCCCGGCGCAGACGCTCGAACTGGCGCGCGAGGTCAAGGCCGAGCATGTCGAGATCATGGCGGGGCTCGGGCATTTCCCGATGTCGGAGAACCCGGCACAGTTTCGCACCTATATCCTGCCGGTGCTGGAGCGCATCCACGCGGCGGCTTGAGGAAGACCACGATATGGATGATCTGAACCACCCTGCGACTGCACCACTTGGCTATATGACGGAGGAGCGGATCATGATCCGCGACCTCGCGCGAGAGTTTACCCGCGAAGAGGTGACCCCGGTTGCCAACAGGCTTGATCCGGAAAAGGGCGATATTCCGCCCGCGCTGATTGAAAAAATGGGCGAACTTGGCTTCTTTGGCATTCTGATCCCCGAGGAACTCGGCGGGCTTGGGCTGGGCGCGTTCGAATACTGCCTCGTCGCTGAAGAATTGGCGCAAGGATGGATGAGCGTCGCCAGCATCATTGCGCGAGGCAACAGCTTTCATGTCGATATCAGGGGGCCGGAGGCTGAACGACGCACCAAGGCGGCGGCCATGGCCAAAGGCCACTATCTCGGCGCTGCCGCCTTCTCGGAACCCCAGACCGGCTCGGATCTTTCGAGCGTTTCATGCCGGGCACGGCGCGACGGCGACGAATGGGTGGTCACAGGCAGCAAATATTGGTGCACCTTCGCGGATGGTGCCGACTTCATCATGGTCCTGTGCAGGATCGATGAGCCGCTGGCACCGGGTGCCCGGGCACGGACGATCAACATCAATATCGAGAAGCCGCGTGGCCAACTGCCGAAGGGTGTTTCGGGCTCGCCTATCCCCAAGATCGGCTATTTCGGCTGGAAGACCTGGGAGCTGTTCTTCGACGAAGTGCGGGTGCCGCTGAGCGCCGGCGGGGTCGAAGGCAACGGCCTTAAATCGACCGGTCAGTTTCTTGAAACCGCGCGCGCGCATACCGCCGCACGCTCGATCGGTCTGGCCCAGGCCGCGCTCGATCACGCGATCGGCTACGCCAAGGATCGGGTCCAGTTCGGGGAACCGATTTCCAATTTCCAGGCGATCCGCTTCAAGATCGCTACCATGGCGACCGAGATCGAGGCAGCGCGGCAGTTGATGTATCATTGCTGCCACGAGATCGACAGCGGTCGGCCCGCCAAAACCCAGACCTCGATGGTGAAGTATTTCGCCTCGGAAATGGCGGAGCGTGTCACCAGTGAGGCGCTGCAGATTCTTGGCGGTGCCGGTTATACGACCCTGCACCCGGTCGAGCGGTTCTGGCGCGACGCCCGGTTGACCAAGATTTTTGAGGGCACGTCGGAAATCCAGCAGCGCATTATCGCCGACCAACTGCTCGGGCGGCCCGTCAAGGTAAACTAAGCGCGACCGGTTGGGCTCGCGCCAACGGATACTCCGGACAACGGGGGTCGTAATCATGGAGGAACGGCACGATGACGATAGGACATCATCACGGCCATCCGACGCGGGATCTTGCCTGGCATATTCTGTCCTACGCGGAAGCCTCGATCGATGCCAAGGCTGTGCGGGTCGCGAAGCACTGCATCCTGGACTGGTTCGCGGTAACGCTCGCGGGCTATGACGAACCGGTTGCCCGTATCCTGCGCGAGGAGATCGTGCCGCAGTCGCGCGGGGGCGCCAGTATTGTCGGCGCCGCTTCCCGGTGTTCGCCCGTCGACGCGGCCCTGATCAACGGGACGACATCGCACGGGCTGGATTATGACGATGTCCATATCACGATGCTGGGGCATCCGACCGTGTCGATCCTGCCTGCCGTTCTGGCCTTGGCGGAGACCGAAGGGGCGAGCGGCGAGGCGGCACTGCGCGCCTTTATTGCCGGGTATGAGGCCGCCGTGGTGATCGGCGGTCTGGTCATGCCCTGGCATTATGAGCATGGCTTTCACGCCACCGCGACCCTGGGTTCATTCGGCGCCGCCGCTGCCGCCGGAGTGCTGCTGAAGCTCGACCACAATCAGATGGCGATGGCGCTGGGACTGGCCGGGACGCAAGCTGCGGGGCTGAAGTCGATGTTCGGGACGATGGCCAAGCCTCTGCATGCCGGCAAGGCGGCTGCAAATGGCGTCTTCGCGGCACGACTTGCCAAACGCGGTTTCACCGCCAACCCCAATGTCCTTGAGACGGCGCAGGGCTTTGCGGCGACACAGGGTGATCGTCCGATCCCCGATGTTCTGGAATTCCCGGCGCGGGGCACCACGGTTCTCGATACTCTCTTCAAATATCACGCCGCCTGTTATCTGACCCATTCGACCATCGAAGCGGTGGCGCAATTGTGCGGAGCCAACTCCCTGGCGCCGGCGCAGATCGCGGCGATCGATGTCCATGTCCCGGATGGTCATCTGCGTGTCTGCAACATCCCATCGCCCCGGACCGGGCTGGAGATCAAGTTCAGTCTGCGTCACACGGCGGCGCTGGCCGCTGCGGGCATCGACACGGCGCGGATCGATACTTATTCGGACGCAATGGCAGATGACCCGGTGCTGGTTGAATTGCGCGAGCGCGTGGCCGTCTTTGGCGATCATCCAGCGGGGACAGGCGCTGCGGTCATTATCCGGAAGCAAGATGGCGGGGTGCTGGAACTGGATGCCGATGTCGGCGTGCCGGATCGTGATCTTGACCGCCAGACCGCCCGGCTCGCAGCAAAATTTCAGAGCCTTGCCGAACCCGTTATCGGTTTGGTCCGGACACAGCGTCTGCGGGCTGCCGTTGACGCGCTGGATGACGCGGCGACAGTCGACCGGCTGATGCAGCTTGATTAGAGGGAAGCCTGTCCATGTATGATTATGTGATCGTCGGTGCCGGATCGGCCGGCTGCGTGCTGGCCAATCGTCTCTCCAAGGACCCGAATACCCGCGTCCTGCTGCTCGAGGC
>CAIXXC010000485.1 GCA_903923205.1 uncultured Rhodospirillales bacterium | reverse complement strand
GCATCATATCGGAATGGTGGCCGGGATCAGATCGGAATAGCCGACCGGCATCGTCGGACTCCGCATGCCGATACCTGATGGGTGCGGTTGGTTCGGCCAAGTCCCTGAATCGCCCGGTCGGCGCGCCAGCCCGGCTCGAGCAGGAAGTGCATCCTCCGTTGCTTGTTCTTGGCATCCAGGCTCGCGTGGTAGGATCGGCCAGTGCCGCCGGCGTCCGAGAAGACGAGAATACGTTTGGCACCGCCCATGAAGGCGTTCGCATCGGCAAGCGATTGGTTGGCCGTGCGCGATTCCAGACGCTGACTGCCATCCGCCGAGGTCACGAGGCGGCGGGTGCGCCCGGTTATCTCGGCGACGGAATCCGTGCCGAAGCGCGAAATGATGGCATCGAGCGCGGGCACGATTGGCGGCAAGGCACCGAGTAATTCCAGCGTATCGGCCTTGATGCGGAGCGCTTCTTGCGAGTGGGCGGGGTTTCCCGCTTCATCAACCATCGGGCGCGAACGCTCATTGCCGTCTTCGTCCCGATAGCTTTCCATAGCACGAGTCGGGAAAGCGTTATCGAGGTAATCGGCAACGATCTCCCTCGGCGATAGATCAAGCTGGATCTCAGCGCGGTCTTCAGCGGAGAGGTCGGCCAAACGTCGATCGAGCAAGGCCTCGGCTGTCGAAACGAGTTGGATGACGACGCTATGATCGGTTGCGAGCGCCTCCTCGATCGCGGGGAGCAGCGAGGGCAGTTTCATCGACAGGAGAAGCTGGCCGAAGAAGCGCTGCTTCGAGCTTTCGAAGCGTGAGCGGGCGGCAGACAGGGCCTGCCCGTTGAGGGTCTTGCCCTCCAGCGGATCGGTGACTCCCGACGCGCCCAGCGCCGCTTCAAGGTTGCGGTGGATGATGGCCCAGGCATCGGCATAGGCGTCGAAGTCTCCGATTTGGCGCGGGGTGAGCGCGTGTTCGAGGATGTCGTATTCGACACCAGCGTAGGACAATGCCCGTGCCGTATAGACGCCCATCGCCTTCAATTCGCGGGCGACCAGTTCCATTGCCGCGATGCCGCCTTCGCGAATGCGGGCGATGAAGGAAGTGCGATCCGGAAAGGCCGTCCCCTCGCCCCAAAGGCCGAGCCGGACTGCATAGGCCAGATTATTGACGTCAGAGGCGCCGGTGGCCGAAGCATAGATCACGCGGGCGCGCGGCAGCCGGTTCTGCAATTCCACGCCAACAATGCCTTGTTGCGAGCCCTTGGTGGTACCGAACCGGCCTTCACCACCGGCAACACCGCCCATGGCATGGGCCTCGTCGAACAGGACCAGACCGTCAAATTCAGGCGTCAGCCATTCGAGTAATTGCTGGAGGCGGGTCTTATCGCCGGTGCCGCTGCGCAACGTTGCATTGGAGGCGAAAAGGATACCGTCAGACTGACGAATCTTCGCCTCAGGCTTGAATTTCGAGAGCGGCTGAACGTCGAGTGCCATACCGCCCAGCGCTTGCCAGTCGCGGCGGGCATCCTCGATAAGCGCATTGCTCTCGCTGATCCAGAGATGGCGGCGGCTGCCGCGGAGCCACTGATCCATCAGAATCGAGGCAAGCTGGCGCCCTTTGCCGGCGCCGGTGCCATCGCCGAGGAAAAACCCGCGCCGATAGGTGGCGCCATCCGCGTCGGGCACCAGTTCAAGGCCGCGCTCGGGAATGCGATAGCGGCCGGGCAGATCGGAGGACGTTGCCTCCAGCGCGTGGACCAGTGTTTCCAACTGGGCGCGGCTCAACACCCGGTCGCGGATGACCTTGGCCGGCAGACTGGGCACATAACTAGGCGGCGGAAGTGCCACAGATGCCATCGCGGCGGATTCCACCAACGGTGTCGGATGATCAGCGGCATCGGCAAAGACCAGTCGCTGCGGTCGATAGGCGACATAGACGCCGACGGCCTGCTCGGCATCGGCGATCGTGTCACGCAGCGAGTAAGCCAGAGGAACACTGTCATTCGATGCATTTGCAGGCGCCGATTTCGGGATTCCGGCAGCCCTGGATCGCAAGCCACCGAACAGCGCCGGGGAACTCGTAGGGCATGTCGGGCCGTGCAACCAAGACTGATCATTGCGCTCAATCTGGAGACGGGCTGGCAAATCGTCGAGGAACAGGACGAGGTCAGCAACACTGGCGCGGTTGATTACGGCGGCATTGATTGAGCCTGGTCGCTTGTCCACGACCAGGAGCCGGACTGTGATCGATGTGCCCTGTTTGGCAAAAGCCCGATCGAGGCGCGCGTGAAAGACAATACTTGCGCCCTGAAGCGCGCGCTGGAAAATCTCGGCGTGGCGGCCATGTGGGCTGAAATTATCAGGCATGATCGCGACCAGACGGCCGTTTGGGCGCAAAACTCCAAGGGCTGATGCGAGGTGCCGGGCGGCGGCAGCAGGTTCGTCCTGTCCAGCCGCATTGCGCGCAAACGGCGGGTTCATCAAAACCACGCTGGGCCGTTCCGACAGATGGCTGCCAATCCGTACCGCATCGACGCCCGTAACCTTGGCCTCTGGAAACAGGTGCTGCAAAATTGTCTGCCGAAGGGGATCTATTTCATTGAGGTTCAACCGCGGAGCCTGTCGCGCCCAGATGGCAAGCATACCCGTGCCGGCGCTGGGCTCCAGCACTTGATCGCCTCCACGCAAGTCGGCGAGCCGCGTAGTGAACCACGCCAGCGTGAGCGGGGTTGAGAAGTGTTGAAGGCTGACCTGCTCTTCGCTACGAACCGTTTGGGTCGGGAGGCGATCCTCCAAATCAGCAAGAAATTTCAAAGCGACGGCTGGCTCGCTCGGGATGGCTAATTTGGGTAGGGCCATCAGGGTGGCGATTTCCAGCATCTGAAAGCTGTCACGCTGGGACCAAGCGCCATCGGCCGATCCCGTGCCAAAGGCCCGGGCCATCGCGGCATTCAACATGCTGCGAGAGACGATCCGCCCCTCCAAAATGGCTGGCACTATATAATTAGCTGCTGATATCAACTGGCTAGCAGGAGCATTGAGGCAGGATTTGAGGGCTGTCACCGGCGCGGTCCTTTCGAGTTATCTCAACTTCGAAAGCCCCGCCCCCTCTTTCACTTTAAAACTGTTCTATTTTGTCCAGATTTTCAGCGAACCATTTGGTTATATTGATGAACTTACTCGCGGATGTCTCTCTGGTTATTGCAGACTTTTTTAGAGATTCACGCACTTCGGAAAGAAATTGCCTGCCACCATAAATCCTTGTTCTCATTATATTTTCAGTGGTTATTATTTTTCAGCAACGCTGGTGTCGGAAAAATCTTTGTTATGCTGCGCGCCTGTTGCGTCGATGAAAGTATCTCGCGCAATGACACCGACTTTGTTCGTTGTAAAAGCATCGAATGAACCGCCTATAACACCCCCCACCAACGGAACCATTTTCCCAAGATTAATGATACCAGTCTGGCCAAATTTTGTGACAAGCCGCATCCCAACTGCCTTGTTGATGGCAGTTAAAGTTTTTCCCGGGATTGCCTTAACAGCATTAAGTGCGACCCTGTTACCAACAGCGACGCCGATAGATTTAAGAACGTCTTTGGCACTATTCGCAACCAGGCATGAATAAACCATTGTCTTTACCCGATCGTCGCGGAGGTCATGTCCACCCATGTGGGCAAGTGCGGCGATCATCCGAATCTGGACATACAGTACACTGGTGACATTTGCAGGAACCGCTATGGGCAGTGTCATTATCCCACCCAAACCTGTTACGAATCCCGAAGTTGCCGCCTTCGAATTTTGCCACCGGATTAGATAATTGGCCTGCTCCAAACGAGAGCTTCCATCTTTCATGTAGCTTGCTGCAAGATCTTCTGCAGAGTCAAATCCAGGAACTCCATTTAAGGCTTTGTCATATGCCCAATCGAGAGCTTGTCCTATTGCCTCTTGGCTTACTAATATTTGCACAATAATACCCTTATTTCTATAAATACCTAGGCCTGCAATTTATTAGTCGACAACCGTGCTCTCATCGAACCAACTAGGAAGCCATATACGCCCGCAAAGCCGAGCCTCCCTCATCCGCGTAAAAGCTCATCGCCTGCATACCCACCGGAATGCGCTTGGCCGCACTCACCTGAATGACTAACCGGCCGGAGGCCGGTAGGATCACGCGGAGGGGCTGAAGCCTTCCTTGTGGGTATGTCGGTCGAGATACCGCATGATGATGTCGTCCGTGATGTTGCCGGACGTCGTTGAG
>CAIXXC010000484.1 GCA_903923205.1 uncultured Rhodospirillales bacterium | reverse complement strand
CCTCCGGCACGCGGCGAGCGTCCAGTCCTTTATCATTGCCGGAATGCGCCCCATCACGTCGGAAAATTGTGCGGCCGTTCACGTATCCGTCCCGCAGCATTCTCAAAACTCATAGCTAAATGCGGAAATGTTTATTGCTCGAAGTTGGGGCCGCCCGTAATTTTTTAAATGAACAAAATGGAAGGGCGGAGACGATGAGGATCTGCTGGATCAGAGGCTTGCTGACATGCCTGGGGGTGATGATCGCGACCTCGAGCACCCCTGCGGAAGAGGCGCCATGGCCCAACAAGCAGATCCAGATCATCGTGCCCCTGCCCCCCGGATCGGCTGCGGATACGGTCGCCAGACTCGTGGGCGGCAAACTTCAGGAACGTTTCAAGCAAACCGTGGTGGTGCTGAACCGCGACGGCGCCAGCGGGGCCACCGGCACCCGGGAAATCGCCAAGGCTGCTCCCGATGGCTATACCCTGGGCATCGCCACCTCGACCACCCTCGTCACTGGCCCCATCCTGAATCCAAAGATCGGCTATGACGGGCAGAAGGATTTCATGCCTGTCTCGATGGTCGGCGTCTCGCCCTATGTTCTGGTCACCCATCCCGGCGTGCCCGTGAAGACGGTCGGCGAATTCATCGCGCTGGCGAAGCAAAAGCCCGACACGCTGACCTATTCCTCAGTTGGCGAAGCCAGCCTCGCCCGGCTCGCCGCGGAACTTCTGGCGAATATGTCGGGCATCAAGCTGATCCAGGTTCCTTACAAGAGCTCCACCCAGGCGGTTGTGGATGTGTTGGGCGGGCGCATCGACTCCCAATTCGGCATTCTGACGACGACCCACCAATATATCCGTGAAGGCAAATTGAACGCACTTGGGGTCACCACCGCAAAGCGGGTTCCAGAGTTTCCTGATCTGCCGACGCTTTCGGAATCCGGTTTACCGGGCTACGAAGCATCCCTGTGGATTGGCGTGATCGCGCCTGCGAACGTACCCGCGCCGATTGTGAGCAAATTGAACGCTGCGATGAACGAAATTCTTGGGGAGCCGGAAATTCGCACAACGCTCTTCAATCAGGCGATTGTCGTCGAGACGAAATCGCCGGAGGGCTTCGCCTCATATGTGCAGGAAGACTTCGAAAAATGGCGCGAACTCGCGAAGAAAGCCGGTCTTTGAACAGGGCCGGTCCATATCGATAGGGAGCTATTTGTGGAACAAGCCTTAGCTGCGTCTCAACTCAGCGGAAGCGGCATCATCGCCGCCATCAAGAATGCGCAGGTGCGAACCGTCGTCGCCTTGCCAGACATCACCACAAGCGCTGGTCTGTTGTGGCCGCTGTCGCGTGACGAAGACCTGCGGCTGATCAGGGTCTGCAAGGAGGACGAGGGCATTTCGATCTGCTCGGCGCTGTCCTATTGCGATCATCGCGCCATCATGTCCATGCAGCAAACCGGACTTTTCGACTCGCTGAACGCCGTGCGCGGCATAGCGGTCGAGTACAAGCATCCCGTCTGCATGCTCGTGGGCCTGTTGGGCAAGGAGCCGGGCGTGCCCACGGAGCAATCGAAGAAATATTCCGTGCGCGTGGTGGAGCCGGTGTTGCGCGCCATGGAGATGGACCACCTCGTGATCGAGACGGACGCCGATATTCCCAAGATCACAGCGGCCATCAATCGAGCCTATGAAGTCTCGCGACCAGTCGTCATTCTCTTCGGCACACGGGTGCGTCCATGATGGTTCGTGCGCAAGCTCTTGCGGAAATAGCCAAATTACGCGGCGATGCGCTGGTGGTGGCGGTCTATTCGTCAGCCTTTGAGTGGCTGGAGATTTCGCCCCATCCCCTCAATTTTCTGGCGGTGGGGGCCATGGGCCAGGCCGCCACCAACGCCCTTGGCTTCGCCATCGGTCTGCCGGAGAAGAGCATCATCGTGCTCGATGGCGACGGCAGCCTGCTGATGAATCTGGGCACGCTGGTCACCATCGCCAATGTGGCGCCTGAAAATCTCACGCACTTCGTTGGCTATAATGGCTGCTATG
>CAIXXC010000483.1 GCA_903923205.1 uncultured Rhodospirillales bacterium | reverse complement strand
TCCGAGCGCGCGGCCAGCGCGGAAACATCCGGCTTCCCGCGAACGCCTGTTTTCAAAAGTTCATCGAGCGGCACGGCACCATCACTAGCGACCGGAAGCCGTTGGCCGTTCATGCGGGAAAACATGCGGAAGACATTTAGCACCGGTTTGTCAATGCCTCTGGTCGCCAGCGTGCGAAAGCCGGCGAAGTAAGGTTGGCCCTCGAACTCGAACGCCCAAGTAAGTGCACCTTCAAGGTTGACCCCGTATTTCTCTGCAAGGTCAACTTTGCGCGGGAAAATCGCCGCAGTATAGCTCGAATACATCGTGCCATTTCGATAGGCGAGATTCTCTCCCTGACAGGCGGCACAACCTTCGGGATCAGACTCGCCGATGACGATGGGAGTATTTTTGAGTTCGGGATACTTCGCGACAACGCCGAAGGCATCATTGATGTCATTGAGTTGATGGGAAATGCCCATGCGCACATGATCATTAACTTGAGTAGGATTGCCCTTGGCGTGGAAGGAAATAAAATCGAGCGGCGTGCTTCTTTCACCGCTGGCAAAGTTAGTGCCTTTAAGGCAGTGATTGAGGAAGGCTTCGAGAAAATCACCACCCTTGCCGCCGGCGAGATCGGGACCGCCGACTTTGGCCCCAGGGATGGCGCGGCGAACGGCGCGGATGGCGTGGTCGTGGAGCTTGAAGAACTCCTCGCGCGTGCCTTTCCAATACTCAATGTTGGGCTCGTTCCAAGTCTCCCAATACCAGTGGAGCACTTCGTCTTCGCCGTATTTTTCCACGCAGTGTTTCGCCCATTGATAGACAAGTTCTTCCCATTTCACATAGTCTGTCGGCGGATAGGACCAGCCGACGCAAAACCCTTGGAAGGTCACCTTACTAAAAGCACGGCGATAAGGCTCCGGCTTCACCGACAGGGCCTTCGGCATAAACCCGATTTCCACATACGGCCGCACGCCATTGCTGCGATAGGCATCGAAGATACGATCAATGATGGTCCAGTCATAGACCGGGTTTCCGGCGGCATCCTCATTGTAGGCGTCGGTGGAACCCCATTTCAGCCCATGCTCCCCCTTGCCGGTGACGAGCAGATTATGGGTGCGGAAAAAAACTTCACCTTTTCTCAAAGCCCCGAGTTCGCCCAACAACTCACTGCCTTGTTTCATGTAGGCATAGTTCGGCTCATCCGCGCCAAAGAAGCGCCAGATGGGTTTGAGCGGACCGCTTGGCTGAGCGGCATTGATCGCAATGTGAACCGGAAATGATTCAGCGCGGACAACGCTGGCGGAAACCAGAATAATGGCGACAATGAGATTAAATTTCATTTGGCTTTGAACACACCTGTGCCGGGTCGGGGATATTTTTTAAGAGCATCGTCGAGAACCAGCACCCAGTCGAGCGTTTCACCGATGGCTGGAGGTGTGAATTCACATTCGCCCTTGTTATCGAACTTGCCGATGACCGTTGCCGTGCCATCGCGCGGGTTGAACCACCACGCTTTGACCTGCGGGCTTTTGATGACCTCCATGCGCACTTTAAAAGCGCGCCCTACCGGCGCATAAACCATCGCATAAGTGCCCTCCGAATCGCGCGTAGCCACAAAACGGTATCGGCCCGCACCGGGAATGCTGTTCGAGACCGTGTCCGTCACGATGATTGAATCGTCCGGCACACGCGTAAGAAATGGCCGGGACAAAATCAAATTTTTCGCATGCTGCATCTGCGCTCCGCCAGGTTGGTTGATCGCCTCAAACCATGGCATGAGCGGAGCATTGATCGGCTCGAAACGCTTGGGGTCGAAGAACTGCCAGACCGCTTGATGGCCATAAGTGTGACCGCAGGCTCCGCCGAAAAGATCCCAGTAAAGCGGACGCCGCACATCGCTAGCGAGGCTGAAGCCAAATTCCGGCGCCTTGAATGAAATCGGGTGATCTTCGTAAATCGGTTCGCCATCAAGCACTGGTTTGATCGGCGTGCGCTCGTAATCCGCGTGCATTTTGTCGTAGCGACCAGTGAACTCCGCCACATGTCCATTCTGTCGCATATTGAAGTCGAGCCAGTCCTCATTTTGCCACCACTCCGCTGATCCGTGTCCGCCAGGAGGATGGAAAGTGATAAGATGTGCGCCGCCGTCGCCTGCGCGGAGACCACGGGCCATAGCGCGGATAATTTCCCGCTGGGCGTCATTTTCTATCGGGCGGTCACCGCCGAGAACCCATACCACTCCGGCATCGCGGTAGCGCGCGCCCAGCCAGCGGCCATAAGTTTCGGCATTGG
>CAIXXC010000482.1 GCA_903923205.1 uncultured Rhodospirillales bacterium | reverse complement strand
CCGCAAATCCCCCGATCCGGATTCACCCGCCGCAGCGCCCATTTCACACCCCAAAAGACTATCCTATCACACTGATTTATATACCATATTCAGAGATAATAGACCTTGGAAATCAAACCCATCTGGGAAATGCGGGTTCACCCGCACGCCATAACGATAGATAGTATTGTTTATTCCTTATCATCGTCTTGGCGAGGCTTGTAAATGGTATCACGATAGGCGGCGGTGCGTTGAAAAACGATCTAACGTTATCGCATGCGGCATTTCTGGAACTGGGTACGCATCGTCACCCTATCTTGGGGGATGGACGCGCCGCTCACATGAATTCATAAACGGGGCTTGATCGTCGTCCCTGAATTGGAAGTTTTGTGTCGCTCGCCCTTTACAACACGCTCACGCGCAAGAAAGACGCGTTCCAGCCAATCGATCCGGAACGCGTGCGGCTTTATGTCTGCGGGCCGACCGTTTACAGCTTTGCCCATATCGGCAACGCGCGGCCGGTCGTCGTCTTTGACCAATTATTTCGGCTTCTACGCCATTGCTACGGCGAAGCAAACGTCGTCTATGCCCGTAATATCACCGATATCGATGACAAGATCATCGACGCGGCGCGTGTCAACGGCGAAGACATCGCCACCTTGACCGAGCGTACAACGGCGATCTTTCACGCCGATATGGCGGCGCTGCACTGCCTCCCGCCAACGATCGAGCCACGGGCCACCGCTCATTTGGCGGCCATGATCGGGATGATCAAGCAGCTTGTCGGCTCCGGCCATGCCTATGCTGCGGAAGGCCATGTGCTGTTCTCGGTATCGGCGATGGCCGACTATGGCAGCCTGTCGCGGCGCTCTCAGGAAGACATGCTGGCTGGTGCCCGTGTCGAGGTTGCGCCTTACAAGAAAGCGCCCGGCGATTTCGTTCTGTGGAAGCCCTCAACCGCTGATCAGCCGGGATGGGACAGTCCTTGGGGCCGTGGTCGCCCCGGCTGGCATATCGAGTGCTCGGCCATGAGCGAAGAGCATCTGGGCCCGCATTTCGATATCCATGGCGGCGGGATCGACCTGATCTTTCCCCACCATGAAAACGAGATCGCCCAGAGCGTCTGTGCCCATGACGGCCAGACTTTCGTCAACGTCTGGATGCATAACGGCTTTGTCGAGGTCGAGGGCGAGAAGATGTCCAAGTCGATCGGCAATGTTCTGATCGTCAATGACCTTGTCAAGCATCACCCCGGCGAAGCGTTGCGCTGGGCGATGCTGAGCGCGCATTACCGGGATCCGATAGACTGGACTGCCGAGCGGGTCAAACAGGCCAAGGCCTCGCTCGATCGCTGCTACACGGCTCTACGCGCGGTGGCCGATATCAAGCCGATCTACCCGACGATCCCGGCCGTTCTGGCGGCCCTGTCCGATGATCTCAACACGCCGCTGGCGCAGGCGGTGCTGCACGAACAGGTGACAGCGCTTAACAAGGCCAGGGGCGAGCATGATCACGCCGTCGCCAAGGGCGAACTGCTGGCGAGCGCCGCGCTGATGGGCTTTCTCGATGCCGATCCCGAGGTCTGGTTCCGCTGGAGACCCGAAGGCGCACGAGGCTTGGACGACGCGGCAGTCGAGGCCCTTGTTGCCGCCCGCGTGGCCGCCCGCCAGTCGCGCGATTTCGCCGAAGCCGACCGGCTGCGTCACGCCCTGACTGAGGCCGGTATCATTCTGGACGACGGTCCCCAGGGCACGATCTGGCGGCGCGCTTGAGCGTCGAGTCCAATCCTCCGCTCCCTCCCGTCGTTATCCTGGTCGAGCCGCAACTCGGCGAGAACATCGGGGCGGTGGCGCGGGCCATGTTGAATTGCGGTTTGAGCGAGCTTCGCCTCGTCAAGCCGCGAGATGGCTGGCCGTCAGAGCCGGCACGGGCCAATGCTGCCGGTGCCGATAGCGTGATCGACGGTGTCACCCTGTTCGACCGGATCGAGGACGCGATCGCCGATCTTCGCCTCGTCTATGCGACGACGGCACGACTGCGCGACATGGTAAAGCCGGTACTGCCGCCCGAAACAGCGGCCGAACGTCTGCACGCCGCCGGGGTCGCGCAGCTGAAATCGGGCATGATGTTCGGGCGCGAGCGCGCCGGCCTCAACAATGACGAGGTTGTCCTGGCCGATGCGGCGGTGATCTTCCCCCTCAATCCCGCCTTCACGTCGCTTAATCTGGCGCAGGCGGTGCTGTTGATGGGTTGGGAATGGCGACGCCAGTTGCGCGGCGGCGTGGCCGAGGAATTCATCCCGGCGCAAAGCCCCTGGGCCGAGCGAGCCCATCTGCTGCAGTTCTTTCAGCATCTTGAAGGCGAGCTTGAGAAGACCAGCTTTTTCTTCCCGCCCGAAAAGAAGCATCACATGCTGCGCAATCTGCGCAACATCTTCGAGCGCACCAAGCTGACAGAGCAGGAAGTCCGCACCTTGCACGGCGTCGTCCGCTCGCTGACCCGAAATGCCGACTGATCCCAATCAAGCGGTGATCGCGGATTTTCGCGTCCGCATCGGCGATCGGCGCTTTTCCACGATCCTTGCCGATCCGCCCTGGCAGTTCCAGAACCGGACGGGAAAGATGGCACCGGAACACAAGCGGCTGAACCGTTACGGCACGATGGATCTGGCCGGGATCATGGCGCTGCCGGTTGCCGAGGCGGTGGTCGAGCCTGCCCATCTCTACCTCTGGGTTCCGAACGCCCTGCTGCCGGAAGGTCTTCAGGTGATGGCGGCCTGGGGATTTCAATACAAATCCAATCTGATCTGGAGCAAGATCCGCAAGGATGGCGGCCCCGACGGGCGCGGTGTCGGCTTTTATTTTCGCAACGTTACCGAATTGATCCTGTTCGGGGTGCGCGGCAGGAACGCCCGCACTCTCGCGCCCGGTCGCCGTCAGGTGAACCTTATCGAGAGTCGCAAGCGCGAGCACAGCCGCAAGCCGGATGAACTCTACCCCCTCATCGAAGCCTGCTCGCCGGGCCCCTATCTCGAACTCTTCGCCCGAGGGCCGCAGCCCGGCTGGTCAAGCTGGGGCAACCAGGCCGACGACTACGCGCCAAGCTGGCCGACCTACGCCAACCATTCCGGCACGGCCAAGACCCAAGTCTAGGGCCATGGCCCTGAATCAATCCCGCCAGGCCGGAAACGGGGCCTGTTTGCGGAAGAAGGCGAGGTCGTGGTTCGGCCACAGTTCGGCCCCTTCGCTGCGCGCTAAGGCCTTGAGCTTGCGGATGCTGGCAAGCGCCAGGGCCTCGTTCTCGCGCCAGCACGAACCGGGGGCGATTTCGTCGGTCAGGTTTTCGACCAGATCGGCGGCATCGCCGCAGAGAATAACAGGCGCGCCCTTCGGCAGTTCGATGAACAGCGACATATGACCGGCGGTATGGCCCGGCGAGGTAACGGCGCGGACACCCGGCGCGACATTGTATTCCCCGGTTTGCTGCTTGAAATTCGCCGAGTCAGTGATCTCGTCGGCGAAAACCCCTTCATAGCCGCCACCGGCAAAGGCCGCGAGTTCGTCGGCGTGGACGTGAACTTCGCAGCCTGGAAGATCGCACAAACCGCCGGCATGATCGAAATGGAGATGGCCAAGGAAGACGACGTCGATATCCATCACGCTGAGGCCAAGCCGTTCGAGATATCGCGGGATGCGCTGCTGGTCGGTCATCACCGGGGGCTCGAACAGCGGGCGCATCGGCTCCAGGAATTCAGCCTTCAGGGCCGGGTCGGCGATCTTGCGATAATCGCAGCCAACATCATAAAGAATCCGCCCCTGGGTGGTTTCGATCAGATAGGCGAGGATCGGCGCCTCGATGAAGACACCGTGGCCGCGATTGCGGGTCGAGACGATCTTTTCGTAGCGCTGGGTCGCCGTCAGAAGCGGCCAGAGGCGGGTGGCTTTGGCCACGCCGTTATTGACCGTCGCCAGTGGTGTCGAGTGATTTCCAGGTGCCGTCGCTCTGGCGGCAGGCGGTGCCCCGCAAGGTCTGGTTCTGGCCGTCGATCACTGCCGTCGTGGTGTAGTCGCGGCACGGCCGGCCCTCACGCTGATAGGTCTTGACCGGGGTCACGTTGTAGGTAGTGCCATTGTCGGGATTCTGCCATGCCACGCTCTGACCGGTCTGGCCACGCTCCAGCGTCTGGTTGACGCACGCGGCGTCGGGCTGTCCCATGGTTCGGCCGATCGCACCACCGGCGAGCGCACCACCGAGGACGCCGGCGATGGTCATCATCGACTTGCCGCTGCCATGCCCGAACTGGCTGCCGAGCAGGCCGCCGGCGGCAGCGCCAAGCAGGCTGCCGACGACATTATTCGTCGAGGTATCGAAGCTGCGTGACAGTGCCGACCGATTGCAGGTCCCCTGGTCGATCCCATAGCTTTGGGCCGAGGCGGGGGCGCTCGCGGTCGCGAAGGCCGCCGCGAAGAGCAAGCCCATCGGGGCGATATTGCGGGAGGGGCGTGAAAACGACATGATCTGGCTCCTCTTCTGGTCGGGCACCCTGGAAGGTGCAGATAAACCCTCATATAACGCGCCGGAACGTAACCGCAATCGGCCTGACCGATCAGGCAGGCTCGGCTTCGAGGATCGAATCGAGCGACATCGTCGGCACCACGCGGATGAGGCGCCAGCCTGCGGCTTCGAACAAGGCCCGGAACTGGACCTCTGTCCGCTCCAGCCCTCCGGGCATCAGCAACATCTGCAGGTCGAGGAATTTGGATGGTGAAAACCCGTTGCCCGGGGCAATCACGCTATCGACAACGAGAAGCCGGCCACCTGGATTGACCGCGGCGCGGCAGGCCTTCAGGATCTTGATGCACCGTTCATCGTCCCAGTCGTGGATAATGTGCTTCATGATGTAGCCATCGGCACCCGCCGGTACACTCGCGAACATATCGCCCGAGGCAAAGCTGCAGCGATCCATGAACGGGGCGAGCGGTCCTTCGCCTGCCCCGGCGACGACGAAATCGAGATCATACAGCGTCCCCTTCAGTCCGGGGGTCTTGGCAAGGATCGTCGCCAGCAGCAAGCCATGGCCACCGCCGACATCCACGATCGAGCCAAAGCGCGAGAAATCATAGGCTGCGGCGACGGCGGGGCTGTCGATCGATGATATCGCGGTCATCGCGCCGTTGAAGATCGCGGCCTCTTCGGGGTGCTTGCCCATGTACTCGAAGATCGGCATGCCATAGACCTTGTCGATCGACGGCTTGCCGGTGCGGATGCTGTATTCGATCTGCGACCAGCCGAGAGCGGACCATTCCCGTCCTCCCATGATGGCAAGGTCGCGCAGGCTCGGCGTCGCGTCGGTGCGCAGGCACTCCGACAGGGGAGTCTGGGCGAAGCGACCATCCTCCTGTTCGGCAAGGACGCCGACGCTTGCCGTGGCGCGCATCAGGCGGTAGAGCGCGCTGGCATCGGCGCCGATCTCGCTCGCCAGATCAGCCGCTGAGCGTGGCCCGGCCGCGACAAGATCGGCAATGCCAAGCTTTGCCAACCCGGCGAGCGCTCCGGCAATAAAATTGCCGTTCAACAGGTTCTCCATCCCGACAAACGGTGGGAGCGAATGATTCTCAGACGTCATTCTTGTTCTCCAGAGAGTTGCTTTCTTTCCGATCCCGCACAGGGTACAGCAGGACACTCGAAATAGTCTCTTCAATCTACGGCTTTAGAGACCGGAGTCTCGTTTCATGATCAGCGCTTACAAGATTCTCGACGGACTGCTGCATAAGCTTGACTGTTCTCAGGATTCGGCCGGGCTCGCCGATGCGACCTGGATCGATCTGCTGGAGCCGACGCGGGCGCAGGAAGATATCGTCGAGACCCTTTTCAAGTTGGATATTCCAACCCGCGAAGAGATGCGTTCCATCGACGAAAGCAGCCAGATTTATCACGAGAACGGTGCATTGGTCATGAGTGCGCGGGTCATCACCAAAGCCGATAGTCCCAAGCTAAGGCTGGTCACGGTAACCTTCATCCTGGTTCAGAACCGTTTGATTACGTTGCGTTATGGCGACCCGACGCCGTTTAGAACCTTCGTCGCGCGCGCCGAAAAGGAGATCAGTAAGCTCGTCTCCGGCGAGGCCGTCATGGTCGGCCTGCTTGAGGCAATCGTGGATCGTGCGGCCGAAATTCTGCAAAGCGTGGGCGACGAGCTTGAGACCCTGTCCAACGATATCTTCGCTCGCGATGGCTCCGTGGGCACGGGAGGCGATCACGGCGATCTGCGGCCGATCCTGCAAAAGGTTGGGCGTAACGGCGATCTCGCGACCCGGGTGCGCGAAAGCCTGCATACCCTGGCGCGTCTTATCCCTTATCTTCAGGCCGATAGCCGGGGTGCTACCGATGATATCCCGGCACGACTGGCCGCCACCAAACGAGACATTCACTCGCTGCTGGACCACGACAGCTATCTGATGTCGAACGTCACCTTCCTGCTTGATGCCACCCTTGGTCTGATCAACATTCAGCAGAACGCGATCATCAAGATATTCTCGGTCGCGGCGGTGATCTTCCTGCCGCCAACCTTGATCGCGAGCATCTTCGGGATGAATTTCGAACATATGCCCGAGCTGCACTGGACGTTCGGCTATCCCATGGCGATCGTGCTGATGATCGTCTCGGCGATCTTGCCCTACTATTATTTCAAGCGGAGGGGATGGCTGTAGAAATCTCGCTCAGGTCCGCTGAAAGCGATTGAAGCGCTGTTCCAGCAATCTGAAGATCTGGATGATCACAAAGGTCAGGACGACATAGATCGCACCGGCGATCAGCAGCGGTGTCGTTGAATAGCTTGCCGCCGCAAAACGACGACCGACGCCGGTCACGTCGAGCAATGTGATCGTGCTGGCGAGCGAGGTCGATTTCAGCTGGATCAAGACCTCGTTGCACAGGGCAGGCAACATCAGGCGAAGCGCCCTCGGCAGGATGATGCGCCGATACATCAGCACCGGGCCCATGCCGAAGGACAACGCGGCCTCCCGCTCTCCTTTGGGAACCGCCTGGATGCCGCCGCGGATCACCTCGCCGAGATAGGCGACCATGTTCAATGTCAGGGCGATCAGGGCGCAGGGAAAGGATTCGCGCAGGATCGGCCAGACAAAGGAATGGCGGACCGCATGAAACTGCGAGACGCCATAATAGATCAGGAAAATCTGCACGATCAGGGGTGTGCCCCGGAAGAATGCCGAGTAGGCAAAGGCCGGATAGGCGACCAGGGGATTGCCGGAGACCCGAGCGATGCCAAGGACGATCGCCCCTGCGAAGGATAGCGCCGTCGAGATGATCAGGAGTTGGAGCGTCATCACCAGTCCGGGCCCGAAGGCCGGCGCGACATTGACGACGAAATCCGTCAGATCCGCATACCACGACGACATGTTTATCCCTTCGGGAAACCGCGATTGGCGCGGCGTTCAAGCAGGATGAAGATCGGGTTCGAGATGGCCAGGAAGACAAGGTAGATCAGCGACGCGGCGATATAGAAGACAAAGGGTTCCTTGGTCACCTGTGCTGCGACCTGGGTCTTGCGCATCAGTTCCTCAAGCCCGAGTACAGACACCAGCGAGGTATCCTTCAGCAGGTTCTGCCACTGATTGTTGAGGCTCGGCAGCGCCAGGCGCCAAGCCTGCGGAAGGTGGATGCGGAAGAACACCTGAATTGGCCGCATCCCGAAGGCGCGCGCTGCTTCGAGTTGGCCCTTGCCAACCGAGAGAAAGGCGCCACGAAAGGCTTCCGAGGAATAGGAGCCGAACACGATCGACAAGGCGAATACGCCGCCTTCGAAGGGGCTGACATCGACATCGCCGCCGGCCAAGTGTGACAACAGATTGGTCAGGCCGAAATAGCAGATCAGCAGGATCACGAATTCGGGCACGCCACGCAGAATGTTTGTGACGGCAGTTGCCGGCATGCTGATCCAACGTCGTGGCGACAGCTTGGCCGCTGCACCGATCAGTCCCAGCACAAGGCCGATGGCGAGTGAGGTAAACGCAACCTCCAGCGTGACCCAGACGCCATCAATCAGCTGGTTGCCGTAGCCGTAGAGATTCAGCATCGTCTACTCTCGAACGCTACCCTTGCTGTCATCCCGAATCGTTGCCTTTCCCAGATATTGATCCCCCGACAGACACCCTTTCAGCCCCCTTTCCGTCGAGGAAGGGGGGCTGGTTCCGGGTAATCGTCCGACTTACTTGGGGCGCAAGCTGAAGGGGAAGTACTTGGCGTTGATGGCCTGGTAGGACCCGTCCTTGATCGTCTCGGCAAGAGCGGCGTTGAGCTTTGCCAGCAGCGCGCTATCGCCCTTGCGTGTGGCAATGCCGGTCCCGAGGCCGAAGACATCGACATCCGATATCTCCTTGCCGACATAGTCATAACCGTCCTTGTTGCCTGTCTTCGAGAGCCAGTCCCATTCGATCGTTTCATCCGCGAGGTCGGCATCGACGCGACCGGCTTGAAGGTCGAGATAGGCCTGGTCTTGCGACTCATAGACCTTGGCGGTGATGCCGAGCGGCTTCAGCTTCTTGTTGTAATAGGCTTCCTCGGTGGTACCGCTCTGGATGCCGATGGTCTTGCCCTTCAAGGTCGCCGGATCTTCGGTGATCCCGGAGTCCTTCTGGGCGATGAAACGGGCAGGCGCGATGGTGACGATGTCGGTGAAGTCGACGCTCTTCTTGCGCTCATCCGTGATAGACATCTGCGACAGAACAGCGTCGATCTTGTTGGCCTGCAGCGCGGCGATCATGCTGTCGAATGACATGTTGACCCATTCGCATTTGACTTGCGCGATCGCGCACATCTTGTTGCCAAGTTCGATCTCGAATCCAACCAATTGGCCGGTTGAGTCCTTCGATTCGAATGGGGCGTAATCCGCTTCGGTACCGATGCGGACCACCTGATCTTCGGCGTGCGCAACAACTGAAGTCACAAGGCCAAGTGCCGAGACAGCCGCAAGTAGGACTTTTTTCATGATTACCCTCCGGATGATCGCCCCTGACTGAGGCGTTTAAGGATGCCCGCTCAGGGGCGATGCGTTGGTTAATGTTTGAGCGTGCTGGAAATGAATTGGCGGCAGCGCTCGGATTTCGGGGCACCGAAAACCTGATCGGGCGTACCTTCCTCTTCGACCTGACCCTTGTGGAGAAATACGACACGGCTCGCGACCTCCCGGGCGAACCCCATCTCGTGGGTCACGACGAGCATGGTCCTGCCCTCCTTGGCGAGGTCGCGCATGACGGTCAGGACCTCGCCGACGAGTTCGGGATCCAGGGCCGAGGTTGGCTCATCGAACAGCAGCACGTCGGGCTCCATCGCAAGCGCCCGGGCGATCGCGACGCGCTGCTGCTGGCCGCCGGAGAGCTGGCTGGGATAGAAATCTTTTTTCGCCGAGAGCCCGACCTTTTCGAGGACGGCGTCCGCCCGTTCCAGCGCCTCGCGCCTGGGCAGTTTAAGGACATGAACCGGGGCTTCGATGATGTTCTGCAGCACCGTCATGTGGGCCCAGAGGTTGAACTGCTGAAAAACCATGCAGAGACGGCGACGGATACGTTCAACCTGGCGGGGATTTGCGGCAAAGCGTTTGCCGGCTGCGCCCTGACCCATCTCGATCAACTCGCCTTTGACATAGACCCGGCCAGCGTCCGGTGTCTCAAGAAGGTTGACGCAGCGCAGAAAGGTGCTCTTGCCAGAGCCGCTGCTGCCGAGCAGGGCGATCACCTCGTTGTCGCGGGCTGTCAGTGAAATACCCCTCAGAACCTCCATATCACCAAATTTCTTATGAATGTCTTCGACGATCAGGGCGTCATAGACACCGTCTCCCGATGGTCCCCCGATGATCGCCATGCGTGCGTCCGCCCCCTAAGTCTGTCGGTTCGTGATCACGCAAGATCGGTGCCATCCTTTTGGGCAGACGGCTTAGACGGTCTTGCTGGGTGTCAAAGTGATCCCAAGCCAACGTGTTTGCGTCTCAATTTCTAACGAACTGGCAGCGGGAAGGCCAATGATTAGCGTATCGCCTGTCCCGAGTTCGTAGTGTTCTCGCTCTGAATGACAGCGTAACGGACCAAAACCCGCATGGATAGCGGCAAAACCTTGGCTCGCGCCCCAATCGCGACGGCCGCGGCCCTCATAGAGCGTCATGGTGTGCTGATACCGCTCCCGGCGGGTCATCACGTTCAAATCCGTGATCACGCCGGCCACGAGGGTTGCGTTGCAGGCAAGATCCCCTGGAAAGGGCAGCGGCGCCGAATCAGGGGTCAGACGGATCGGCGCCATCCCTGGGAGCTCAAGGGTAATCCCTCGGCCGCTCAGCATCGCGAGCGTCCGATCGACACCTGGAAAGAAGGAGAAGGGGCCCGAAGCCGCGACCGTCGCACGGCTTAGCCGCCAGTCGAAATCATCCAAGCCACTGCCGGTGGGCCAGACCATGATCTCTGCCGTCTCCCCGCCGCCGTTTTTCCAACGGACCGGCTTTTGACTTTCTGCTCGAAGCAGCAGGATCATGCGCGCCTTAACTCCCTGTCAGATGAGGCTTGGCAGGTTGAGGCCGTGGGTCCTGGCGCAGTCGATTGCGCTCTCGTAGCCCGCATCGGCATGTCGCATCACGCCGGTCGCCGGATCGTTCCACAAGACCCTGCCGACCCGTTTGCCGGCCTCCTCGCTGCCGTCGCAGACCACAACCATGCCCGAGTGCTGCGAAAAGCCCATGCCAACGCCGCCGCCATGATGCAGGGAGACCCAAGTCGCGCCGGACGCACAATTGAGGAGCGCATTCAGCAGCGGCCAATCGGATACCGCATCGGAGCCATCCTTCATCGCTTCGGTTTCGCGATTAGGCGACGCGACCGAACCGGAATCGAGATGATCGCGGCCGATCACAATGGGTGCCTTTAGTTCTCCGCGCGCTACCATCTCGTTGAACGCAAGGCCGAGGCGATGACGATCGCCAAGACCAACCCAGCAGATACGGGCTGGAAGGCCCTGGAAATGAATACGCTCGCGCGCCATGTCGAGCCAGTTGTGGAGATGCTTGTTGTCGGGCAGCAGCTCCTTCACTTTTGCATCTGTCTTGTAGATGTCCTCGGGATCGCCGGACAGCGCGACCCATCGGAAGGGGCCGACACCCCGGCAGAAAAGCGGCCGGATATAGGCCGGAACGAAACCGGGGAAGGAGAACGCGTCCGCCACGCCGTCCTCAAGCGCGACCTGACGGATATTGTTGCCGTAATCAACGGTTGGAATACCCTGCTTCCAGAATTCGAGCATGGCGCGAACGTGCGTGGCCATGGAATGCTTGGCGGCTGTGGCGACGGCGGTGGGATCGCTCTCCCGCTTTGCCATCCATTGTTCAAGACTCCAGCCCGCCGGGAGATAGCCGTTGACTGGATCATGGGCAGAGGTCTGATCGGTCACGCAATCTGGGCGGATGCCGCGACGGATAAGCTCGGGAAGGATCTCCGCGGCGTTGCCGAGCAGCGCGACCGACAGCGCCTTGCGATCGGCGCAGGATTGATCGATGAGGCGCAAGGCGTCGTCGAGGTCCTTTGCCTGGACATCGACATAGCCGGTGCGCAGGCGCATATCGATCCGGCTCGGCTGGCACTCGATGGCAAGGCAGGATGCGCCAGCAAGGGTGGCGGCCAGGGGCTGCGCCCCGCCCATGCCGCCGAGGCCGGCAGTCAGGATCCAGCGACCGGCAAGATCGCCGCCGTAGTGTTGGCGACCCATCTCGACGAAGGTTTCATAGGTGCCCTGCACGATGCCTTGCGAGCCGATATAGATCCAGGAGCCGGCCGTCATTTGGCCGTACATCATCAGTCCCTTGCGATCGAGCTCGTTGAAATGCTCCCAGGTAGCCCAGTGCGGCACCAGATTGGAATTGGCGATCAGAACCCGTGGGGCATCGGCATGCGTCCGGAAGATGCCGACCGGCTTCCCCGACTGCACCAGCAGGGTTTCGTCTGCCTCTAGGCTGCGAAGGGCGGCGGCGATGCGATCGAAGCTCTCCCAATCGCGCGCGGCCCGACCGATCCCGCCATAGACAACAAGTTCAGCCGGATTTTCGGCAACTTCGGGATCGAGATTGTTCATCAGCATCCGAAGCGGTGCTTCGGTCAGCCAGCTCTTGGCGCTGATCTTGGGGCCACGGGCGGCGCGGATCACGCGGGCATTATCGGTGCGGGTCATGGCGAACGCTCCTTGATGGTCAGGATATAAGTGCAAAGCGCCTGCACGCGACCAAAATCTCGCGCAGGGTTTTGCAAAGCGGTGTGGCAAAGGCGACATCGTAGGCAGACGGCCAATTGGCCTCCGTGACCGGCCCCTCCGGCTCGCGCATGTAGCCGCGGCAGGCGAGTTCCATCTGGATTGCATGGACACCATTGCCGGGATCGCCCAGACGACGCGTGGTCCAGCCACCCTTGAAGCGACCATCGACAACATGGCTGAAACCACTATCGGCGCAGATATTGGCGACCGTCCCGGCCAATTCCGGCGCGCAACTGGCCCCGGTGTTGGTGCCGATATTCAGATGCGGCAGCAAACCTTCAAACAGGCGGGGAATCTGCGAGCGGATTGAATGGGCGTCGTAAACGACGAGGCGCGGATACATCCCCCTCAGGCGCACAATCTCTTCGGCAAGGGCCCGATGATAGGGTCTGAAATATTGTTCGCGACGAATATCGATCTCGGCAGGCTCCGGCTCTTGGCCGCGCTTGTAGAGGTCTTCGCCATCGAAGGTCGTCACCGGGCAGAGTGCTGTCGTCGTCCGACCTGGATAGAGTGATGCCCCGGACGGGTCGCGGTTGGCGTCGATGACGCTGCGCGAAATTCGGGTCCGGATCAGCGTGATGTCGAGCTCGACCGCAAAGTCGTAGAGCTGTTCCAGCCGCCAGTCGGTATCCTTGCGGGCAAGCCAGGGCGACACATACCGATCGATGAGATCCGCCGGGATCTCCGTCCCGGTATGAGGCATGGCAATGACCACCGGCGCCCCGCCCCGCCGGATATCGACCCAGTCGGGGGCGCCCGTCACGCGATATCCTCGGCGACGATGGGGATCAAGTCGCCACCGACCGCCCGCAGCAGGGCGCCCGAGGTCACCAGATGCGTGGCTTCTGCCATGTCAGGGGCGAAATAGCGATCATCGGTCAGGGTTGGGACAGTCTGACGCAACAGCGCGCGGGCACGCTCCAGCGCGGCGCTGGACGGCATTGGCGCATGGAAGTCGCAGCCCTGCGCCGCCGCCAGATACTCGATACCAATCACATTGGCCGTATTCGCCACCATGGCAAGCAGGCGGCGCGCCCCATGGGTCGCCATCGAGACGTGATCTTCCTGATTGGCCGAGGTCGGGATTGAATCGACGCTGGCCGGATAGGCCCGCTGTTTATTCTCGGAGACAAGCGCCGCAGCCGTGACCTGCGGGATCATGAAGCCGGAATTGAGGCCGGGCTTCGGGGTCAGGAAGGCCGGCAGGCCGGAGAGGGCGGAATCGACGAGCATGGCAAGCCGTCTCTCAGCGAAGGAGCCGACCTCGCACAGCGCCATCGCGATCATGTCGGCGGCAAATGCGACCGGCTCCGCATGGAAATTGCCACCCGAGATGATCTCGCCCGTTTCTGCAAAGACCAGAGGATTGTCCGAGACGCCATTGGCCTCGGTGGCAAGGGTCGTCGCGGCCTGGCGCAGCAGGTCGAGGCACGCACCCATGACCTGAGGCTGGCAGCGCAGGCAGTATGGATCCTGGACACGCTTGTCATCAACGCGATGAGAGGCCCGAATTGCGCTACCCTGCATCAGGTTGCGCAGCGCCACCGCGACTTCAATCTGGCCGCGATGGCGGCGCAATGCCTGGATGCGTGCATCGAACGGTCCGTCCGAGCCTTTGGCGGCATCGGTCGATAATGCGCCCGTTACAAGCGCCGACTGAAAGACACGCTCGGCTTCAAACAACCCGGCGAGCGCTAACCCGGTCGAAACCTGTGTCCCGTTCAGGAAGGCAAGGCCTTCCTTGGGGCCGAGGACAAGAGGCGCGAGCCCGATGCTGGCCAGCGCCTCGACTGCGGGGACACGAACGTCCCCGACATAGAATTCTCCGGTACCGATCAAGGCTGCAGTCATATGCGCGAGCGGGGCGAGATCGCCCGAGGCGCCGACCGAGCCCTGGCCCGGTATCACCGGGACGAGTCCTGCGGCAAAGCAGGTCTCAAAGAACTTCAAGGTCTCCCAGCGAAGGCCGGAAGCCCCTTGCGCCAGGCTCGCCAGTTTCAACGCCATGATCAGCCTGACCACTGCCACCGGCAGGGGTTCGCCGACACCGGCGGCATGAGACAGCACGATATTGCGCTGGAGGGCGATCAGGTCACCATCCTCGATGCGGACACTAGCGAGGCGGCCAAAGCCGGTATTGATACCGTAAACCGGCGCGCCACCTGCGAGGATCGTCTCGATTGTCCGGGCCGCGGCCTCCACCGGCCCTTGTGCCGTGGCGTCAAGGTGGGCGCTGCCACCGAAATAAATATCCCGCCAGATCGAAAGCGGGACTTGGCCGGGACGAAGGACCGGATTTGTGGTCATGAACCTCTCCTGATTCGGGCGTGCAGCGGGTTGAAGCCAAGGCGATAAACCAGCTCGGCGGGGCTAGAGACGTCCCAGATCGCGAGATCACCCTGGGCACCGGGAGCGATAACGCCAATCCTGTCACTGCGGCCAAGCGCGGCGGCGGCGTTGCGGGTAACCCCGTCGAGACATTCTTCGATCGTTAGGCCGAACAGGGTCGCGGCCATGTTCATCGCAAGCAGGATGGAGGTCATCGGCGAGGTGCCGGGATTGCAGTCTGTGGCAATGGCCATGGGGACACCATGACGCCGCAGCAAGTCCACCGGCGGCAGCGTCTTCTCGCGTAGTGTGTAGAAGGCACCGGGCAGCAGCACGGCGGTGGTGCCGCTCGCCGCCATGGCCATCACCCCGTCTTCATCGCTATATTCGAGGTGATCGGCGGAAAGCGCCGAATAGTCGGCGGCGAGGCGGGCGCCATGGAGATTGGACAATTGGTCGGCATGGAGCCTGACCGGCAAGCCGATGGCCCGAGCGGCGTTGAAGAAGCGCGCAATCTGTTCGGGCGAAAAGGCGATGCTTTCGCAGAATCCGTCGACGGATTCGGCAAGTCCTTCTGCGGCGACCGCAGGCAGGATATCGCGGCAGACATGATCGACATAGGCGTCGCCGTTGCCGGCATATTCCGGCGGCAGAGCATGCAGCCCAAGGAATGTGCTCGCGATATCGACGTTACCAGCCGTCGCCAGTGCCCGAGCGACACGGAGCATCCGCAATTCGGTCTCGCGGTCCAGGCCATAGCCGGATTTGATCTCAATCGTCGTGACGCCTTCTGCAACCAGGGCATCGACCCGGCGCTTTGCGCTCGCCAGCAAGGATGTGTCGGTTGCGGTGCGAGTTGCCTTGACCGTCGACAAAATACCGCCGCCTTGCGCCGAGATCTGGGCATAGCTGGTGCCGCGCAGGCGCTCCTCGAATTCCCAGGCGCGGCTGCCGCCATGGACCAGATGGGTATGACAATCGATCAGCCCCGGCGTGACGAGCCGACCGCCGCAATCGACATGCGGATAGCCCGAGGTCGCGGAGGTCGGCAGATCGGCGTCTCGCCCGACGAAGACGATGCGACCCGCCTCGACGACGATCGCCCCGGAAGCGATGAGGCCGAGGCCATCGCGCGTGGCAAGGGTCACGATTTCCGCGTTTCGGAATACCCGACCCTGCGCCATGTCCCGCCCTCTCGACCCGGTCCGGGCGTCCCCGTGACGCGCCGTGCTTGTTCTTGTATGATCTTGTATATACAACATGGAAAGATTGCAAGCCTCAGCTCCCCACGAACATAGAGGAACGCCTTGTCCAGCATTCACTTCGATCATGCGTTGACGGCATCCGGTTGGCAGCGTGATGTCCGTGTCAGGATAGATGAGGGCATTATCCTGGCGATCGAACCCGACGTCGGGGCGGGGCAGGAGGATGATCGGCATCTGGTCGGCCTGCCCGGAATCCCCAATCTTCACAGCCATGCGTTCCAGCGCGGGATGGCCGGGCTTGCGGAGATGCGGGGTCCGGGGATCGATTCCTTCTGGAGCTGGCGGGAGGTGATGTATCGATTTGCGCTGCGGATGACGCCAGCGGATCTTGAAGCAGTCGCAGCACAAGCCTATGTCGAGATGTTGGAATCGGGTTTCACGCGGGTGGGCGAGTTCCACTATCTCCACCACGATCGGGACGGGCAAAGTTTTGCCGACCCGGCGGAAATGTCGTCACGAATCGCAGCCGCCGCACAGGCGACGGGTATTGGCCTGACGCTGCTGCCCGTCTTCTACGCCCATGGTGGCTTCGGCGGTATCGCGCCGGGCCCGGCGCAACGCCGTTTTATTCACGATCTCGACGGCTTCGCCCGGCTGATCCGTGCTGCAGAAGGGATGCTGGCGCCGCTGCCGGGTGCGCGGCTCGGGATTGCACCCCATAGTCTTCGCGCCGTCACGCCTGACGAACTCGACAGGCTCTGCCACCTCCTCCCCGACCGCCCGATCCATATTCACATCGCCGAGCAACGTCGCGAGGTCGAGGAATGTCTTGCCTGGTCAGGCCGGACACCCATCGCCTGGCTGATGGACAACCAGGCAATCGATGGGCGCTGGTGTCTGGTTCACGCCACCCATATGAGTGCCGATGAGACGCGCCGACTGGGCGCTTCCGGTGCCGTGGTCGGCTTGGCGCCGATAACCGAGGCCAATCTGGGCGATGGTATCTTCGACGGCCCCGGCTTCATCGCCGCCGGCGGTCGCTATGGTATCGGCAGTGATTCCAATGTGCAGATCGCCGCCGCCGACGAGTTGCGTCTGCTCGAATACAGCCAGCGCCTTGGTTTGCGCTCGCGCAATATCATGACACAACCGGGCCACTCCACCGCCGAGGCCATGGTGGTCGCAGCGGTCTCGGGCGGCGGTACTGCCCTTGGCGACGAGGTCTCCGGTCTTCAGGTCGGCGCCAGTGCCGACATCATCTCGCTGAAGCCGGATCATCCCGCCCTCGCGGGTCATACCCCGGCAAGTTTCATCGATGCCTGGGTCTTTAATGCAGGGAACGCGTTGATCGATACCGTCTGGGTCCATGG
>CAIXXC010000481.1 GCA_903923205.1 uncultured Rhodospirillales bacterium | reverse complement strand
TGATTGGCAAGCAGCGCCTCGTCGAGTTCCTTGGTGAAGAGCCCCTTGCCGCCTGCCTCCTGGAGCCGTCGATCCTGGATCTGGTCACCCGTGGTCGTGTAGCCGTGGATGCTGAAGTCGTCGCGTGGCGCACCCAGCGCCGTGCTGAGCATGCCTTGGACAAGATGGGTCTGTGCCATAGCAAGCGGGGAGACGCGGGAACCGAGTCGAATTTTTACTGCCATGCGTCACTGCCCTAATCGCGATTTGTTATAGCGTATGTCGGCATTCTAGCGACCGACCCCAAGTTCCGCCATTATTCAGACAGGCCCTCGAGTGTCCAGTCAATTGGACATTTCGCGATCTTGTGTTTTAAATCCTGCTCTGGCTTTTGGAATGCCAGAGGTTAAGCCAGAGGGGAGAAGAGCCGGCGGGATAACCACGCCCGGCTTGTAAAACGCCTGAGCTTCAATACAGGATGGGGCATGACACAGGTATTTCCGTTCGCCGCAATCGTCGGCCAAGAAGACATGAAGCTCGCGCTGTTGCTGGTGGCAACAGATCGGAAGATCGGTGGCGTCATGGTCTTCGGTGACCGTGGCACCGGCAAGTCGACGGCGGCTCGAGCACTCGCATCCCTCCTGCCGCCGATGGAGATCGTCAAGGGGTGCCGCTTCAATTGTGACCCCAAGGCATCGGCAGATGCCTGCGCCAACATGTGTGAAATTCGCAGCCACGACACCCGTCCCCTGACTGAGGCGGTCTCGATCCCGGTTGTCGATCTGCCCCTCGGCGCGACCGAGGATCGGGTGGTCGGCGCCCTTGATCTTGAGCGCGCCTTGACCCGGGGCGAGAAAGGCTTCGAGCCAGGACTGCTTGCCCGCGCCCATCGCGGTTTTCTCTACATTGACGAGGTCAACCTGCTGGAAGACCACCTCGTCGATCTTCTGCTCGACGTCGCGACCTCGGGCGAGAACATCGTGGAGCGCGAAGGTCTCAGCGTTCGCCATCCGGCCAAATTTGTTCTCGTCGGCAGTGGCAATCCCGAAGAGGGCGAGCTGCGGCCGCAATTGCTCGACCGGTTTGGTCTCTCGGTCGATGTTCGGACACCTTCAAAACTGACCGACAGGGTCGAAATCCTGCGGCGCTGCGACGCTTTCGAGCGCAACCCGAAGGAATTCAACGCGTATTGGCTGCCGCGCAATCAGGAAGTCTCTGACCAGATCGCTGCCGCCCGCGAGCGTCTTGGAAGCATCGACGTGACCGACGACTCATTGGAGACAATGTCGAAACTCTGCATCGCCATGGGTGCCGATGGCCTGCGTGGCGAATTGACCTTGATGCGAGCCTCGCGCGCCGCGGCCGCATTGAGCGGGGACGCCGTTGTCGGAGCCGACCATATCCGCCGCGTCGCCGGCATGGCCCTGCGTCATCGCCTGCGCCGTAATCCCCTCGATCAATCGGGCTCCGACGCGCGGATCGAGCGCGCCGTTGCCGAAGTCCTGGGCGCCTGATCTTGGCGCCCATCGGGGCCAGCGATCCCGGGGCAGCATCAAACGCGGCACTTGGGCCGGGTTCATCGCCCTGGACTGATTCGATCGTCGCCGCGCGATTGCTGGCCGTCGACCCCGTCGGTCTCGGTGGCGCCGTCCTGACCGCTGGCCCTGGCCCGGTCCGGGACCTCTGGCTCGATATCCTTCGCCTGCATATTCCCGAGGGCGTGCCATTTCGGCGTATGCCCGCGAGCATCGAGGATGATCGGCTTCTTGGCGGGGTCGATCTCGTCGCGACGTTGAAGCTGGGTCAGCCCGTCATCCAGAGCGGCATCCTGGCCCAGGCGGATGGCGGTGTCGTCATTATCCCGATGGCGGAGAGACTGGCCGCCGGAATCGCCGCGCGCATCGCTGGGGTGATCGATCGCGGAGAAGTGCTGATCGAGCGCGACGGTCTGGCCCGGCGGGTGCAGGCACGAATCGGCGTGATCGCGCTGAACGAGGCAGTCTCTTCGGATGAGATGGTGCCGACCGCCCTGCTCGATCGCCTGGCCTTCCATCTCGACTTGAGCCTGATTCGGCCGCTGGGGATCGATGAAACCGAGATTGATGACGTCGCCACGACCGCGGCGCGCGCCCGTCTCGCGACGGTTGCGCCGGCCTCCGACGCGATACTCGGCGCCCTCGTCGTCACAGCGGCCAAGTTCGGGATTCCGTCGGTCGTCGCGCCGCTTCTCGCATTGCGCGCCGCCCGCGCGGCAGCGGCGCTCGCCGGACGCGATACGATCCAGGAAGAAGACGCCATCCTCGCCGCCCGGCTGGTCCTGGCACCTCGTGCGTTGATCCTGCCCGAGGCCGAATCGGCAGAGAGCACGGCAAACGAAGACCAATCGACGCCCAGGGACGAGACCTTGGACGAAGCGCCACCGCCACCGCCGACTGAGGGTGCGACCCCGGAGGCTGATCAGGAACCGGAAGACGAGCCGCCGCCCGACGCGCCCAGCCTCGAGGACATCCTCCTCGCTGCCGTCGAGGCCGCACTCCCGGATGGGTTGCTGGAGAGCCTGCGCGACGGCAAGCAGTCGCGGGGCTCAATCATCCGACGACAGGGCTCCGGCCAGGCTCAGGCAGCGCTGCGCGGTCGCCCCGCCGGTGTCCGCCTTGGCTCACTGCGACCGGGTGCGAGACTGGCATTGGTGGATACCCTGCGCGCCGCCGCCCCTTGGCAGCCCGTACGCCGCCGCGAGACGCCAGAGACCGGACTTCAGCGCGTCGAAGTCCGCCGCGAGGATTTTCGTCTCAAGAAATTCGTGCAGCGCCGTGAATCGACGATCGTGTTTTGCGTCGATGCCTCCGGCTCGACCGCGTTCCAGCGGTTGGCGGAAGCGAAGGGGGCGGTCGAGCTTCTGCTGGCGGAGGCCTATGTGGCCCGAACCTACGCCGCATTGATTGTATTCCGGGGCAATGAAGCTGAATTGCTGCTGCCGCCCACGCGATCGCTGTCGCGGGCCAAATCGCTGCTCGCGAACCTGCCGGGTGGTGGGGGCACGCCGCTCGCGTCCGGGATCGATCTTGCCACAATGACCGCGCTTGGCGAACGGGCACGGGGGCGCGAGCCATTGGTCGTGCTGCTGACGGATGGCCGGGGCAATATCGCCCGTGATGGCGTGGCGGCACGCTCCCGCGCCGGCGACGACGCACTCGATGCAGCCCGCCAGCTTGGTCTTCATGGTCTCGCCGCCGTCTTCGTCGATACCTCGCCGCGACCGCGCAATGAGGGTGCGGACCTCGCCACCGCGATGTCAGCCCGCTATGTCAGCCTGCCCTATGTCGAGGCTGGAGCCGTGCGCGACGTCGTCGTCGCCGCGACACCCGGATTGGAGCGGGCGCCGCAGCGCGGTCGATGAAACGGGCGCCCGATTGGGCAAGCGATGGCCGTGACTGGCCGCACCGCCAGTTCAGTCGCTTCGTCGATGCGGCGGGACTGCGCTGGCATGTCCAGGCGCAGGGCAGCGGACCGGCAATCCTTCTGATCCATGGCACGGGTGCTGCGACCCATTCCTGGCGCGGCATGGCCGCTCGCCTCGCCGAGCATTTCACGGTCATCGCGCCGGACCTGCCGGGCCATGGTTTTACCCAGATGCACGCCAAACCGGCCCTATCGCTGCCAATGATGGCCAGTTCTCTCGCGGCCCTGATGGCCAAGCTGAACATCCGACCGGATTTCGTCGTCGGCCACTCTGCAGGCGCGGCGATCGGCCTGCGGATGATCTTGGACCAATCTATCGCGCCGCGACGGATCATCAGCCTCAGTGGCGCCCTGGTCCCGTTTCCGGGGAGCGCCGGTATTGTCTTCCCAGCCCTGGCAAAGCTTCTTTTCGTTAATCCGCTGGTCGCCCCGCTGATCGCCTGGCGCGCCAATGATCCCACAGCGGTCGCTCGGGTGATCGCCGGTACGGGATCGCATCTGGACGCTGAAGGCCTGAACCTCTATTGGCGATTGCTCCAGACCCGCCGCCACATCGAAGCCACGATGGGCATGATGGCGAATTGGGATTTGTGGCCCCTTCTGAGAGAATTGCCGAAACTCCCAATTCCCCTGACCTTGGTCGCGCCCGAACGCGATCAAGCGGTCCCGCCGCGCGTCGCGACGCGCGTCTCTGCGCTGGTCAGGCTGGCTGAGATCATTTCAATCCCTGGCCGTGGTCATCTCGCCCATGAAGAAGACCCGATTGGTTTCGCGGAGCTCATCATAAAAGCTTGCGTCTGAATTTTAGACATCGTTTAATGTCCAATATTATTTACATCTTCCGGGCGGTCCAACGCGCAGCGGTCCGGTCTTTTAATATGATCTGCCTTCATCAAGATCACACAATCCCCGGCCGGCCCCGACCCCTAAGCCAGCTAAGGTCGTCGCCGCAGAACAGGAGGAACGATGTCGGACATCACCGCGCCAGGACCGCAGTTCGCGCTTGAGTCGGCGTGGTTGCCGCAGGAACTCGCGAGCGACGCTGATCGCGCGATCTGCCGGAGCCTGATCGAGGGCGGATCGAAGACCTTCTCTGCCGCCTCCCTTCTCCTGCCCGCGAAAATTCGTGAACCGGCGTTCGCCCTCTACGCATTTTGCCGACTGTCGGATGATCTGGTTGACGTTGATGGCGGCTCTCTCGATGCGATCGACCGCCTCCGGTATCGTCTTGATCTTGCCTATGCCGGGCGGCCCATCGATTCGGGCGTTGATCGCGCCTTTGCCGATGTTGTCGCCCGCTTCGACATGCCGCGCGCGCTCCCCGAAGCCCTTATCGACGGTCTGGAATGGGATGTCGGCGGCGTGCGCTGCGAGGAATTGAGCGATCTCTACGATTACGCGGCCCGTGTAGCGGGTGCCGTCGGCGCGATGATGAGCGTGATCATGGGCGTTCGTGATCCGGTCGCAATTGCCCGCGCCTGCGATCTCGGTGTCGCCATGCAACTCACTAATGTGGCCCGCGATGTCGGCGAAGACGCCCGCAACGGTCGGATCTATCTCCCGCTCTCGTGGCTCCGGGCAGAAGGGATCGATCCCGACCGCTGGCTTGCCGACCCGGCATTCAATCCGATGATCGGTGCTGTGGTGGCTCGGCTGCTTGCCACGGCGGATATGCTCTACTCCCGCTCGGATAGTGGCATCGCCGCCCTGCCAGCCTTGTGCCGTCCCGGAATTTTCGCCGCGCGGCATCTTTATAGAGAGATTGGCGTCGAAGTCGCCCGTCGCGGCTGTGATTCGGTCTCCGGACGCGCGCGCGTTTCGGGTCTGCAGAAACTGAGCCTGATGGGGCGTGTTCTTGCCGACGCGGTCACGGTCGGGCGTGGCGCCGACATCTCGCCGGCGCTGCGTGAAACCGCCTATCTGGTCGATGCGGTCGCGAACCAACAGGGCTGGGGGCCACGGCGCCGCGCGACCGACCGGCCGAGTTTCACCGAAAGATTTCTGTGGGCGGCAGAATTATTGGCGGGGCTCGACTCCCGCAATGGGACTTCGCGGTAGGGTTTGGAAGCCCTTTTGGCGCGATCAGCCAGCGCGCCTCGGCATTCGGAACGGCAACAGGACCTGGACGAACTTCGAGCGGAAACGATCGAGCAACAGGCTCTCATGGACGGCATCAACCCGTTCGCCGAACAATTGCGTTTGAATCACCGAGCGGGCATAGAAAGGCGCATCGACCAGCGTTTGTCGAACGGTGGCAGTATGCCCCTTATCGGCTCTTGTCAGTCGTCCAACCTGCCAGCCCGACGTGGCGAGCGCGGCGACCGGCGGTGAGGTGACTTCGGCGACAGTGCCATCATCGGCGAAGCGCAACGCAAGCGACGCCTCGCTGCCATCCCGTCGCTTGGAATCATAAAGGACAACCGAACTTTCCCGCAGATGGGCACGCGACCATGTCCATTCCTGAAAGCCGGCCTCCAGAGGCTCTTCGCCGAAATTGCTGTCGAGATAGGCTTCCCCCTCCCAGTCGGTTCCCGGCTGATCGAGCGTGACCTTTATCCGCGATTTAGGCGCAATCGGTTGCCAATGATGCCGACCTTGACCGTCGAGCTGAAACAGCCGTTGCGGCATGACCTGAGGTGTGACGCGAACGGTGCCACGGATCCGGCGTGGCAGGGGCACACTCCATTCGTCAATCGTGACGACAAGGCTACCATCCTCCCAGCGTGCCATGCTGGGGCCGACCCTGAACTGCTCGGCGGTGCGCAGGACGGCCCCGCGACCGCGTTCGGTCATCGCCCAGCGCGCGCCGAAATCGCCATAGACCGCAACATTGATGGCGCAATGATCCAATGGGTCTCGCCGACCGCTCCAGGCATAATAGGGTGAAAAAACGCTGCCAACGAAGGCGATGACAGTAATCGCGGAGCGGCGGTCGTCGCTAAGCCCGTCGATGTACCACCAAAGATACCCACCGGGCGGCACGTCTCGATCAAAGCGGGGGCCGCGCAGACGGGCCGCACCGGCATCCTGATCCGCGCCCTGCGGGTCCGACATCGCCTGAAATCTCCCTGTAAAGAATCGTTGACGCAACCTCATTCGGTGCTAGCATATGTCTAACTAATTAGACAGTCGCAAATGTCATAATAATCTTACACATCCAGCAAACGGGGGTGCGTCGTGGAAGCAGGCGAGAGAATCGAACGAGCTCTGGAACTGGCCGTACAACGCACTGAAGCGGATAATGCGCCACCCAAACTCCGCGGCGCTATCCGTCATGGTGTCTTTCCAGGCGGCGCGCGCGTTCGCCCCCGGCTGACGCTCGCGGTCGCGCAAGCTTGCGGCGATGACATGCCGGGGATGGCGGAAGCAGCGGCGGCGGCCATCGAACTGCTGCATTGCGCCTCACTTGTTCACGACGATCTACCGATTTTTGATGACGCCGATACGCGGCGCGGACGGCCTTCCGTTCACGCCATTTATTCGGTCCCGGTCGCGCTGCTCGCCGGTGATGCGCTCATCGTGCTCGCTTTCGAAACTCTGGCGCGCGCCGGTGCCGAAGCGCCATCGCGGCTGGTGCCGCTGATCTCGACGATTGGCCGGGCCGTTGGCGCCCCCTATGGCATCACGGCGGGGCAGGCTTGGGAGAGTGAGATCAATCCGCCTGCCGAACAATATCGCTGCGCCAAGACGGGTGCCCTCTTCGTCGCCGCGACGACCTGCGGTGCCATCGCGGCTGGCGCGGATCCGACGCCATGGCGAAAGCTCGGACACCGTCTTGGGGAGGCTTATCAGGTCGCCGACGATCTGCTCGACGCTGTATCCAGCGCCGATCTCCACGGCAAGCCTGTCGGGCGTGATCTTGCCTTGGGCCGGCCCAACGCGGTGGCAGAACTTGGCCTGACGGGCGCGGTCGAGCGTCTCGAGATGCTGATACGGGAAGCCGTCGATGCCGTTCCGCCGTCAAAGGGCGAAGACGAACTGCGAGAGCTGGTGCGCCTTCAGGCCCTGCGTCTGGCACCGAAGCGACTGTTGCAGAGCGCTGCCTAACCGGTATGGCCGCACCGGTCGAGCTTACTGCCGTGGCGGGGCATGATCCCGTGCCTCGCCGCTCGTGGCGCGAAGCCTGGATTGAATGGCGCAATGGCTTGATCGAAAGCGCGTGGTTCCAGCGGTGGGCAGTTCGCTTCCCGCTGACAAGGCCCGTCGCACGGCGCCGGGCCCGCGCGCTTTTCGATCTCGTCAGCGGCTTTGTCTATTCCCAGGTCTTGAGCGGCTGCGTCCAGGTCAGGCTCTTCGATCTATTGGCGGACGGCGCGATGAGCGTTGCCGCGATCGCACCCCGCATCGGTCTGACAGAAGCTGCAACGGAAACCCTGCTCAAGGCAGCCACCGCCCTGGAATTGACGGAGCGGCTCCACGATGACCGCTATGCGCTTGGACATCTGGGCGCGGCCATGCGTGGCAACCCCTCGGTGGCCGCGATGATTGAGCACCACACGATGCTCTATGCGGATCTCGCGGATCCAATCGCATTGCTGCGCGGCCAGACGGATCCCAGTCTCGCGCGCTACTGGGCTTATGCGACCAGCGACGAACCCGCCGCAGCGCCCGCCGATCGCGTTGGAGCCTATTCAACCCTCATGGCAGAATCCCAGGCACTCGTCGCCGACGAGGTGCTCGATGCCTATTCGATGAGGAACCATCGCCGGCTCCTCGATATTGGCGGTGGCGAGGGGGTATTTCTATCGGCTGCCGGGCGTCGCAACCCCGAGCTTGGCTTGATGCTCTTCGATCTGCCAGCCGTCGCCGCGCGGGCTCAAGCGAGAATAGCCAAGAGTGAGTTGAAGGATCGTGCCCAGGTCTACGGCGGCAGTTTTCTGACCGACTCGCTGCCGCGCGGCGCAGATATCGTGTCTCTCGTTCGTGTCCTTCATGACCATGATGATGCTGTCGTCCGGACCATTCTGCGCGCGGCCCACGCCGCCTTGCCCCCTGGCGGGACTCTTATGGTCGCAGAACCGATGTCCGGCACACCCGGCGCGGCACCGATTGGCGATGCCTATTTCGGATTTTATCTGGCCGCAATGAGGAGCGGTCGTCCGCGCACGCCGGATGAACTTAACGCGATGCTTGTCGAGGCCGGTTTCTGTAGCGTTCGGCTGCTGCCGACCCATACGCCCATGATCGTACGCGTGCTGATAGCGACGGCTTGAGCGGGCGCTAGACGCGCAAAAAGCGTAAATTTAGATTGACACTATGATGTGTCACTTTATTCTGACACTCACAAGCGAGATCGAGGTATCACCCTCGATGAGGACAAGGGTTCGTGGCGGAAATGTCGAATTTGGACACGGTCGCAGTTGTCATGGAAGGACCGGAGCGCCTGTCGCTTCGCCGCCTTGCTCTGCTGCCACTGGCGCCGAGCGATGTTGTCGTCGATATCGAGTGGAGCGGTATCAGCACGGGGACGGAACGGCTGCTCTGGACCGGTCGGATGCCCTCCTTCCCTGGTATGGGTTACCCCCTTGTCCCAGGTTATGAATCTGTGGGCGAGATTGTTGCCGCCGGCCCTGAAGCGAAGGGCCGCATCGGCGAACACGTGTTTGTGCCTGGATCAAGCTGCTTCAAAGACGCCAAGGGGTTGTTCGGTGGTGCTGCCCGCCGCTTGATCGTTCCCGGCACCCGCGCCTTCCCCATCAGCAGTGATGTTGGCGAACATGGCGTGCTTATTGCGCTGGCAGCAACCGCCTACCACGCGATCGCCGGTGGCCCGCCCCCGGATCTGATCGTCGGGCACGGCGTGCTAGGGCGACTTCTGGCTCGGCTAACGGTCGCGATTGGCGCACCTGCACCGACAGTCTGGGAAACCAATACGGCTCGAAGCGCCGGTGCGATGGGCTACGCGGTCGTGCATCCCGAAGCCGACGAGCGCCGAGACTATCGGGTGATTTGCGATGCCAGCGGTGATTCCGGCATCCTCGACACCCTTATCAGCCGCCTGGCTCGTGGCGGTGAGGTGGTGCTCGCTGGATTTTATGAAAAGCCGCTGAGCTTTTCCTTCCCGCCATCCTTTATGCGCGAGGCCCGCATCCGGGTCGCCGCCGAGTGGAAGCCCGAAGACCTGACCGCGACACTGGCGGCGATTGAGGATGGTCGTCTCAATTTGACCGAACTCATCACCCACTGCTTCGACGCCTCTCAGGCCGATGAAGCCTACCGGACCGCATTCGCGGATTCGTCCTGCCTGAAGATGATTCTGGATTGGAGACATTTCGCATGACCGTCACACTCTACGCCGACCAGAAGCTGCGCCAAGAGGCGGCCATTGAGCCGGACCCGGTGGCAATCGGTGCCGTCACTAAAGAGACGCAGATCATCGCGATCTATGGCAAAGGCGGCAGCGGCAAGAGCTTTGCCCTGTCGAATCTAAGCTACATGATGGCCCAGCAGGGCAAGCGCGTGCTGCTGATCGGTTGCGATCCCAAGAGCGATACGACATCGCTGCTGTTCGGTGGGAAGTCCTGCCCGACGATCATCGAAACATCGAGCCGAAAGAAGCTGGCGGGCGAGGAAGTCCGGATCGAGGACGTTTGCTTCAAGCGTGATGGCGTCTTCGCGATGGAGCTTGGCGGCCCGGAAGTCGGTCGTGGCTGTGGCGGTCGCGGCATTATCCATGGCTTCGAACTTCTCGAAAAGCTGGGCTTCCATGAATGGGGCTTTGACTACGTCCTGCTCGATTTCCTCGGCGACGTTGTCTGTGGCGGCTTTGGCCTGCCGATCGCCCGTGACATGTGCCAGAAGGTGATTGTCGTTGGCTCGAACGATCTTCAATCGCTCTACGTCGCCAACAATGTCTGCTCGGCAGTCGAATACTTCCGCAAACTCGGTGGCAATGTCGGTGTGGCCGGCATGGTGATCAACAAGGACGACGGCACTGGCGAGGCTCGTGCCTTCGCCGAGTCTGTTGGCATTCCGGTCCTGGCTGCGATCCCGGCTGATGAGGATATTCGTCGCAAATCCGCCAATTATCAGATCATTGGCGTTCCCGGTGGGCGCTGGGCATCTCTGTTTGAGGAACTCGCGATCAATGTTGCCGAGGCGCCACCGATGCGACCAAAGCCGCTCTCTGGCGATGGCCTGCTCGGCCTCTTTTCGGCTGACGTGACCGGTGCTGCCTACAAGTTGGAGCCGGCGACGCAGGCCGATATGCGCGGCAGCGAGTTCGTCGAGAAGCGTACGCTCGAAGTCGTCTACGACGAAGTCTGAGATGACAATGAACGACCAGCCCAAGCGCTCCAGCATCGACACGGAAATCGTCTACGACGAGGCAGGGTCTTCCGCCCTGTCTAATGGCGAGGCGATCGCGGCCGGTGTCAGTGCCGCGCAGCACGCCGCTGAGTTGACGCCCATCGCGGTTGAAGGCGATGGTTGCCACGCTGGCGCGAAAACCCTGCACGACGCCGCCGCCGCTGCGGGCAAGTCAGAAATCCTGGAGCGTTACGCGGCCGATTATCCGAAAGGTCCGCATGATCAACCCCAAAGTATGTGCCCGGCCTTCGGGTCGTTGCGCGTTGGGTTGAGGATGCGGCGAACGGCGACGATTCTTTCCGGCTCGGCCTGCTGTGTCTATGGCCTGACCTTTACATCACATTTCTATGGCGCGCGGCGGACGGTCGGTTACGTACCGTTCAATTCCGAGACACTAGTCACCGGAAAGCTCTTCGAGGATATCCGCGAGGCCGTGTTCAAGACCGCTGATCCCGCCCTCTACGACACCGTGATCGTCACCAATCTTTGTGTTCCCACGGCATCGGGCGTGCCGCTCCAGCTATTGCCGAAGGAAATCGACGGCGTTCGCATTATTGGCATCGACGTGCCCGGTTTCGGCGTACCGACCCACGCCGAGGCCAAGGACGTCCTTGCCGGTGCGATGCTGAAATACGCCCGTACCGAGGCGGAACAGGGCCCCGTCGCAGCCCCTCGGGTGCGGAGCGACAAGCCGACGATCACCCTGCTTGGCGAATTATTTCCGGCCGACCCCGTCGGCATAGGGATGATGCTGGAGCCGCTTGGCCTCGCTGCCGGGCCCGTCGTCCCAACGCGTGAGTGGCGCGAATTGTATGCTGCGCTCGACTGCGCTGCGGTTGCCGCCATTCATCCCTTCTATACCGCCTCGGTCCGCGAATTCGAGGCGGCCGGTCGGGCGATCATCCCGTCCGCGCCGGTTGGTCGTGATGGCACTGCTGCCTGGCTTGACGCTGTTGGCGCCGCCTGCGGTATCGCCCAGTCAAAGGTAGACACGGCGAAGAACAAGTTCCTCGGCGCGATCCAGGGGGCGCTCGCAGCCAAACCGATCAAAGGTAGAATCACCGTCTCCGGCTACGAGGGTTCCGAACTTCTCGTTGCCCGATTGCTGGTGGAGAGTGGCGCCGAGGTCCCCTATGTCGGCACCGCATGCCCGCAGACGCGCTGGTCCGATCCCGATCGCGAATGGCTTCAAGCGCGCGGCGTCCAGATTCAGTATCGCGCATCGCTGGAGCAGGACATTGCAGCCGTCGATGGTTTCGAGCCTGATCTCGCGATCGGCACGACCCCGGTCGTCCAGCACGCGAAGGAACGCTCGATCCCGGCGCTCTATTTTACCAACCTGATTTCGGCACGGCCCTTGATGGGACCTGCCGGCGCGGGCTCCCTTGCGCTGGTGATCAACGCCGCGCTGGGCAACAAGGCACGCTTCAACACGATGTCGGAATTCTTCGCCGGCGTCGGCGAAGGCCACGCCAGCGGCATCTGGGAAGACGTGCCCCGTGACCGCCCAGAGTTCAAGGCGAAATACGCCAAGCAACAGGCGGCAGCACGCAAGTCAGAGGAGGCAGTTGGATGCTGATCCTCGACCATGATCGCGCTGGCGGCTATTGGGGTGCCGTCTATGCTTTTACCGCGATCAAGGGGCTGCAGGTCATTATCGATGGCCCGGTAGGATGCGAGAACCTGCCGGTCACGTCCGTGTTGCATTATACCGACGGCTTGCCGCCGCATGAGTTGCCGATCGTCGTCACGGGCCTCGGCGAGGAAGAACTGGGCAAGACCGGGACCGAGGGCGCGATGAAGCGCGCCTGGGGCACGCTCGATCCGTCGCTGCCATCTGTCGTCGTCACAGGCTCCATCTCCGAGATGATCGGCGGCGGCGTGACGCCGGAGGGCACCAATATCGCCCGCTTCCTGCCCCGCACGATCGACGAGGATCAATGGCAGAGCGCCAACCGCGCCTTTACCTGGCTATGGACCCAGTTCGGCCCCAAGAAGGTACCGAAGGTCAAGGTTCGCAAGGATGGCGAACCGCCTCTGGTCAATATCATCGGTCCGACATACGGCATGTTCAATATGCCCTCCGATCTGGCTGAAATTCGTCGTTTGATCGAGGGCATTGGCTGCAAGGTCAACATGACCTTCCCCCTGGGAAGCCACCTTGCCGATATCCGTAATCTGGCCGATGCCGAGGTCAATGTCTGCCTCTACCGTGAGTTCGGTCGGCAATTATGTGAAACTCTCGAGCGGCCCTATCTGCAGGCGCCGATAGGTTTGTCATCGACAACCAAGTTCCTGCGTAAACTCGGCGAGCTTACCGGAGTTGATCCGGAGCCCTTCATCGAGCGCGAGAAACATACCACGGTCAAGCCGCTGTGGGATCTCTGGCGTTCGGTCACGCAGGATTTCTTCGGCACCGCGAGCTTCGCGATCGTTGCCACCGAAACCTACGCCCGCGGCGTGCGCCACTTCCTGGAAGGCGACATGGGCCTGCCCTGCACCTTCGCCTTCGCGCGGACGCAAGGAATTAAACCCGATAACGCCGCCGTGAGGCAGGCGATCAAGGACACACCGCCCCTCATCCTGTTCGGCAGCTACAACGAACGGATGTACATGGCCGAGTGCGGATCGCGCGCGGTCTATGTCCCGATGTCCTTCCCCGGCGCCATCATTCGTCGTCACACCGGTACGCCCGTGATGGGCTATTCGGGCGCGACGTACCTTGTTCAAGAGGTTTGCAACGCGCTGTTCGATGCGCTTTTCAACATCATTCCGCTCTCGACCCAACTTGACCAGATCGAAGCTACGCCCACCCGGTTCCATGTCGAACTGCCCTGGGAGGAAGAAGCGAAGACTGCCTTGGACCGGCTCGTTGATGCCGAGCCCGTTCTCGTCCGGATTTCGGCGGCCAAAAGGTTGCGCGACGCGGCAGAGCGGGCGGCTCGCCAGGCTGGCGAAACCCTGGTGACTCATCAGCGTCTGAACAGGGCGTTAGCAGCCATGCGGGAGAACGCGGCATGACACCCCGATCCGCGCCATCGCCCGTCCCACCGGCCCAGCCGGTCTCCCATTCGGCACCGTCGGTCAGGCGGTCTCGGATATGTCCGCGGCACGGTGCCTCGACATAAGAATACCCAAATTGGAGGTAGTCAAATGAGTGAAAGAGATCAGCGTACCGGGACCCTGTCGGGTCTCACAGAAGCGGAAGCAAAGGCTTTTCATCAGCTTTTCGTCGCCAGCTTCGTGGTCTTCACCTTGGTGGCGATCGCAGCGCACTTCCTGGTGTGGCAGTGGCGTCCCTGGTTCCCCGGCGTGCACGGCTATGCCGAGCTCGAGACGGGCGTGAAGACTGCACAATTGATGCTGTCCCAATATATCGGCTAATGGAGCTCTGATATGTGGAGAATTTGGACTCTGTTCGATCCCCGCCGCGTGTTGGTGGCTCTCGGGATCTTCCTGTTCGTTTTGGCGCTTCTGATCCACTTCATCCTGTTGAGCACGGATCGCTTCAACTGGATCGAGGGACCTCATGCTGCGAAGGCGGCATCCGTGGTGATCACCAGCCACAGCAACTTCGCCTAAATCCGAAACCCGCGAGGGTCTCGTCTACCCGCGGTGGGCGGATCTCGAGAGATCGGGACCGTCCACCGCTCTCAATCCTAGGGGCGGATCAGGCCGAGAGATGGCCGCCGACCGGAGTAAACTGCCATGGCGCTGCTGAGTTTTGAACGCAAATATCGGGTCCGCGGCGGCACCCTGATTGGAGGCGACCTATTCGATTTTTGGGTTGGTCCCTTCTATGTGGGTTTCTTCGGCGTGACCACGATCCTCTTTGCGACCCTGGGGACCGCGCTCATCGTCTACGGTGCCGCGCTCCAACACACCGCGAACCCTTTCTTCGTCACTATCAACCCGCCCGACGTATCGTATGGCCTGCACTTCGCGCCCATCAAGGCGGGAGGATTATGGCAGATCGTGACCATATGCGCCCTCGGCGCCTTCGTCTCATGGGCACTGCGCGAGGTTGAGATCTGTCGCAAGCTTGGCATCGGCTATCACGTGCCCTTCGCCTTCAGCTTCGCGATCTTCGCCTATTTCACGCTGGTTGTGATCCGTCCCGTGCTCTTGGGAGCCTGGGCGTACGGGTTCCCGTACGGCATCTTCAGTCACCTCGATTGGGTTTCGACCACGGGCTACGAATTCGGGAATTTCCATTACAACCCCGCTCACATGGTGGCGATCACGTTCTTCTTCACCACCTGCTTCGCGCTGGCGCTGCACGGCGGTCTCATCCTGTCTGCGTCGAACCCCGGCAAAGGCAAGGTCATGAAGACCGGCGAGCACGAGGACACCTTCTTCCGTGATCTTATTGGCTATTCCATCGGGCCACTGGGCATCCATCGCCTTGGTCTTTTCCTAGCCCTGACAGCGGTGTCCTTCAGCGCCCTATGCATCGTGCTCTCAGGCCCCTACTGGGCCCAGTCCTGGGATCAGTGGTGGTTGCCGCTTTGGCAGTTGGCGGATCCCGGCGGCTCAACCCCGCCCCCCTACGCCGGCCCTGGACAGTGAGGAGAAACGGACATGCTTCAGCTTCGCTACCAAAACATCTTCACGCAAGTTCAGGTCCGCGCCGCACCAGACATGGGCGTCGAACCGGAATCGACCAACTTTCCGCGCACGGGAGAGCCATTCTTCTTTTACCTGCTCGGCAAGCTCGGCAATGCGCAGATCGGCCCGATCTACCTTGGCGGTCTTGGCATAGCCTCGCTACTTTGCGGCTTCATTGCATTTGAGATCATCGGTCTCAATATGTGGGCCTCGGTTGGTTGGGACCCGGTGAAATTCATCTGCCACCTCCCCTGGCTGTCCCTGAACCCGCCACCGCCGAAATACGGGCTGATGATCCTGCCGCCGCTTCAAGAGGGTGGCTGGTGGCTGATCGCCGGCTTCTTCCTCACAACGTCGATCCTGCTCTGGTGGGTCAGAACCTATCGCCGGGCGATCGAACTGGGCATGGGCACCCACATCTGCTGGGCCTTTGCCTCGGCGATCTGGTTGTTCCTCGTGCTCGGCTTCATCCGGCCGATTTTGGTGGGCAGTTGGAGCGAGGCGGTGCCATTCGGCATTTTCCCGCATCTCGACTGGACCAACAATTTCTCGCTGCTCCACGGGAACCTTTTCTACAACCCCTTCCATTGCTTCTCGATCGCCTTCCTCTACGGCTCGGCGCTGCTGTTCGCGATGCATGGCGCGACCATCCTCTCGGTGACCCGTTACGGCGGCGACCGCGAGCTTGATCAGATCTCGGATCGTGGCACGGCAAGCGAGCGGGCGGCGTTGTTCTGGCGCTGGACGATGGGCTTCAATGCCACGATGGAATCCATCCATCGCTGGGCATGGTGGTTTGCGATCCTAACCCCGCTTACCGGCGGTATCGGGATCCTGATAACCGGGACTGTCGTCGATCAGTGGCGCGATTGGGCGGTCATGCATCACTACGCCGTACCCGATCAGTACGCGGCACCGTCGCTTCCAGACTGATCAGTTAGACGGGGTTTTCTATTTGATGCGATAAGGGGTCCGTTATATGCAACAACGGACCCCTTCTTCGTTTGTTGAGGTACGATGTTGCGGAAATACCCGTGACGAGTCTTGATCTCTGCTTCAGTCAGGGTAAATCTTGATTCGGAACAATGCGCGATACTAACTAATAAAACCCTTTTCGGTTCTGGAGGTCCGTAATGAAATTCAATAGGCTTGCCCTCACCGCTGCTCTGGCCGCTGCCTTCTTCTCTGTGCCGGGCGCCAAGGCAGCTCCGGTCGATATTGGCGTCGTCGATGATGGCGGCAAGGCGATCCTCGGCGATGCCGATCATGGCGCGATCGTATTCCATAAGTGCATGGTGTGCCATTCGATCCAGGCTGGCGTAAACCATATCGGACCCAGCCTTCACGGCGTTGTCGGTCGTCATTCTGGCTCGATCGCCAACTTCCACTACTCAGCCGCCAACAAGAATTCGGGAATCGTCTGGACCGCTCAGAAGATTTTCGTCTATCTCCAGGCGCCGCAAAAGATGGTTCCGGGCACCAAGATGACCTTCCCGGGCCTTCCTGCTGCCCAGGATCGCGCGGATGTCATCGCTTACCTCGAAGCCAATTCGAAGTAGTCCGCTCGGAACCCTCTGAGTATCGCCGGGGGGTGCGGTGCGCCCTCCGGCTTTTTTCTCCGGTTGATCCGGTGAGACGGTTCCAACGTACCGGCTGCAGCAGATTCAGTTTTTCCAGGAATCAATTGCTATGAGCCAACCGTCCGCACCGCTAACGGTCGAAGGACCGGGACTACCCCTTCCCGATCATCCCCTACGCCGGGCCCTGACCGAAGAACTTCACCTTCGCCATTTCCCGTTGTTCGACGCGCCCGCGCGACTTCTTCAAATCGTGATGCATTCGGGGGAAGAAAGTCTTGGCGCCGACCGCGCTGCGGCCGATCGCCTTTGCGCCGATTTTGGTACGACCCCGCCCCCCGGCAAACACTTTGTCGTCGCGCTCGGCAGGCTTCAATTCGTGTGGGAGCGTCATACCGAATTCACCTCCTACACGTTCATCAAACCCGGCCCCGTCGATACCTTGTTCAATGAGAGCCTTGTCGACGATTTGCCACGTGACTGGCTCGCCAGCATCCCCGGGCAGGTGCTTCGGGCAACTCATATCGTCGTCCTGGATGGTCAGTCACCGGAACCGAGTGCGGAATCACTATCAACGATATTCTCCGGTCCCGACCTCGTCAGTTGTCGCGTGGCATCGGGCGCAGCACGGCTATGGTCGGAATTCCGGGTCCATGAGGATGGCCTTGGACGACTCCTGATCCATAATGGTGCCCTCCGGGGGGGCGATCTCTCTCGGCTGGTCCAACACGTCCAGGAGCTTGGCAATTATCGCAACATGGCCCTGCTCGGCCTCCCCGAGGCGCAACGTCTTGCGCCGGAGCTCTCGGCCTTGGATCGTCGCCTCGGGGTCCTGACCGATGCGATCGCCGCCAATCGGCGCGGCAGTGATGATGACGATCGGCTGCTTGGTGACCTCTCAACTCTGTCAGCGGAAATTGCGCATCTGAAAACGCGAATCAGCTATCGGATGAGCGCGACGGAAGCCTATGCCGAACTGACACAAGACCGCCTGCGCAGCATCGGCGGCGAGCGGGTGGATGGCTATCCGACGCTCGCCGACTTCACCGAACGGCGTCTTGTCCCGGGCGTCAGAACTTGTCGTTCTTTCATGCGCAGGCTTGATGATCTCTCAAACCGCACGGCTTGGGCGAGTTCGTTGCTGCGCACCAGGGTCGAAACCACACTTGAACGGCAGAGCCGTGATCTGCTTGACTCGATGAACCAGCGCACCGACATGCAACTCCGCCTGCAACAGACGGTCGAGGGCTTGTCTGTCGTCGCGATCAGCTATTATGCGACCGCGCTGTTCAGCTATATCGCCCATGCCCTCAACGACGTGTTTCCACGCCTGAACCCGACGATTTTGACGGCAACCGCCGTGCCGGTGATCATCCTGATTGTCGCTGTTTCGTTGGATCGGATGACACGCCACCTCCATCAATCAAAGCCGCAACCGGGAGGTGGGGCATCGCCCCATGACCCCGCGTCACCCCCCTGAACCTCCCCAAGCATAAGGATAGGTCTGTGCCCGATTCGTCCAGAGAGCTGCGCCCTCATGCCATTGTCATCGGTTCCGGTTTCGGTGGCCTTGCTGCGGCAATCCGGCTTGGCGCCCGCGGCTATCGCGTCACCGTGGTCGAAAAACTCGACGCGCCAGGCGGCCGCGCCTACGTCTATCGTCAGGACGGCTTCACATTTGATGCAGGCCCGACGATCATCACAGCCCCCTACCTGCTGGAAGAGATCTGGGCATTATGTGGTCGCAAAATGGCCGACGATATCGATCTTCGACGCGTCGATCCGTTTTACGAGATCCGCTTCGACGATGGCACGATCTTCAGCTCTACTGCCGATTTCGAAAAGATGCGCGCCGAGGTCGCCCGGATCGAGCCCGGCGACGTGCCCGGCTTCGAACGCTTCATGCGCGATAGCGAAAAAATCTACGATGTCGCGTTTGCCGAACTGGCGGATCAACCGTTTCACAAGATATCGACCCTGCTGCGATCCTTCCCCGATATGCTGCGGCTCGATGGTCATCGCCGGGTTTACGCGAAAGTGTCTTCCTATTTCCGCAACGAAAAACTCCGCGTGGCCTTCAGCTTTCATCCACTGTTGATCGGCGGCAATCCGATGACGACGACGGCCTATTACTGCCTCGTCGGCCATCTCGAACGCCTGCATGGGGTGCACTACGCGATCGGTGGAACCGGGGCAATCGTGAAGGCAATGGTCCGCCTGATCGAAGGCCAGGGCGGAACCATGCGCTACAACGCGGCCGTGGAACAAATCCTGGTCGAGGATGGCTCCGCGGCCGGGGTCAGACTTGCGGGTGGTGAAAGGCTGAAAGCCGATATCGTCGTCTCCAATGCCGATTCCGGCTGGACTTATGGCAAGCTGCTTTCCGAACACAAGCGGCATCGCTGGACCGATCGTAAGCTTGCGCGGTCGCGATACTCGATGGGGTTGTTCGTCTGGTATTTCGGCACCAATCGGCGCTTCGATGATGTCTATCACCACACCATGGTGCTGGGGCCACGCTACAAGGAACTGCTCGCGGATATTTTCACCCGCAAGGTCCTGGCCGATGATTTCAGTCTCTATCTCCATCGACCGACGGCCAATGATCCGTCGCTTGCGCCCGAGGGCTGCGATACGTTCTATGTCCTGTCGCCTGTGCCCAATCTGCTGGGAAAAACCGACTGGAATACGATGGCGGAACCTTATCGTGCCAAGATTCAGCAGCGCCTTGAAGAAACCGTTCTGCCAGGCTTGGGCGAGAGTATCGTGACCTCGCGTATGCTGACACCGCTCGATTTTCGTGATCGCCTGTCGTCGCTTAACGGGGCAGCATTTTCGCTGGAGCCACAATTGTTCCAGAGCGCTTGGTTCAGACCGCACAACATTAGCGAGGAAGTCGCCGGACTTTACCTGGTCGGTGCCGGGACGCATCCCGGCGCGGGCGTTCCAGGGGTCATTTCCTCGGCAAAAATCCTTGACGAAATCGTCCCCGATCCGGCCGACCTGCCGGTGCGGGCCCGGTAGATCAATCGCCGCTCGGCCCGACGGTTAGACGAACCCAGAGCGCTTCCCAGTGCGATCCTCGATCAGCGCCGCCGCGGCGAGGCGACCGGACATCGTCGCCATCGGGATGCCCGGACCAGGGTGGACGCTGCCCCCAGCGAGATAGAGGCCGGGGACCAGCCCACGGGCCCCCGCGCGGCGAAAACTGCCGGTCATGCCATGATTTGCACGGCCATAAAGCGCGCCACCTGTGGCTGGAAAAAGACGATTGAAATCGCCTGGTGTCGTCACGACCCGCGCCTCCTCGCGAATATCGATGCTAAGCCCGCAGGCCTCCATCAGGCGAAAACTGCGCTGCTGCAAATCCATGATCGTCGCCGCATCGAAGCCCGTCGTATCGCCATCGGCCGGCGCGTTGATCAAGGCGAGCAGGCGTTCCGGTGTCCCTTCAACATGCTCGGCAGCCTCGCCACGATCTTGAGCGCAAAGATAGACCGTCGGCGCCGACGCGATGCGACGGCGGCGGAAAATCGCGGCAAATTCCGCCTCGTAATCCTCGGCGAAGAAAACATTGTGGTGCGCTAGCGGGAAGCCCGAACTCCGTGCCGACAGACACCATGTCACGGCAGACAATGACCGCTCTCTGGGAGTTGTCGCGGGTACGGGGCGTTGGCTATCAGGAAGCGCCGAGATATCGCCATTGAACACGACGGCGTCGGCTGCAAGGCGTTCTCCATCGCTGAGCGTCACCCCGGCAACGCGACCGCCCTCCATCAGAACCTGGCTGACCTCGGTGTCATACTTGAACACCGCACCCTGGCGCTGCGCCAGATTTTGCAACGCCAGAGCGACGCGATTGATCCCGCCGCGCACCATCCAGACGCCGTCCTGTTCGACATGGGCGATCAGCATGAGGGTCGCCGGTGCCAACCAGGGCGAAGAGCCAACGTAAGTGGCGTAGCGGCCAAATAATTGCCGAAGGCGAGGGTCTGGAAAATAGGTCGCCAGCGCATCCCACAAGGTCTTCGTTGGCGCCGTTCGGATCAGTGCAGGCAGCCCCTTAACGCCAACCCGACTGACAAGATCCAGTGGCGATGGTCGCGAGGCTTCGATGAACGAGCCCGACAAGGTCTTGTATATTTCGGCGCTTCTCGAACAAAAGGCGCGATATCCGCGTGCCGCCGCCGCGCCCGCGAAGTCGCCGATCGCCGCCTCGGAACGGGCGCGGTCGGCGAAGAGATCAAGCCGACCACCCGCTCGCCAGGCGTGGCGCGCCAGCAACTCCGCAGGGACAAGGTCGATATGATCTGTCAGGTTCTCGCCGGCATCGCGGAACAGTCCTTCGAAAATATGTCGCATCGTGAAGACGGTGGGGCCGGCATCAATGGCCGCGCCACCGGCATCGACGCGGCGCATCTTGCCTCCTGGAGCTTTCGCCTTGTCGCAGACGGTAACGTCAAAGCCCTGCCGCGCAAGATCGCACGCGGCGGCAAGCCCACCCATACCGGCGCCGACCACAAGGACGCGTCCGCCATTCATGCGTGTCACGATACCCGTCAATCGACTGCCACAGCCTGACGGGCAACCGCCGTGCTGGGACGACCGCGCCGTTGCAGGTCGATCGTGCGCCGATGATAGAGAATGATCGCAAGACCGATGCTCAGCGGGATCGTCCACATCATGGGATGCAGGGCCATCGCCGGAAAAATGCGCACGGAACCAAACGCCATGAAGGCCGTGTAGACCGATATTCCGGCACCGACGATCGCCTTGATATGCTCCTTCAGCCACTCGCCCGGAGGCGGCGCCGGATTATAGAGGAAGGCAAGATTGGTGCCCCCCGTCGCCACGCCTACGATCGCGATCCCCATCATCAATGGCTGGCCAATCAACCAGCCCTGGAAGGCGCAGTTGAGCGCGGCGATGATCACGAGGTATTGGAGCCCGACGTTCACCAGCGTCCGATTGGCGGCGGTATTGCGCTTGTTGCGCACACAAAGCCAGCCGTACCACGCAAGGTTGATCGTCAGGATACCGATATGGAGCATCATCCAGCCGAATATGCCCCGAATGAAGGCCGGCGAGAACTTACCGGCCAGACGGGGATGCACCGTCACCGGGTCGGCCAGTGTGAACAGGCTCATCGAAATCGCGAGACTTCCCGTGATCAGCAGGGCAACCGTGAACACCCGTCCCCATTTGCGATGCGCGACACCGCCCTTGCGGCCGATCACCGGCACCCAGAATGACAAGGCGCCGATGCTACCGGCGATAATATGGGCCGCGATCAGACTGCGGAACAGCAACAGTTCCAAAGCCGCTGTCTCCCCTTCGAAAGGTTAATTAGCGTGACAATGACATTTGACGCTTGCCGGTGTAAAGTTGCTTAATGATTGAGAGATCTCGATTCGGGGTCGTTGATCGCGGTTGTATCAGTCGGGGTGAAGAGGCCAGCGCATGAACGCCATTTCGAGGCGGCTCGACCCTTCACCAGAGGTCTTCATCCCGCCCAAACCCAATACACTTTCCGCTGTACTGGCGTTGCTTCGCGGCGCCTTTCGGGGCGATGGCGATCTGCTCAGCCTGCTGCCCACAGCGGCTTACAAGACGGAAATTGGTCGCCTGGGCTACTCCCGGCGATCGATCCTGATCGTCAACCAGCCCGAGCTGGTTCGGCAGGTTCTGGTCGATCCGAACGGCATATTCCCCAAAAGCGAT
>CAIXXC010000480.1 GCA_903923205.1 uncultured Rhodospirillales bacterium | reverse complement strand
GGCGCTTCGCCGCGAGGGGCGGCGCGTGATCATGGTCGGCGACGGCGTCAACGACGCCCCGGCACTCGCGGCGGCCGATCTAGGCATTGCCTTGGCCGGCGGCACCGACATTGCCATGGGTGCCGCCGATATCGGCATCATGCGGCCCGAACTCTCCCTGATCGGCGACGCCCTCGAGATCGCGGCCCGGACCCAGGCGAAGATTCGTCAGGGATTATTCTGGGCCTTCGCCTACAATCTTGTCGGCATTCCGCTGGCCGCACTCGGCTATCTCAATCCGGTCTTCGCCGGGGCGGCGATGGCGCTCAGCAGCGTCAGCGTCATTCTCAACGCGTTATCGCTGCGGGGCTGGCACCCCGATCATCCCTGATCAGCGGTGGCTTTGATGAAGGCCGGGCGTGCCTTGAGGCGGGCTAGATAGTCGATGAGGATCGGGTCGAGTTCCTGTTCGATCCCCGCAAGTCCCGTCAAGGTCAGGGTGTAGCCGACCGAAATATCCGCTGCGGTGAAGGCTTGGCCTGCGACATAATTGCTCCGCTTCAGCGCCGACACCACAAGACCGAGGCGCTTGATGAAAGTCTCGCGCGCGGCACGCGTGCTCCAATTGTCCTTCTCGCCTTCCGGCGCGCGGAACTTGGCACCCAGGACAACACTCAACGACGCCGCCAGTGAGGCCTCGCCGTAATGCAGAAACTGGGCATAGGCGGGAAAATTTGGATCGCCGTATTTCGGCACCAGCGGCGTCGGGCCGAAACGCTCGCCCAGATATTCCACGATCGCCATCGATTCGATCATCGTCACATTGCCGTCGCGGAAGGCGGGTACCGAACCGGTTGGCGATATCTCGAAGATTTCAGCGGGACGTGGTGCGAAGAAATCAATCGGGAAAACCTCGTAAGGGACCTTGAGTTCCTCAAGCATCCAGAGAACGCGGGTTGAACGGGCGCGGGGCGCGTGAAAGACCTGGATCATCGATTCCTCCGATTTCTTATTATCTGAGCAGTCTTCTACAGCGTGCCCATCAACGCCGCCAGCCTGCTCGTGCAGCACCCACCTGCCGTCGTCATCGTGACGGTTGCGCAACTATGATGGTTTCGCTATGCTGCGTGCCTTCCCGTGGTGATTTGCGCCGGCTGGCTTGCGACCACGTTAAACAAACGCTAAAAAGTCGGACGCTCCTGATGTGTTTGGGGCGGTCCGTCCTACAGCCGGTAACCTCGTTGATGAGGAGTGCGGCTTGTGACGGTAGCAGATTTCGATCCCTTTGAGCTTGATCGAGAGACCCGTGCGGTGCGCGGCGGTCACGTGCGCAGCAATTTCGGCGAAAACGCGGAAGCAATCTTCCTGACCTCCGGCTTCGTCTATGAAACGGCCGAGGCCGCCGAGGCGCGCTTCAACGGCGAACAGCCCGGCTATGTCTATTCACGCTACGGCAACCCCACGATCAGTGTATTCGAAAAGCGCCTCGCGGAGATTGAGGGCGCGGAGCATTGCTACGGCACCGGCAGCGGCATGTCGGCGGCCTGGACCGGGCTGATCTCGGCCCTGCGTGCGGGCGACCACGTCATTGCCGCCCGTGCGCTTTTCGGCTCGAACGTCGTCATCTTTCAACAGTTCCTGCCCCGCTTCGGGATCGAGACCACGCTCGTCGACGGCACCGATCCGGCGCAATGGCAGGCAGCGTTGCGCCCCAACACCAAGCTCCTGTTTCTGGAAACGCCGTCGAACCCGACACTGGAGCTGATCGACATCCGTCTGATCGCCGATCTTGCCCATGCCCACGGCGCGAAGCTGATGGTCGATAACGCGCTCGCGAGTCCGATCGTGCAGCGCCCCATCACCCTGGGCGCCGATATCGTCATGTATTCCGCGACCAAGCATATCGATGGCCAGGGTCGCTGCCTTGGCGGCGCGATCCTGTCGACCAAGGCATTTCTGGAGACCGAGTTCCAGCCGTTCCTGCGTCATACAGGCCCGGCCTTGAGCCCCTTCAACGCCTGGGTCCTGGCCAAGGGACTGGAGACAATTTCGCTGCGGGTCGAGCGTTCTGCGGCGACGGCACTGACCCTGGCGCAACAGATCGAGGATCACAAGGCGGTCAGGCGCGCCCTATATCCCTTCCTGAAAAGCCACCCGCAGCACGATATCGCCCTGAAGCAGATGGACAGCGGCGGCACGTTGATCGCCTTCGATCTCGGCACAAGGGCCGCCGCCTTTGCCTTCCTCAACGCGCTTGAGGTCATCGATATTTCCAACAATCTGGGTGATGCGAAATCGCTGGCGACCCACCCCGTGACGACGACCCACCGCGCCGTCGCCGCTGAGGATCGCGCCCGAACCGGCATCACGGAAGGTCTCGTACGGCTGTCTGTGGGCCTGGAATCGGCCAAGGACCTTGGCCATGACATTATCCGAGCGCTCGATGCGGCGGCAAAGATCGGCTGAAGCGACGCCCTCAAATCAGGACGAAGAGGACACAAAGACATGAGTGATGGTTACGCTGGCGATATATCGCCCACCGAAGCCTGGAAGTTGCTAGGCGAGGATGCCGGTGCCGTGCTGGTCGACGTGCGCACCAATGCCGAGTGGTCCTATGTCGGCCTGCCCGATCTGGGCACCCTCGACAAGCAGGTCGCCAAGATCGCCTGGCAACTCTTCCCCGAGATGCGGGTGAACCCGGAATTTCTCCAGGCGGTCATCGGTGCCGGGATCAAACCGGATCAACCGGTTCTGCTGCTCTGCCGGTCCGGCGTGCGCAGTCAGGCGGCCGCCCGGTACCTGACCCAACATGGCTTCAGCGCGGCCTACAACATCGCCACCGGCTTTGAAGGCCCGCACGACGCCGCCAAGCATCGCGGTACGGTGGCGGGCTGGAAAGCCTCCGGCCTTCCCTGGCTTCAGGGCTGAAGGGGAGCACACTCGATGAAGGCTTCAGCACGCTGGGTCGATGGTCGGATGTTTATTGGCGAGGCTGGTAGCGGCCATGCCGTCATCATGGATGGCGCGCCAGAGGCGGGTGGCCGCAACGCAGGCTTCCGGCCGATGGAAATGCTGCTGATGGGGCTGGCCGGTTGCTCGGCATTCGATGTCGTGCACATCCTGGAGAAATCGCGCGCGCCGATCACCGGCTGCACCGTCGCTGTTGAAGCCGAGCGGGCAGACAGCGATCCGAAGGTTTTCACCAGGATCGCCCTGACTTTCAGCGTTACCGGCCGCAACCTCGCCGCCGACAAGGTTGAGCGAGCCGTCAAGCTCAGCGCCGAGAAATACTGCTCCGCCTCGATCATGCTCGGCAAGACCGCGGAAATCACCCATACGATCGAGTTGGTCGACGAAGCCTGATCCCCCCTGACCGGCGGCGATGCAATAGCTGTTGATCTCCACCGCCGGGGGCATGAATGTAGCGCCATCGACGCAGGCCGCGCTCGCGTCGCAGGATCGGCCGGTCCAGGCTCATCATCGATGGAGGAAATCATGCCGCTACCCCAAGACATCAACCCGATTCGTCACTTCGCCGATACGCTCGTCAAAGCCTCGGAAGGCGAATGGCACGAGACCTCGCCCGGTCAGGCCTGGGTCAAGGTGCTGTGGACGGCGGAGGAGAGCGGCACCTGGGCTGTCATCTTCCGCTGGAACAAGGGCTACGTCGCCGCCCCGCACAAGCATCTGAGCGGCGCCCATGTCTACATCATCAAGGGCAAGCTCAAGGTACGCGACGGCCTGCTGGAGACCGGTGATTACGTCTACGAGCCCAACGGCGTGCTCCACGGCGCGACAACGGCGCTTGAGGACACCGACTATCTTTTCATCTGCAACGGCCCGCTGATCTTCCACAGCGAGGATGCCTTCACCTCCTACCTCAGCTGGGAAGAATTCGAGCGCATGCGCACCAAGGGCGGCGAAGGTGCCAAGGCCGTCAGCGCGGGCGCGAAGGTGATCAAGGTCCCCGAAACGGTCTAAGGGCCTAAGTCTCGACCGCTACCACGCCTTCACCGCTGCGCGAGCCGGGGTGAAGGCGGTGGTGGATGAGTTTTAATCGGATAAGTTACATTTTCTCAAGACGTCTTGATTATCTCGTAAAAGTAGATTAGAACAAACCAGAAACATGCCTTGAGGTTTGTCGATGGTTATTTTCCCGCAAGAACAAAAGGGTCGCAGGGCCGACGAACGTGGCGCTCTCACCTGCTCTGGCGTCGCAGGGCGGTTTTGGCGGCTGTCCTCGCTGTTATGACTTGGGACCACTGGGCCGCCTGGGCCGATAGCGTACCGCGTGATCCAGACGCCTTTACCGCTTATGTCGCCAACCGTTTCCGAAAGCTCGCCGCCGGGCTACCGGTCAAAATCACCGGTACCCTGTCATTAGAGGTCGATGCCGCAGACAATCTACGCACCCTTTACCTTGACAGCCTGCTCTCCAACTATCAGCGGCGGCCCGACGCCTCGCCCGAATTGGTTGATGACTATGTCGCGAAAACCGTCGGTATGGTCCGCTCATCGGACCCACCGGTAACACGCGGCAGTCTGCGCGTTGTCGTCCGCCCAAAGGCATATATGGTAGAGTTGCGCGAAACACTGGAAGGCAGCAGCGCCGTACCTGTCACGGCCTCTTTGGCGGGCGACCTGATTGTGATGGGCGCTTCCGATCTGCCGACGGTCATCAGGATGATCGATTCTCGCACCCTCACGCGCCTTCAATTGTCGAACGACGAGGCCATCGCACGCGCCAAGGATAATATGCGTACTGATTTTAAGGCGACGCTCAGGATGGCGAGCCGCGAATCCCGCCCTGGCATTAACATGATCTCCGGTGGGCCTTACGAGTCCAGCCTTCTGGCCTTCCCGGAACTCTGGGCAGGTTTGGCGAAGAAGGCCGGCGGTAACCTGCTAGTCGCGGCACCCGCCGCCGATGTCGTACTCTTTAGCGATGCGGACAGCGCCGATGCCGTCGTCGGGTTCAGTCACGTGACCCAGGCCACGCTGATAGAGGCAGAACGGCCCGTGTCAGGGACGATCTTCCGCTGGAGCGCGGAAGGCTGGATTGTTCTGCATTAGTGCCGATCCGCGTTTCGCGAGACCTGCAGGGACGCCGCGATCAGCCCTCGGGGTCTTCCAGGCTCAGGGTCTCGGTGTCGTAATCATACGCGAAAAGCTCGCCGTGGCGGCCCCAGTTGATCATCGTGTCCAGCACGTTGGCGGCGTCGTCTTCGTCGAGGTGGTCTTCAAGTTCGGCGATGAAGCGGCCCGCGGGGGCGCGGTGGTTGGGGCGTTCGTCGAGCACCTTGCGGATATGGGCCGCGAGCGGGACGTGGCGCAGCAGGTGTTCGGCGAAGATCGTCTTGCGCTCCAGAAGGTCCATGTCGGCATAGGCGCGGCCTGCCGGGGTCAGCTCGATATCGCCGCCCGCGACATGGGCAAAGCCGAGAAGCTGCAAGGCTTCCAGCAACGGGAACAGGTCGTCGGCGTCGAGGCTTTGATATTCGGCCAGTTCCGGCAGATCGGCGCGGCCGTTGAAACGATTCTCCATCAGCGTTTCCATCAAGCCCGCAAGCTGCTGCACCGGCGCTTCCGGCAGGTGGTAGCCGATGGTGGCCTGTTCGGTCTTCTGGCCGCGCTTGCCGACCTTCTGCGTGACGTTGGAGAGATGGGTATAGACCTCGTCCACCGTGCGGCGGAACTCCGGGCTGCCCCATTCCCGCGGCCGGGGCGTGGTGAGCGGAATTTCGACCTGAATTCGCCCCGGATTGGATGAAAAGATGATGATCCGGTCAGCGATTTCGACGGCCTCTTCGATATTGTGCGAGACCAGTAGGATGCTCTTCGTCGGTATCCGCTGCTCCTGCCACAACTCGATCAGATCGCCGCGCAGGGATTCCGCCGTCAACACATCGAGCGCTGAGAATGGTTCGTCCAGCAGCAGGATTTCGGGGTTGATGACAAGCGCGCGGGCAAAGCCGACACGTTGGCGCATACCGCCCGAAAGCTCCTTCGGATAGGCGGATTCGAAGCCGTCGAGGCCGATCAGATCAATCGCGGCGAGCGCCCGCTTGCGCCGCTCCGCAGGCGGCACCCGCTGCGCCTCCAGCCCCAGTTCGACATTTCCAAGGACCGTCAGCCACGGGAACAGGGCAAAGCTCTGGAATACCATGCCGACGCCGTTGACCGGTCCTTCGACGGCTCTGCCCTTATAGGTCATGCTGCCGCCGGTCGCCGGGATCAATCCCGCCATGATACGCAG
>CAIXXC010000479.1 GCA_903923205.1 uncultured Rhodospirillales bacterium | reverse complement strand
GCGCATTGTCGCGCTGCCAACTGGTCGACAGCCGCTCCCCATGCCACCTGCTGCCGGTCGCGGTCGCCGATCGAGCCATAGGCCATTGCGACATCGAGCGTGATGTCGCCAGTGGCCAGCGCGCAAAAGATCGGCTCGGCCAGATCGGCCAGGCGCAGGCGGCCCTGCACGTGGCGCACGGTGACGCCGAACCGCCGAGCAACAGCCTCGGCATCGGCGCCTTCAGCCACGATATCGGCATAGGCGCGGGCTTCATCTGCCGGCGTCATCGCCTCGCGAATGAGGTTTTCTGCCAGGCTGATTTCGCGGGCGGCGGCGTCTTCGTCACCGCACAGCCGCACATCGACAGCGTGATCCTTCGGCAGGTCACCGCGCTCGATCAGCAGGCCGATGGCGCGCCAGCGTCGGCCGCCGGCATGGACATCGAACAGCGTCTTGCGGCCTTTCGCCGGACTGACGATCAGCGGCTGCAACAGCCCGTGTTCGGCAATGCTGGCGGCAAGCGCCTCAAGGCCGGCTTCGGCATTGAGCTTGCGGACATTGCTGTCAGACAGGCGCAGCTTGGCGTGGTGAATCGTGGTGGTCTGCATGAAGGGTCTCCCGGACCAGTTCCGAGGCCCGGATCATGCGAGACACTTTTGTCTCCCAGGGGGCCTCGCCCCCAATGCTTCCCCTTTTCTCTCAGGAGCGCGGCAGACTCGCACAACAGCCAACCTCTGCCCAAGAGGAGAAACTACCCATCGTAGTTCGAGGAAACCCAATCTTCTCGACCATGCCGCACGCGCAGAATAGTCACCTCGTTGCCTCCACCCAGATCGTAAATCACCAGATGGGACTTGTAGCGATGGACACGGACTCGCGGCGAGATTTCTTCGCGGAGGCGTGCCGCATGAGGATAGTCTGCCAGAAACGCGAAGGTTGCGCTCAAGCCTTCATGATATGCATCGGCCTGCGAAAGGCCGAACTGCTCAATGCCATCGAGGAATATCGCTGCAAGATCGTTGGCTGCGGCACGCGTTAAACGAAATCGGCTCATGATCAGGCTTGTGAGGCCTGCTGGCTGATAGCCCGGGCCCGAATGTCTGCCATGGTCTCATCGCTAAGGCCGCTGGCGCGAGCTTCATCGACAAGGCGCTGCATGGCAGCTAGCCTGTCCGCACGCTCTTGGTCACGGCGGATCAGATCGCGCACATAATCACTGGCATTGCTATATCGGCCGGTGTCAGCCTGGGCTTCCACCCAATGCTTCATGGGGTCGGGCAGTGAGATGTTCATAGTCGCCATGGGAACCTCCGAAACCAGAAATTAGCAAAGATTGGCAAAGATTGTCAATCTCGAAGATGCATTCCAAGCAAAGTCAGGCAAAGGTGCGCCCTCTAAGCCGCCAGCTTCGCCACGATCTCGGGCGCAATGCTGACGCCGGGTCTGATAGGCGATGATTTCGATAAAGCCTTGATTGCAATTCGGACGTGCGCGCAACGTTTGCTCGAGCATGCCGATTTAGCGGAGCCCAAACCGATGGCAGGGAGCCTAATGCGGGGAAAGAGCATCTACCAATGATATTTCCCATATGCCCAATGCGGCAAAAGTTCTACAGAATGCGCATGGAATGATATCTTCTTTGGTGCGATTATACCTCCACGCAAGGAGAAGGCGCATGAAAACAATCAACCCGCATAACCTCAAGGCACACCGAAATCGACGTGGACTTACGCTCGACCAGCTAGCCGAAATCTCAAAGGTGAATCGCGCCACAATCAATAAGATTGAGCGGGGCGTTCTTACGAAGAGCCGAAGCGTGACAATCGTTCGTTTGGCAGGCGCGCTCGAAGTCAAAGAAGAAGAACTGACCGGCCCAGAAATCGATGATTCTTTCGAGGCCCGTCTCTTTGGACCTAAATCTCAGTACAACCTGCGTATGCCTAATCATGTACGCAATGCGTTGCATCTTGTCGCCGACCGCTATCACGTAAAACCAAATGCCATCTTGCAGCTTGCCCCATTTCTCTTTCTCTGCGCTGCGGAGGCAAGCTTAGCTGAGCGCAGGCTTAAGCTCGAGCAGGCGAATATGAAACTTAGGGAACTGCTTGATCTTGATGTCCCAACGCACATTGCCGACGTGATTTCCCACTATTGGCGCGGGGATGAGGCCCTGGATGCCGAACAGAACTCGATAGCACGTAACGATATTTGCGCCCTCACTATCCCGGAGGAGCATTTCCCGGCGGACTATGATTGCGATAGCGAAAACCCGCTGACTCAACATTTCATAGCCATGGGCAAGCAAAGCGGGCTAGCCAACTTTGAAAGCTGGACGCCTTTGTATATTCGGCCCGAATATGAACTTCTCGAAGGTGACATCGAAAGGATGACGGGCGGGGATTGGCAGGCGACAAGCGCAATTATGAGCGGTGACGCAGCACTCCACACCATGCCCGCTGCCGTGCGGATTGAGGGGCAGGCCGCGATCGCAGCTTGGGCCCGGGCCGAAGGTGGACGGGGGCAACGCGGACGCTTTGGCGATTTTGATTTCGGCAACTCCTTTAACGAAGGCGACGAAGAGGGAGAAAGCCATGTCTGATCTTCAGCAAACTCAGCATGCCATCGTGCGCATGGCGCAGCGGGGCATACAGCCGGACGATCTCCCCTGGATCATGGCAATTGCCACCGAAGTGCCAGACGGCCTCATGGTCACCAACAAAGATATCGCTGAAATTGAACGACACTTAAAAGCCTTCACGCGATGCCTCCGGCATATCAACGGCAAACTTCTGATCGCGAGAGATGGTGCACTGATAACAGCATATCACGCCACCAAACGACAAGCGAGCACCCGGCTGCGCACCCGGACCAAAACGCGAGGACTCTGACATGGCGCAAAAAAATGACCTCTTGCACTCCCGGCGCGGCCCCCGCTCAAGCTATGTTCTTGCGACTGAGCCTGGTGTCTATGCCTTGTTTTTGCGGGACGGCGTTGAGTTTCCGAACATCACGCCGGGACCGAATGGTCTGATTTATATCGGCCTGGCGGCAAGCAAAAAGGGGCTGCGTGGCCGTTGCCACTTCACCGGTAAGACCAGAAATCATTCGCCCCGCAAAAGTCTGGCCGCGTTGCTGCTCGACGAATTGAAACTCGTACCGGTGCTCATCAAAAAGCCGAACTCCGGAGACACTTGGGGTCTATGTGCGAATTCAGAGGCCCGACTGACTGCTTGGATGCATGAAAATCTGGACCTTGCTATCGAACCCCATACCAACCCTGATGCCCGCGAGAGCGAGTTGATCCTGCGCTACGCGCCGCCGCTCAATCTTGCGAAGTGCCCGCAGACGGCGCAGCACCGCATGATTTCGCGAGCGCGTTCACATGTAAAGGCTTCGCTTTCGGGGAGTGCTGCGACAGACGCCAGGGCGGGCGTTAGCTGCAACGCTCGAAGGGCAAATGGAAGCCGAAGATCGGTCGATGCGAATTTCGATACTGCCAACGCGATTGCAGCGCGATATCACGTTGATCCAAAGTCCTACCGCCGGCAACTGCGATGTCGTATCAGATGGTATCGCAAGCCGCAAAACTGGACATTTCCGGTCAATTCCCAAGAGTGGCGCGATATGGTTGCTGTTGCAGAGAGCATGGCGCGCTGACGCGTTGGTAAGTTCAGCAGTCAATCCGACATATAGCCAGCACGATCCGAACCAGTAAGGGTCCGACGTCGTATCTTTGCATCAAGTCTTTGGCATTGACCAGTGGGGCCAGACGTGACCAAGCCGAATGGTATTCATACACAGGGTATCATGCCAAGGGTAGGTAGTCTGCACTGCACGTCACTGACGGCTGAGCATTTGTGCAGCGATCGTGCAATTCGAGGCATCCGGTGGATAGAGTTTCTCTGCGCCTCCTGAATTTCATGCCGCCAATTGGGCCACAATTTCGTGTGCCTGACTTACCGGCATAAATAGCCGCGTTTGGTAAGCGATGATTTCGGTAAAGCAGCCCTTGGCCTTCCACGATGCCAGCGCGCGGGGATCAAAGCCCAGCACTTCGAGGCGCTGCTCGCCATTGACGCGCGATCGCTTGATGCTGGCGCCTGACAGCGCATCGATCGGCACGACCTTGCCGCCAAGCGCTGCCTCGACCAGTTGTTCCGGCGACAACACGATGCGATCGCCGAGCCCGAGTTTGTCCAGCAACATGTTGACCCCTTCGGCGGGCACGATGCGCCCAAGCAGCGACCGCCCATCCTGCGTTACGAGGCGACGGACCTGTGCCTCATCGCCCAGCAGGTTCCAGATCGGGAGCAGGCGACCTGTCGCGAGGTAGAACCGCTCTGTATAGGGGCGCGCCGCAAGATCGCTGGCCTCGCCCTGCCAGGCCTCTTCGAATACGCTACGCACACAATCATCCCAATGGCTTTCAGCCAATTCGTCGGCCGTGATCCAGCTGCGCCCACCGGGCCGGTGCAATGTGAAACTGGCGACCGGCGTGCCGTCATCCATCAGACGAGTGCGGTCAGGCATGAGTGCGGCCACGCGCGAGGATCGACCGTTGCGCAAGAGACGGGTCTTGGCTCCGATGCGCTTGGCGATGTCTGCCAGCGGCGTGATCTTCGGCGCCCATTGCGCCTCGATCGTGAGCAACTGAGTCGAGGCACCATTGGGATCCTCACGCAGAACGCGCTCCTCAACGGTGGTCAGCTTGTCGGCCATCAGTGTTTCGACGCCGGCGTCGAACGTGCCCGCCTTGCGGGCGGCGTCGATCCGGG
>CAIXXC010000478.1 GCA_903923205.1 uncultured Rhodospirillales bacterium | reverse complement strand
TTCAGACGTGTGCTCTTCCGTCTGGGATTGTATCTAATCGGACGGCTGGCGCCGTCTGGCCCAGACGCCTGCGAGCGCCAACGCAGCCCCGCAGGCGATAATGGTCCAGCTGACGGGCAAAAGTCTGAAGACTGTCGGCCCTAACAAGGCGCCCAACAAGGTCGATCCGGCCAGGATGGCATAGCGTAGACGAAAGATCGCGGTCGCATCCTCGACGGTCAAGCGCGTCTGGAAAAACGGCATCATCTGCAGGAATGCAATTGAGCCCCCTACGCCCAGAACGAAACCGCCGATCGCCATGGCGATCGGCGCCATTTCAGGCGGCGCGAACAGCGCGGCAAAACCGATCGACGCTAAGCCGACGCCCCTCAATATGTAACCGTCACACAAGAACCGCCAGGCGTTGCTCACTTTCCAGGTCACGGTGACAAGGTTGGTCAGGCCGTCTCCAACAGCTTGGGCCGTCATGATCAGGGCGAGTGCGGGCAAGCCGCCGGCTACTCCGCCCTGGGCAAGTAACAGGGGGAGGCCTAAGGCAAATCCCAAGGATCGGGTCGCGTAGGACACTCCAGCCGTGGCGAGCACCGTCCGAGCGCCAGGCGTGGCTCGCGCTACTCTCCATCCGCGAGCCAAACGTTCGGACACGGCAACTGGCCGCACCTTTTCCTGCGCAGTCCCATCAAAACGATGTCCCGCAGCGGCTATTGATCCGGCTGAGGTCAAAAAACTCGCTGAGTTTGCCGTCAGCAATTGGATTGTCGGCGCCACCGATGCGATGGCGGCTCCCAGGATTGAGCCCGCGATTGAGGCGAGCCGGCCCGTGACGTCAAAAAGGCCGTTGAGGGCCCGGAGCCGATGGGGTTCCGGCATCAGCCGAGGAACGACAGCCTGTAGCGCCGGATCAAACACCGCCTGAAGCCCGGCCAGCAGAACCCCCGCCAAGATGAGGAGCGGTAGCGAAAGGCCAAGCGTCATGCCAACGAGCACGACTGCTCCCGAAACCAATGCGCGCGCGATGTCGGCCCAGATCATGACCCAGCGCGGGCTCATCCCGTCGATGACGGCGCCTGCGCCAAGGGCCAAGATCAACATGGCCGTAGATTGAGCGATGGGAAGCCATGCGGCGTCAGGACCGGCGATATTCACGGCGAGCCAGATCGCTCCAAGCCGATAAAGTTCGCTGCCGGTATCGGATAGTGCCTGTCCGACCCACAACAGTCGAACCCCACGGTCCTTGAACAATTCAAGGTATGGATGCGCTGCGTCAGAAGGGTGAGCCGCTTTCCACAAAGAAGGGGATACTCCAGGTTAAAGGGAGAAATGAGATTGCGATCGCTGATTCACTCATCTTGATAGACCAATTCGAAATTGGGATATCACTCCCATGTCAGTGTTCGTTTCCACTGCGACGAACCGCCCTATCCTAAGAGCGGCCCACGAAAAGCCGCTGATCGCTCCCCTCTCAATAGGGGCGCCGGGTGGAAGCCGCCATCGCTTGATGTAACGTTGGATCATGCGAAGTCATGACTCTGCCCACTTAGAAACCTCTCGGCTTGTTTTACGCCAACCCGTCGAATCGGACCTCGACGGCTGGGCGGCTTTTGACAACGATGCGCGCGCGACCAAGTTTTTTGGGGGGCCAAAAAGCCGGGCTGATGCCTGGGAAATGTTGGCGTCGGCCGCGGGCATGTGGGCGCTCCGAGACTGTGGCCTGTTTTCGGTACTAGAAAAGGGCTCAGGGCGTTGGATCGGTCGTGTAGGACCTTGGAAACCCGAAGGCGCGACTGCGGAAGTGGGCTGGGCGATTCTTCCTTCGGAATGGGGTAAGGGATACGCTCATGAAGCCGCGAGCGCCGCTATAGATTGGGTCATTGACCACCTTGCGTGGACGCAGATCAATCACTGCATTGATGCTGATAACGGTGCGTCAATTAGGCTGGCTGAAAAACTAGGGTCGCGTTGGCTTCGAAGTGAACTTGATGCTCACGGCAAGCCAACACAGGTTTACGGCCAAACGTCCGAAAGCTGGATCGCGGGTCGGGGGCGGTAACGTTAAACTCGGGTCGATAGTTCCGGTTGGTTTAGAGGCTGAAAGCGGACGCCTATCGAAGTCAGACTCGA
>CAIXXC010000477.1 GCA_903923205.1 uncultured Rhodospirillales bacterium | reverse complement strand
TGTCTGAAGCATCAGTGCGAATTCTTCATCGAGTATTTCGCCCTCGATCTGATCATGGACGATGACGGCGCGTGCCGCGGCGTGCTCGCCTGGTCGCTCGAAGACGGATTGCTGCATCGCTTCCGCGCCCATGAGGTCATCCTCGCCACGGGTGGATATGGTCGCTCCTATTTCTCGTGCACGTCTGCCCATACCTGCACCGGCGACGGTGGCGGCATGGTGCTGCGCGCAGGCCTGCCGCTGCAGGACATGGAATTCACGCAGTTCCACCCGACCGGGATCTACGGCTCCGGCTGTCTGATCACCGAGGGTGCGCGCGGCGAAGGTGGTTACCTGACCAATTCCGAGGGTGAGCGCTTCATGGAGCGTTACGCGCCATCGGCCAAGGATCTGGCCTCGCGCGATGTCGTCAGCCGCGCCATGACCATGGAAATCCGCGAAGGTCGCGGCGTCGGCCCGAACAAGGATCACATCTATCTGCATCTCGAGCATCTCGCGCCCGAGGTTCTGCATGAGCGTCTGCCCGGCATCTCCGAGACGGCAAAGATCTTTGCCGGCGTCGAAGTGACCAAGGAGCCGATCCCCGTGCTGCCGACCGTGCATTACAACATGGGCGGTATTCCCACCAATTATTGGGGCGAAGTGCTGCGGCCGACGCCGGAAAATCCGGATCAGATCGTGCCGGGCCTTATGGCGATTGGCGAAGCCGCCTGCGTGTCGGTCCATGGCGCCAACCGTCTTGGTACCAACTCGCTGCTTGATCTCGTCGTCTTCGGTCGTGCCGCCGCGATCCGGGCTGCCGAGGTGGTCAAGCCGAACACCCCGCACAAGCCCTTGAGCCCGACGGCGGCAGACGCCGCGATCGCCCGCTTCGATCGCATCCGCAATGCCAAGGGAAGCCTGAAGACCGCCGAAATCCGCAATTCGATGCAGCGCACGATGCAGGATCATTGCGCCGTGTTCCGCACTTCCGAAGTCCTCGCGGAAGGTGTCAACAAGATCAACGAGATCGCCAAGAGCTTCACGGAGGTTCAGATCACCGATCGCTCGCTGGTCTGGAACAGTGATCTGGTTGAGGCGCTCGAACTCGAAAACCTGCTGGTGCAGGCGGTGGTCAGCCTGACCTCGGCAGAAAACCGGCATGAGAGCCGGGGTGCCCATGCGCACGAAAACTTCCCCGATCGCAACGACGACGTCTGGATGAAGCACACGGTCACCTGGCTCGACGATGCGGGCAAGGTCACCATCGGCTATCGCCCCGTGCATCTCTATACCCTGACCGACGAGGTGGAAGCCTTCCCCCCGAAGGCCCGCGTCTACTAATCCCGGAGAGTCTGAACCATGGTCGAATTCAATCTGCCGGCAAATTCCAAGGTCCGGGAAGGCAGCCTTCATCGCGCACCGTCGGGTGCCAAGCGCATTCGCAAGTTCAAGATCTATCGCTGGAGCCCCGATGACGGGCAGAACCCGCGGACCGATACCTATGAGGTCGATCTCGACGCGTGCGGCCCGATGGTCCTGGACGCGCTGATCAAGATCAAGAACGAGGTCGACACGACTCTCACCTTCCGTCGTTCCTGCCGCGAAGGCATCTGCGGGTCGTGCGCGATGAACATAGACGGCACCAACACCCTTGCGTGTCTGATGCCGATCGCCGACGTCAAGGGCGAGGTCCGGATCTATCCGCTGCCGCATATGCCGGTGGTCAAGGATCTGGTGCCCGATCTCACCAATTTCTATGCCCAATATTCCTCCATCGAGCCTTTCCTGCAGACCAAGACGGCGGCGCCGGAAAAAGAATGGAAGCAGTCGCCCGACGACCGCGCCAAGCTCGATGGCCTCTATGAATGCATTCTTTGCGCCTGCTGCTCGACCGCATGCCCCAGCTATTGGTGGAATTCCGAGCGCTATCTGGGCCCGGCGGCCTTGCTGCAATCCTATCGCTGGCTGATCGACAGCCGTGACGAGCAGACCGGCGAGCGGTTGGATGCGTTGGAAGACCCGTTCCGGCTTTATCGCTGTCACACCATCATGAATTGCGCCCAGACTTGCCCCAAAGGGTTGAACCCCGCGCAGGCCATTGGCGAAATCAAGCAGATGATGGTGAAGCGCAAGGAGTGA
>CAIXXC010000476.1 GCA_903923205.1 uncultured Rhodospirillales bacterium | reverse complement strand
TCCGGCTCCATAGCCGCCGCCGTGGAGCAGCAAACTGCCGCGACAGGAGAGATCGTTCGCAACATCACGCAGACGACCGATGCGGTCCGCGAAGTCACGCAACGGATCACGGAAGTCTCCACCGAGGCCGGCGACACCGGTCGCCGCGCCGGCGACGTCAGTGCGGCAGCCAATGACATGGCCCTGGCGGTGGAGGACATGCGCAAGATCCTTATCAAGATCGTGCGAACCGCCTCGGATGACGCCGATCGCCGTGGCGCCACCCGTTATGCCGTCGACGTAGCCGCGACCCTGACGATCGCCGGTAAAAGCTTTGCTGGACGCCTGGAAAATTGTTCCTCAGGGGGCGCCCGTTTCGCGGGGAGCGAAGGCGACGTGCCCCGCGGCAGCCAGGTGACCCTAGAAATCTCGGGCTTTAGCGATAAGTTGACGGCCATCGTGCGCGGCGGCAGTGAAAACTGGGTCAGATTGGAATTCGTCCTGAATGCCGCAACCAGGCAGAGTTTTGAGAGCGATTTTGCTCGCCTGACAGCCCGCTCCCAAGGGCTCAATAGGGCGGCATGATTTCAGTCGAGCCAAGCCTGCAGGTGATGCCTTTTCTAGGAAAATTGCCGTCGATCATAGGGACCTTGACCGCACCGCTCTCGTGATAAACAACCCGACCGGTCGGAAAAGCGCAGGAGAAGCGCAGCGAGGGAGACACTCATGACTAGCGCCCCCATCATCGTGACACAACGCGGCGCGGCGTTTTGGATAAGGCTCAATCGCCCCGAGGTGCTCAACAGCATGTCGCCGGCGATGATCGCAGCGATCAACGCGGCGCTTGACGCTGCCCAAAACATCGCCGATTTGCGCGCCGTCGTGGTGACCGGGACCGGTCGCGCCTTTTGTGCCGGAGCCGACCTGAAGGCGGCGCTCGCCATGACCGAGGGGAAGGACCCAGAGGCGGTCTCGGCGGCTTTTACCGAATCCTTCCGGCTGCTCGCCGACCGGATCGAACGTTTCCGACTGCCGGTGATCGCCGCCGTGAACGGACTAGCCATTGCCGGTGGTTTGGAGATCGTCCTGGGCTGCGATCTCGTGATTGCCGCGCAATCGGCACGGCTTGGCGACGGCCACGGCAAATACGGGCTGATGCCGGGCGGCGGCGGCTCTGTCCGCTTGCCCCGCAAGATCGGATCGATGCGCGCCAAATACCTGATGTTCACCGCCGAATACCTGCCGGCACAAACGCTCGCGGATTGGGGCCTTGTGACCAGCGTTGTCGCCGATGACGTGCTTGAGGCCGAGGTCGACGCGCTGGTCGCCAAGCTCGCGGACAAAAGCCCCATCGGCCTCGCCCGCTTGAAGCAGTTGGTCGATGACGGTCTCGACCAACCAGTCGAGGTCGCCATGCGGGCAGAGCAATTGATGAGTGCGCTGCATAATCTGTCAGCCGACCGCGCCGAAGGTCTGGCCGCCTTCAACGAAAAGCGTGCGCCGAAATTCACCGGTCGCTAGGACGCTGACACCAATGGAGTCAGGGACATGAGCGATCTTCTCGACCTGAAGGGCCGGACGGCCTTCGTCACCGGCGCGGGTCAGGGCGTCGGCCGACAGGTGGCGCTGCATTTCGCCAGCCACAACGCGGGCGCCGTCGTCATCAACGACTTCGTCGTCGAGCGCGCCGAACGGGTCGCCGCCGAGGTCGAGGCTCTCGGCTGTCGCGCCATCGCGATGCAGGGCGACGTCACCGATTTCGCCCGCGTCCAGGACATGATCAACGATGCCCATAAGGGGCTCGGCCGCCTCGATATTCTCGTCAACAACGCGGGCAATGCCGGACCTGCGGGCAATTTCGACGATCTGCCGCCGTTCTGGGAAACCGGGCCGGAGGAATGGCAGCGCTGGTTCGGGACGAATCTCTACGGTGTGCTGAACGCGTCGCGTGCCGCCTTCCCGCTGATGATGGCAGGCAGGCAAGGCCGCATCATCACCGTTGTCTCCGATGCCGGTCGCGTCGGCGAAGGCCATCTTGCCGTCTATTCCGCCGCCAAGGCCGGGGCAGCCGGATTGATGCGGGCGCTCGCCAAAGCGGGTGGGCGTTTCGGCATCACCGTCAATTGCGTCTCGCTCGGCGGCATCAACACGCCGGGGGTGGAGGGGTTGCTGCCGGATGAGGAGGCGGTGAAACGCATGCTGAAGCATTACGTCATCCGCCGTGTGGGTGAGCCATCGGACGCGGCGTCGATGATCCTGTTTCTCGCCTCTGACGCCGCGTCCTGGATCACGGGACAGACCTATCCGGTCAATGGCGGTTATTCCTTCGCGGTGTGACACGGACGCCGGATGTGGCAGGATCGCCGCCGGATCACGAGACCGCCAAAGGGACATGAGAGATGCTTGCAGCCTGGTATGAGACGAACGGCACCGCGCACGACGTGATGCGGGTGGGCCAAATGCCGGATCCGGAACCCGCCCCTGGTGAAGTCCGCGTCCGGATCGAGGCATCGGGCGTCAACCCCTCGGACGTCAAGACCCGTGCGGGGCTGCGCAAACCCATCGCCTATCCGCGCGTCGTCCCGAACAGTGATGCCGCCGGGGTGATCGACAAGCTCGGCGCGGGCGTCGATCCGCGTCGATTGGGTCAGCGCGTCTGGGTCTTTAATGCCGCCTGGGAACGCCCGTTCGGCACCTCGGCGCAATATGCCTGCGTGCCCGACGCCTTCGCCCCGCTGCTGCCCCCTGGCCTCAACCCCGCGCAGGGTGCCTGCCTCGGCATCCCCGTGATGACGGCGCATCGCTGCCTGTTCGCCGACGGACCGGTCAGAGGTTTGAACGTGCTGATCACCGGCGGTGCCGGGGTGGTCGGGCATTACGCCGTGCAGCTCGCCAAATGGGCGGGCGCGGCCCATGTCATCGCCACGGTCAGCGGCGACGAGAAAGCGACCCATGCCCGCGCCGCCGGAGCCGATCTCGTCATCAACTACAAGACCGAAGACGTCGCAGCGCGGATCGAAGCGGCGCTGGGCGTCCGCGCGATCCATCGCATTGTCGAGGTCGATCTTGGTGCAAATCTGGAGACCGCGATGAAGGTGATCGCGCCGGACGGGGCCATCACCGGCTATGCCTCTATGGGCAATCAGTTCCCGCCGATCCCGTTCTATCCGCTGGCAACCCTGAACGTGCTGATCCGCCCGGTTCTGGTGTACACGATCTCACCCGCCGCGCGGCAGAAGGCGATCGACGACATCGCCGCCTGGGCCGCAACGGGCAATGCGCAATTCGCCATCGCCGCGCGTTTCCCCCTGGAACAAATCGTCAGCGCGCATGAAACCGTCGAGGCCGGGACCAAGCTCGGCCATGTCGTGATGGATATCGCTTGAAATTGACCCCTCCCTCACGGCTTGGGAGGGAGGGGATTTTCTCAGAACGTGATCACCTGCCGCACGACCGTGCCGGCATGGAGGCGATCGAAGCCCAGATTGATCTCGTCAAGCGAGAGCAGCCCGCTCATCAACCGGTCAACGGGCAGTCGTCCCGCCTTGTAGAGTGCGATGTAGCGCGGGATATCACGCACGGGTACCGCCGTGCCGATATAGCTGCCCTTAAGGGTGCGCTCCTCGCCGACGAGGGTGACCACATTGACGGGAAGGGCGGTATCGGGCGGCGGCAGGCCCGCCGTGACCGTCGTGCCGCCCCGGCGCGTCATCCGGAAGGCGGTCTCAAGCGCGCGCAGCGAGCCCGCCATCTCAAAGACGAAATCGGCACCGCCCCGGGTCAGGGCCTTGACCTGCTCGACCGCATCCGCGTCACGCGCGTTGATCGTGGCCGTCGCGCCGAGCGCGCGGGCGAGTGCCAGTTTGTCATCGGAAAGATCGACGCCGATCACCTGCGCCGCACCTGCTGCGAGAGCGCCAAGCAGCGAGGCGAGACCGACGCCGCCCAGCCCGATCACCACCGCCGTCTGCCCGGCCTGAAGCCGCGCCGTGTTGACGACCGCGCCGACCCCTGTCAGCACCGCGCATCCGAAAAGCGCCGCCTCGGTCAGGGACAGGCTCTTGTCGATCTTGACCAGCGAGCGGCGCGAGACCACGGCATGATCGGCAAAGGCCGAGACGCCCATGTGATGATTGACCGGACCGGCATGGCTGTGGAGGCGACGCCCGCCAGCCAGCATTTCGCCCTTGCCATTGGCGACGGCGCCGGGCTCGCACAAGGCGGGACGCCCTTCGGAGCAGGGCAGGCAATGGCCGCAACTGGGCATGAACACCATGACGACATGGTCGCCGACCGCAAGATCATCGACCTGCGGCCCCAGCGCTGCGACGACACCGGCGGCTTCGTGACCAAGCGCCATCGGGACCGGACGGGGGCGGTCGCCATTGATGACGGAAAGATCGGAATGGCAGAGGCCGGCAGCAGCGATCTTGACCAGGACCTCGCCCGGGCCGGGCGGATCGAGCTCGATCTCCTCGATACTCAAAGGGAGGCTCTCGGCGTAGGGGTGTGTTGCCCCCATCTGGCGCAGCACGGCGGCCCGAATCTTCATGGATGACGTCCTTTCGAGTTGGATCGATGGCGTATTATTATTCGTCGCAAAGCTACCATAGCGGATATCCCGCAGCCGCTGCCAGATTGGAGACATCATGGGCGATACGCCGCCAGCCCCCGCCATCCCGACCCGTGATGCCTACCCCGCATTCCGCCGGATCACGACACGCTGGATGGACAACGACGCTTATCGCCACGTCAACAATGTCGTCTACTACTCATTCTTCGACACAGCCGTGAACCAGATGCTGATCGAAGCCGGTGTCCTTGATATATCAGCAAGTCCGGCAATCGGCCTGGTGGTTGAGACGGGGTGCCGCTATTTCGCGCCGGTCGCATTTCCCGACACCATTGACGCGGGTGTCCGGGTCACGAAACTCGGGCGATCAAGCGTGCGCTACGAGGTGGGTCTGTTTCGCAATGACGACGCGACCGCCGCAGCTGCCGGCCATTTCGTCCATGTCTATGTCGATCGCGACAGCAATCGACCAACCCCAATTCCCACGGCGACGCGGGAATTTCTTCAGGGGTTGGTCGTTGCCGCCTAGTTTTGGCTAGACCTTCAGCTTGTAGGTGGCGCCATCGGTGACGATGTGGCCCGCGGTCGGTGCCGCGAAATGGGTGCCAAAGATCAGGACGCCGTCATTGGCATGGGCCTTGACGAAGGCCCGGCGGGTGACCCGTCCGGCCTCTTCGTCACTGTCGAAATTGCTGCACTGATCCGGCACCGCGATCTGGTAGGGATGGTGCATCATGTCGCCCGTGATGATCGCTTCCTGGCCGTTTGAGCGGATCCGCACGCTGACATGACCGGGGGTATGGCCCGGCGTCGGGATCAGCGAAACTTCGCTGGTGATGACATGATCGGTTTCGACCAGGGTATGCAAACCGGCCTCAATGATCGGAATGACGGAATCATTCATGACCTGTGCCGGGTCGATCGGCAATTCTCCTTCGACCGGCGGCGGCGGCGGCGCGGCCTTCAGCGCCGCGATCTCGGCCTGCCAATGCGCCCATTCGATCCGGGCGAAGAGGTAATTTGCCTTGGGGAAGGTCGGCACCCACTTGCCGTCGACCAGCATCGTGTTCCAGCCGACATGATCGACATGAAGATGCGTGCACAGCACGGTGTCGATCGATTCGCGGCTGAAACCAGCGGCGGCAAGATCGGTCAGAAAGGGGCCGTGCATATCGTTCCACGGCGGAAAATCGCGGGTCTTGTCGTTGCCGACACAGGTGTCGACGATGATCTTCTTGCCTTCGGATTCGATCACGAAGGCTTGAATGGTCAGGTTCATCGAGCCATCGGCGGTCGCGAAATGCGGCTGCAGCCAGGATACCGCCTGAACCTCCGCCGGCGTCAGGCCCTTCAGGATAAGGTCGGACGGGGCACCCCCCAGTTCCATTTCCACAATTTTGCTGATCTTGACATTGCCAACGCGCCACGTGGTCGGATGCTGTTCCATGGTCACTCCCAGTTTGTCTTGTTGTCATCGCCGGTGCGGCCCGGGAACGGGTCGCGGCGAGTCCGGCCTTGCGGATCGTGACAACAAATAGCACCAGTTGCGAGTCGTTCGCGTGCGTAAATTTCGAGGTCCTATCAGGATCGGATCTTGATGTTTCCCCGTATGGGGGAAAATTGCGTGCAGGCGGAAACCTGCGTGCTAGGCTTCAGGCAACGACCGGATGGTCGCACAACAAGAAACCACGAGCCCCGGAGGGACGCTTTCCATGACGACTGCGCCACGTCGCTTCATCCCCACCGCCAGCAAGCAGAACCCGATGCTGACGAGCCGCAACAAGATGAAGCTGGGCTTGTTCGGCATGAATGCCGACGGCGGCTGCGCCATTACCACGGCACCGGAGCGTCACATGGGCGACGACTGGGTCGGCATGATGGAATTCTGCAAGACGGCCGATCGCGCCGGTTTCGAGTCCCTGATCCCGGTCGGGCGCTGGCGCGGCTTTGGCGGCGATAGCAACTTCAACGGTGTCGCTTTCGAGACCTATACCTGGGCTGCGGGTCTTGCCGCCGTGACCGATCAGATCGCCATCGTCACGACCTCGCATGTGCCGACCGTCCACCCGCTTTTCGCTGCCAAGCAGGCCGCCACCATCGATCACATCAGCGGCGGCCGTTTCGGCCTCAACATCATCTGCGGCTGGTTCGGGCCGGAAATGAAGATGTTCGGCGGCACGATGATGGAGCACGAAACCCGCTACAACTATGCCGACCAATGGATCGAGATCGTTCAGAGGGCCTGGAACGATCCCGGCTATTTCGATTACAAAACCGAATCCTTCAACCGCACCCAGGCCTTTGCCGAGCCCAAGCCGCTCAACCGCCCGGTGCTGATCAATGCGGGCGGCTCGCCGCGCGGCAAGCGCTATTGCGCCGAGCATTGCGACGTCGCCTTCGTTATCCTCAACCAGTCGGACCCGGACACCACGCGCAAGCAAATCCAGTCCTATCGCGATATCGCCGCTGAATACGGCAAGGAAATCCAGATCTGGTGTTATTCCTACTGTGTCCAGCGCGACAGCCTCGCCGAGGCCCATAAATATCTCGACTACTACGTTAATCAGCATGGCGATGACGTCGCCTGCAACAACATCACCGACCAGATCGGCATCCAGACCGGCATTTTCACCGCCGAGGAGGCCGAGCGTTTCCGGTTTCATTTCAAGGCAGGCTGGGCCGGGGTGCCCCTGGTCGGCACGGCTGAGATGATCGTCGATCAGTTCCAGAACTATTCCGACCTCGGCGTCGACGGTATCTGCCTCAGCTGGCTCGATTATCAGAGCGGCATCGACGATTTCATCGCGGGCGTCCTGCCGCTGATGGAACAGGCGGGCCTGCGCGAGAAATATATCCCCCGGATCGGCTGACGGCCTCTATCCTGTCGGCCATCACGACAGGAAACGGGACCCGTATGAGCCACCCGCTGGACGGCATCACCGTTATCGATCTGAGCCAGATCTATAATGGCCCCTACGCGACATATCTGATGGCGCTGGCGGGCGCGCGCGTGATCAAGATTGAACCGCCGGGCGGTGAATCGCTGCGGCGTCGCGGGGTCGTCGGCGGCGCGGCGCTGCCCTTCGCGATGCTGAACGGCAACAAGGACTCCGTCGTCGTCGACCTGAAAACCCCGGACGGGAAGCAGGCTTTGCGCGATCTTGTCAAAACGGCGGACGTGCTGGTCGAAAACTTCGCCCCCGGCGTGATGGACCGGCTTGAACTTGGCTACGATGCGCTCAAGACCATCAATCCCCGCCTGATCTACGCGGCAAGTTCCGGCTTCGGCAGTGACGGCCCCTATCGCAGCTATCCGGCGATGGACCTGACGATCCAGGCGATGGCCGGGGTGATGCACACGACCGGCTTTGCCGACCGACCCCCGGTCAAGGCCGGCCCGGCGGTGGCGGATTTCTTCGCCGGCACCCATCTTTACGGCGCAATCGCGACCGCATTGTTCGAGCGCGAGAGAACCGGCGCGGCACGCCGCGTCGAAGTCGCGATGCAGGACGCGGTCTATGCCTCGCTCTCGTCCAGCCTCGGCATGCATTGGGCGACGCAGGCCGATCACGCCCCGCCGCCGCGCACCGGTAATCGCCACGGCGGGCTCGCGGAATCACCCTATAATGTCTACCCGACCTCGGACGGGTACATCGCGATCATCTGTGTCGGCGAAATCCACTGGCGCGCGCTGGTAACCGAGATGGCGAGGCCCGATCTGGCCGATGATCCGCGCTTTGCCACGCTGGCCGCGCGTGTCTCCCATATCGACATGGTCGATGAACTTGTCAGTGTGTGGACGATGGTGCAGACCAAGGACGCCTTGTTCGGGCGATTGATGGCGGCAAAAGTGCCCTGCGCCCCGGTGCGGACCCTGGACGAGGTGGTCAACGATCCCAACATGCACGCCCGCGGCGCGCTTGAATGGCAGGACCACCCCCAACTCGGCCGCATCGTCGTCCAGCAAAGCCCCCTGCGCTTCGACGGCGTCCCGCCCCTCCCGCTGGTACCAAGCCGGGAACTCGGCGCGGATACGGCGCGGGTGTTGGGGGAGTTTTCTGTAAAGTCAGGCTGAGAGTAGCCGGTCTTCCCCACCCCCATGCCCACAGAACCATTGCGCCCGCCCAGCAGATGTTGCATCGGTGGAGAGGGCATCGCGTGGGGTTCATGGGCGTCGTGGCGGATCAGGGGGCGAAGAAGGTGAGAAGCGGCGGCGGGCGGACCGCTGTGCGGCTGAAGGATGGGCCGGCGTCGCCGTCGTTGCGCGTTGTCGCGAAACCGGCCAAGCGCGCATCTATGGTGGTGGTGCGGCGGGGTGATGAGGTGCGCGGGCGGGTGCTGCAGGCAGCACTCGAATGCTTCGGTGCCTTCGGCTTTGAAGGCACATCGACCCGCGCGGTCGCCGAGCGCGCCGAGGTCACGCATACCTTGGTGCTTTATCATTTCCATTCCAAGGACCAGCTCTGGATTGCCACGGTCGAGCATGCGCTGGAGCGTTATGGGGCGGAGCTTAAGGTCACGCTGGAGCGCGCGCATGAGACCAGCGCACGCAAGGCCTTGGCCGCCTTCATCGAGCAATTCGTGCGGATGTCGGCGCGAACACCGCAAATCCACCGCATCCTGACCATGGAGAGTAACCAGGGTACCGCCCGGCTCGACTGGGTGATCGAGCATTTCCTGCGCGGCCATTTCACCATGGCGCGCGATCTGATCCGGCGCGGCCAGGAAGAGGGCAGCGTGCGGCAATGCGATCCGGCGCGGCTCTATTACCATATCATCGGCGCGGGCGGCACGCCCTTCACCATCTGGACGGAATACAAGGCGCTGACCGGGCGCGATGTTTTCTCCGAAGCCGAGATTCTGCGCAACATCGCCTTCATCTACGAGATCGTGTTCGTCTGAGGGCTGAGCCGTCCCCCCACCCCCCCCGGCGATTTCCCCTTGATCATTCGGTCAGTCTGGCCAATCCTGCCGGCGCTTCCGCGAGGCCCGTCGGCTGCGGTCGAGAACAGCGCCTTGATCAAAAGGCTTAGCCAACCAAGGGAGAGACAGATGGCCGATACCCGCAAGATCGTTCAGACCTTCATCGAACATATCCACGCCAGCCGCTTCGTCGAAGCATTCAGCATGCTGAACGAGGACGGCAAGTATACCGTGATCGGCACCACGCCCGCTTCGGGCACCTATCACGGTCGCGCCGACCTGTTCGCCCGCCTGCTGCCGCTGCTGTCGACCTTCAAAGTCCCGCCCACCCTGCAATTCGGCGATGTCGTCGTCGAAGGCGACAAGGCGGCCTTGCGGGCATCGGGCTCCGGCGTCGGCCCGACAGGCGATTATGCCCAGCCCTTTTATGTCTTCTTCGTCACCGTGAAGGGCGATGGCTTCGCCGAGATCGTCGAACATCTCGACACCGCGATGCTTGAGACCGCTGCTTTCGGCAAAAAGCTCGTCGCCGCCTGATCAAGCGGCTCCGGCGCAGCAGTTGCACCGCCGGGGCCAGCTTATTCTTGACCACTTGGTTCAATTCGAGCCAGTCTCCGTCGCATCACGCTCGCGGCGTGAAGACCGTGCGGTGTCTACAAAATCAACGGGAGAACCATCATGGCGGCCTCGGCGACAACCCTGTCGGACGGTATTGCCCGCCCGGTTAAACTCGCGCATTTCGTGCTGCGCAGTTCGCGCTATGCCGAGATCGTTGCCTGGTATCAACTCGTGCTCGGCATGCGCTCGGTCTTTGCCAATGATCTGCTGACGTTCCTGACCTATGATGACGAGCATCATCGTGTCGCCATCCTGAACGTCCCCGATCTTGGCCAGCAGACAGGTGGCATCGCGGGCGTCCATCACATCGCCTTCACCTATGGCTCGCTCAGCGAATTGCTGGCGCATTACGAGCGCCTGCGCGACCACGGCATCAAGCCGGTTTTCGTCATCAATCACGGGCCGACGACCTCAATGTATTACGCCGATCCCGACGGCAATCAGCTTGAGTTCCAGGTCGAAAACTATGACAGCGTGGTCGAGTCGACCAAGTTCTTCTATTCCGAGGAATTCGCCGAGAACCCGATCGGCGTCGAGTTCGACCCGGAGGATCTGATCGCCCGGCTGCGAGCGGGAGAACCGGAAGCACAGTTGAAGAAACGGCCCCGCGTGGGGGCCAAGGGTCTTGCCGACGTCAAACTGGTTTGAGGAACGGCACGCATGGCCGCCCCGAGCGTGTTATCTGCTGAAGATCGCCTGGCGATCACCGATGTCGTCCATCGCTTCTGCTGGCTGGTCGATCATGGCCGCGCTGCCGAGATCGGCGCGCTGTTTACCGCCGATGCCCGCCTGACGTTCGGTCCGGGCACGCCGAATCCGGGGACGATAGAGGGTCCGGCGATTGCTGCGATGATGGCCGCGCGTCAGACCCAGACCCACATCACCACCCGCCACATCATGACCAACCTCGCCTTCGCGCCGACCGCCGACGGCAAGGTCGCCGTCCACAGCATCCTGACCTTTTATCGTTCCGACGATGACAGCCGTGATACACGGGTCGCCATCGTCGCCGATATCGACGAGGTCTATGCGAAGGTCGATGGCGGCTGGCTGATAGCGGAGCGAACCGTCACGCCGATCTTCAGCCGCGCTTGAAGGCTAAACCGCGCCGAAGAAGCGTCGGGCGTCGGCATATGTGGGCAGATGCGCGGTCGAGCCGCCATCGGCGCGGATGATCTGGCCGGTAATATAGCGGGAATCATCGGATGCCAGCCAGGCGACGACCTGCGCGACGTCGTCCGGCGAGCCCAGATAGCCCACCAGGGTCGCATCGATATTCATCTCGATGAAGGGTGCCGGGATCGCCCCTTCCAGCATCGGCGTATGGATCATGGACGGGGCGACGGCATTGCAGCGGATACCCTTGCGCCCGAACGCCGTGGCGACATTCTGCGTCAGCATGTTGATCCCGGCCTTGGAGACGCTGTAGGCCGGCATCAGGTTGAACGCGCTCATCCCGTACATGGACGATGTGTTGACGATGCTGCCGCCGCCGGTCTTCAGCATTTCGATCACGCCGTAGCGGCAGCACAGCATGGTCCCGCGCAGCGTCCCCTGCATCACCCGGTCCCAGTTCTCGGTCGTGATGCCCAGGATATCGGTATCGTTGGCGATCACGTCGAAGGGCGCGAAGGCGGCGTTGTTGTGCAGCACGTCAAGCCGACCGAAGTCATGCGCCACCTGCTCAATCGCGGTCTTGATCGCCGCTTCCGAGGTGATATCGATGGAGACGGCATGGGCGGTACCGCCGGCGTCCGCGATCAGATCAACCGTTTCCTGCGCGGTGATCATGTTGATATCCGCGACCGCGACAAGCGCCCCGCGCGCCGCCATGACCTGTGCCGTGGCGCGACCGATCCCTGATCCGGCACCGGTGATCATCGCCACCTTGCCTGCCAAATTCTTCATTTTATTGTTCTCTCTTAGAAGGATCGGATCAGCCGAAGGGGCTGGGGCCGCGCTGCAGGGTGATTGAGTTGGGCCAGGGCGTGCCGGGCGCACGCGGCTGGCCGTGGATTTCGACCGCAATCGACGCCTGGGCCAGGCCGAGCATGAGGCGAAACAGCAGAGCCGCGTCATCCGGCATCGCGTCGAGCGGGAATTGGGCGCAGTATTCGAGCGCCTCAGCGCCGCGCGCGACCGCGACCTCATAAAAGCGGCGGATGCCCGCCATGTCGGCGCTCGCGCGGGCATACATCCGCGCGTCCACAGTCGCACCGGCCCATTGCTCGACAAAAGGCTCAAGATCGGCAAAGCCGAGCGGCAAGGTCGTCCGCACGCTCATGCCATGGCCTCCGCGACGGTGTCGGCATCAACCCATTTCATCAGTTGTTCCATCGTGTGACGGATGCCGATTTCGCTGTCCTGAATCTGCATGAAATCCTTGCCGCCGGTATCGATCCCGCGCTGGGTGCGCGCCACATTGTTGAGGTCTTCAAGCACGATTTCGGCCACCCGCCCGACGTAGAGTTCCTGCTGGAATCGCTCATAGACATTCTGCGCCTGCGGTACGTAAAAGCGAACCTCGTAGCGGCAGGTATTGGGGGAGGTCGGCCAGAATTGATGGGTCCAGAACCCGCCCGGTCCACAATCGATATGGGTGTGCGGGAACAGATGATTGACATCCATCGACCAGGTTCCCGATCCGGTGGGGTTGACCGAAGGGTGCTCAAGAAAGGCCCGTGCGCCCTCCGTCGTCGCCGCCGCGATGACGCTGCCTGTCGCCGCAGCGCTGTAAGCCAGAGCCTCCACCCGGTTATCGGGATTGGCGACATATTCGGGATTGCCGTACATCGAGACGGCTTGATGAATGCCAAGTTTCCGCGCATCGAGCAGGCGGGCGAAGGGATTCATCTTGGACGAAAACGTCGTGCCGATGGTCTTCGGGTGGATCACCGGGATGTGATAGGTCTCGACGAAGGCGTCCATGACGACCTTCCAGTTGGCGTCGAGATCGGCGGTCAGCACGACGGGGGTCGACGCCGCCTGGTATTTCAGCCCAGCCAGGTGCACGGCGAACGGCCCGAGGAACATCGCCAGCGATACTTCCGGCCGGCGCTGGAGATTAACAAAAATCCAGCCCTCCCAGGTTTCCGTCGCGATTGGGGTCAGGCCGCAATTCGCCTTGTCCACCGCGAAGAAACTCGGCTCGTCGGGAATGCCGACAAGCCTACCATCATTGGCGTAGGTCCAGCTGTGATAAGGACAGGTGAAGCGAGCAGCGTTGCCTCGGGGACCGGCCACAACCTCGCTGCCCCGATGAGAGCAGGAATTGTAGAAGCCCCTGATCCTGCCATCCTTGGCGTGGCTCAGGATTACCGAGACACCATTGGTCGGGATCGATTTGACGACATAATCGCCGGGAGCGGGCAATTCCTCGACCCGCGCCAGCATCAGCCAGGCACGCGCGAAAACCCGGTCGCGTTCAGCGGCAAAGAAACTCGCAGAGCGATAGGGCTCAAGCGGGACGGGCTTGGTATGAAGGCCGATGCCACGGGTAAAGTTGGTGGCGGCTGCCCCTGTCGCATCCTGGGCCATTAAGCGTTTCCCTTCGGTGTCGCGATCACGCAACGCGCAGGGCTGGCAGCCCCGGCCAATTTTCAGATTTTGCCGGAAGCTAATTGATACTGACCGCGTGGTCAATATCGGCCCGGAGCTTTTGCCTTGACCAAATGTTCAGGATGGCTAGAAACCAGAGGCTATAAACCGCAGCAAAAAACAAGGCTCAACGCCGCAACGGGAGAGACGTCATGAAGGTCGCGCGCTACAGCCACAAGGGGAAGACCGGGATCGGTCTCGTGACCGGCGAGACGGTTCATCCAATCCCCGATGCGCCCGGCATGATCGCGTTGATCACCGACTTCGCCGCCTGGAATGATCGGATCGCCGGGCTTGTATCAGCATCAGGCGGCATTCCGCTCGCCGAGGTCAAGCTGCTGTCGCCGGTCGAGCGTCCCGGCAAGATCATGGCCATTGGCTTGAACTATGCCGATCACGCCGCAGAGGCGGCAATGGAACTGCCGACCGAGCAGCTTTGGTTCGCCAAGGCAGCAACGGCCATCAACGGCCCGTTCGATCCCATTGACCTGCCGAAAGTCTCGACTGCGCTTGATTACGAGGCCGAGTTGGTCATCGTCATCGGCAAGCGCTGCCGCCATGTCAGCCGGGCTGACGCCGCCTCGGTCATCTTCGGCTATGCCGTCGGCAACGACGTGACAGTACGGGACTGGCAGTTCAAAACCAGCCAGTTCATCCTGGGCAAATCCTTCGACACGCATGCGCCCGTCGGCCCCTGGATTGTGACCGGCGACGCCATTGACCCGTCATCGCTGGAGATCAGCTCCTACGTCAATGGCGAGCGACGGCAGCATTCGAATACCAAGTATTTCATCTTCGATTGCGCCGCGATCATCGAACACCTCTCCAAGGTCATGACGCTTGAGCCCGGCGACCTGATCTTCACCGGTACCCCGGCAGGCGTCGGTGCCGTGATGAAGCCGCCGAAATGGCTGGTCGAAGGCGATATCGTGAAGGTTGAGATTGCCGGGATCGGTGCCATTGAAAACCGGGTCGCGGCGGAAGTCAGTCGGCTCTGAGTTCCTGACCAGATGGTTCGATAGAGAACAGGGCGATTATCCAAGCCCGCGATCACCGGATCGCTGAACCCGCTCAAAGAAGGCCCACAGCATGACCGAGACGCTCCAGACCCCCGTCCTGATTTCCGGTGCAGGGCCTGTCGGCATGACCCTCGCGCTTGAGCTCGCACGCTACGGCGTGCGCTCGATCCTGGTCGAGCGCAACCCGACCACGACGCGCCATCCCAAGATGGACCTGACCAATGGCCGTTCGATGGAGTTATTCCATCGCCTGGGGCTTGAGAGCAAGTTACGGGATGTCGGTGTCCCGAGGGAGAATTGCTTCGATATCTCCTGGATCACCAGCTTTGCCGGCCACGAGTTGCATCGCTTCAACTACCCCTCGGCCAACGATGCCCGCACCCGGATCGCCTTGCGCAATGATGGCAGCCAGGCCAGCGAGCCCGGCCTTCGCGTGAGCCAGATCGTCATAGAGCCGGTGCTGAAAACTGCGGTCGACGCCAATACGCTGATCGATGTCCGCTTCGGCACCGCGTTCGAGCGGATCGTCGAGCAGGACGAGAGCGGGGTGACCTCGGAAATCCGCGCGCGCGATGGCGCGCCGATCCTGGTGCGCAGTCAGTTCCTCGCCGGTTGCGATGGCGGCGGCAGCACCGTGCGCCGTGAACTGGGCATCGAGATGGACGGCCAGTTTGAAGTCGCCGGTGCCTATATGGTGCATTTCCGCTCAACCGCGCTTGACGTGCTCAACCGCTGGGGTATCGCCTGGCACTACCAGAGCGCCACCGGCACCTTGATCGCCCAGAACGACAAGGATACCTGGACCCTACAGCGCTGGCTTTTCCCCGGCATGGACCCGGCGCAGTTGCGCCCCGAAGACCTGCTTGAAGATTGGGCCGGGACCAAGTTCGAGTATGAAATTCTCCAGGCCAACCCCTGGGCCGCGCATTTCGTCGTCGCCCAATCCTATGGCAGGGACCGGGTAATTCTTGCGGGGGACGCCGCCCACCAGTTCGTGCCCACAGGCGGCTACGGCATGAATTCCGGGATTGCCGACGCCATCGGCCTTGCCTGGATGCTGACCGCCCGGATCGAGGGATGGGGCGGCAAAAATTTGCTCATCGCCCATGATCTGGAGCGCCGCCCGACCGCGTGGTGGCATCTCCAGGCGTCGCAGCGTCACATGGGCGTGCGCATGGAGATCGGCGGCGTTTTCGCCCAAGCCGGTGATCTTGACGGCCTGGGGCCTGAGGCCGAGGCCAGGCGCGCGGAAGCGGGGCGGAAAATCGCGGCGCTCGGCAATATCGAAAACGAATCCTGGGGCGTCGAGCTTGGCTATCGCTATGACGGCTCGCCGATCATCGTCGCGGAGGATTCCCCGCCCCCCGTCGATCCGATCACCTATCGCCCGTCGACCTGGCCGGGCGCGCGGCTGCCCCATGTCTTCCTCGCCGATGGGATACGCATCCATGACCGGCTCGGCCTGTACTTTACCCTGGTGGTGCTTGGCGATTCCGACACCGCAGCAATCGAAGCGACCGCGACCAAGCGCGGTGTGCCGCTCAGCGTGCTTCGCCTCGACCGACCCGATTTGCGACCGATCTATGAACGCAACCTGTTGCTGGTGCGCCCGGATCAGCATGTCGCGTGGCGCGGCGATGATCTGCCCGGCGATCTCGACGCCCTGCTGGCCCGCGTGACCGGCGCGGCTCTTTGACCATAAGAAAACACGAGGAAACGCGGGATGTACGATCTCAAGGGTAAGTCGATCATCGTTACCGGCGGCGGCAGCGGCATGGGTCGTGAGGCCGCGTTGCTGGCGGCCAAGGCGGGTGCCCTGATCACGATCGCCGATATCGGCATCCCCGGCGGCGAGGAGACCGTCGGCCTGATTGGTCAGACCGGCGGAATCGCGCAATTCATCCGCACCAACATCGCGGTCGAAGCCGAGGTCGAGGCGATGGTGGAAGCCGCCGTCAGAGCCTATGGTCGGCTCGATGGTGCCTTCAACAACGCCGCCATCCCGCAAAGCAGCGCCATCCTGCACGAATTGACCGCCGAGACCTTTCGCCGCGCGCTGGACATCAACGTGACGGGGACGTTCTTCTGCATGAAACATGAGATCGCCGCCATGCTGAAAACCGGCGGCGGCTCGATCGTCAACACTTCCTCGGCGGCGGGCGTTACCGCCTTTCCCGCCGCAGCGGAATACGTCACCAGCAAGCATGCCGTTATCGGCCTGACCAAGGCGGGCGCGCTCGACTACGGTACCCGTGGTATCCGCGTCAACGCGATCCTGCCCGGCGCGACATTGACGCCTATGCTGGTTGGCGCGATGGCGAACGCGCCGGGGCTGGAGCAATACCTGATCGATCAGCAACCGATCGGCCGCCTCGCCGCCCCGCCGGAAATTGCAACGGCAGCCGTCTGGCTGCTGTCGGATCACGCCTCGTTCATCACCGGTGCCGCGATCCCGGTCGATGGCGGCTATACCGCGAAATAGGAGACCCGAGATGGTGACATCCGCCGCGATCAAGCGGACCAGCGAAACGACGGATGAGCCGATCCTGCCCGCCGGGTTCGAGGACCTGCTGGAATTCATCCCCGACTGGCTTGGCGAGAGCGCCGACGCGCGCTGGGACATCCGCGCCCGCCACGGCATGGCCGAAATCCAGTATTTCTACGACAAGATGCTCGTCCGCTCGGAAGCTATCCTGAGCCATGTCGATCAGCATTCGCTGACCGCCCTGCCGGGGCCGACATTGCGGCTTTATCAACTGCTCCTCGCCCTTGCCCAGGCGGCGATGGCGGTCGAGTTGCACCGCATGCCCCGCGCGCCGCGCTCTCCCTACCCGCACAAGATCCGCATCCTTCGCGGGCCTCAGCCCGTTGCTTGAAGGACAGTGTGACGCCATGAACGACATGCCCAAGATCACGGATATCTGCGCCAGCGATATCACCCGCATGGCCGGCCTCGACACAGGCCCTGTGCCCTCCTACCCCTATTATTCGCCGGAATATTTCGAACTTGAGCGCGAAAATCTTTTCAAACGCGCTTGGCTGACGATCGGCCGGGTCGAGCAACTGCCTGAGCCCGGCAGTTTCGTCACCAAGAACATCGAAATCTGGAACGCGCCCATCGTCGTCACGCGCGACAGCAAAGACCATATCCAGGCCTTCTACAATGTCTGCGCCCATCGCGGGAACCAGGTCGTGCTTGAGGCCAAGGGCAAGGCAGCGCGGTTTTCCTGCGGCTATCACGGCTGGACCTATCGCAATGATGGCGGCTTGCTCGGCATCCCGGACGAGGCCAATTTCTTCTCTGTTAACAAAAAGACATGCGGCCTGAGGCCGATCGCGACGGCGGTCTGGGAGGGCTGGATTTTCATCAACCACCAGCCCGAGCCGGAGGTTTCGCTGGAGACGTACCTGGGCGGTTTTGGTCAGGCCTTTACCAACATGGTCTGGGGCAACGCCACCAAGTCGATCCTGTTCGAGGCTCATCTCAACGCCAACTGGAAGGTCATCGCCGACGCCTTCGCCGAGACCTACCACATCCCCTGCATCCACCCGGCGACGATCGGTTCAACCTTCGCAAACCGGGTCAACCCGTTCTCGCGTCCGATCAGCGCCGAATTCTGGGGGCCGCATCGCCAGGTCTCGACCTTCGGCAATCCCGATTACGCGCCGCCGACCCACGCCAGGGTCGAGCAGATGGCCTATGCCAATATCGATACCGGCAACGTGCTGGGCGCGGCGCAGAAGGGCGCGATGGAGGCATTCCTTGCCCATCCCGCCGTCAACCCGAGCCGCTCGCAGCATTGGGCCGTCGACGTCACCTGGGCCTTCCCGAACTTCCAGATCGACCTATCACCGGGTGGTTTCTGGTCGCATCGCTTCTGGCCCGTGAGCCCGAATTCAACCCGCTGGGAAGCCGAATTCCACATCCCGGACGCCACCACCGCCCGCGAGCGCCTGCAGCAGGAACTCTATGTCGCCCGGATCGCCGAAATCCTGCTGGAAGACGTGACCAACACCGAACGCACCCAGCGCGGCATCGAATCCGGTGCGTTTCCCTTCATGCAGTTGCAGGACGGCGAAGTCATGATCCGCCACAGCCTTCACCACGTCGATAAATGGGTGAAGGCAAGGACGGTGGCCGAGGCGCTGGCTTAGCGCCGGTGAGATAAGCGCCCTCCCTGCCACCAAGGGAGGGAGGGCTACATCCACGAAGCTACTTCGTCGCAACCGGGTTCGGATTGGCGAATTCGGTGTCGAAGCCTGCGGCCTTCAGGGCGTCGAGGCAGCAGTCGATATCTTCCTGCAGGGTTCCGCCGCTCGTGCCGATGCCGCCGAGGAAGGCACCCTTTTCCACAATCGGGAACCCGCCTGCGACGATGCAGATCCGTTCATCCGTGTGCTGCAAACCATAGGCGGGACCATCGGGCAAGGTCATGGCACGGACCATCTCGGTTGGACGCTTGAACGCGATCGCAGTCCAGGCTTTCTTGGTGGCGATATCGACATTCGCGATGCGCCCGCCTTCCGGGCGCTCCAGCCCGCGCAGATGCCCGCCGAAATCGACGATGGCGATCGTGCTCGGCTTACCGGCCTTCTCGGCGGTCTTGTTTGCCGCCTTCAGCATTTTACGAATTTCCTTGAGCGTGATCTCGCGCATCGTTTCCCTCCCCTCGGGCTCTGCCGACTTCTTCAGTCTTGATTAATCAAGTTTTCCCGTGATGCGGCAAGCACTATGATTTCAATGACTTCTACCTGCAAGCCCTCGCGTTGACGGGTCGATGCCTGAACGCCATAGTCAAGCGAGTTGAAACCGGACGCATCCAGGCCGGCAGGGGGGGGAGAGGGTCGCGTGGACGAAACATCCGCCGTAATCGATGTCATCGTGATCGGCAGCGGCTTTGGCGGTGCCGTCGCCGCGTCACGCCTGACCGATGCCGGGATTGCGGTGACACTCCTGGAGCGTGGCCCGTGGCGCGACACGGTGGCCACGCGCTCAGCCGGAATCGCCCGAACAACGCCCTTCCCGCGTGATCTCTCGCTGTTCACGCGGCTCCTGCGCAGCCTTCGCCTGCCCGGCAGTCCCCGTCTGACCTTGAACAGGCATGGCCTGTTCGACATTCATGTCGATCGCGGCGTCAGCATCATCTGCTCGTCCAATGTCGGCGGCGGCAGCCACGTTTATTCCGGCCTGCAACGACTACCCCATGTCGCCAATTTCTGGGATGGCCATGCCAAGGATGTCTCAACCGCCAGCCTGCAGCAGCATTATGAGGCGGTCCTGGCGGATATGGGCTCACCCATGGCAAGCCCGGCCCTCGGCTTGCCGAACACAACATATCAGCGTTACGCCAATTCCAACGTGATCGAAACACCATCGCCGGAAGGGCCGACCTGGCTCGGGTTTCTCTTTCCCGCGGAACCCGGCAAACCGCAGACAATCATCGATGCCAACGGCATTACCCGCAATCAGGTCGATGTCGCCGCCAACGACGACGGATTCCTCGGCTCTCCCGGCGGCGGCAAGACCTCGCTCGATATCGCGTATCTGATACCGGCGATGCGCAAAGGGCTCAAAATCCGCGACCTCTGCGAGGTTCAATCGATCGAAGCGCTCGGCGATCAAAGCCCGGCGCGCTATGCCGTTCATGTCATCGACCATCACAGCGGGGCAAAACAACGCCTGCTCGCCGCCAATGTCATTATCGCCGCAGGCGGCCTCAACACTCTGCGCCTGCTGCTGCGCAGCCGCGACGGCACGAAAACCCTGTCGGGCATGCCCAACCTTGGTCGGCGTTTCGGCTGCAACGGCGATTTCATGGGCTGGTGGGATCAGGCTGAATATGGCGATATCACCGCCGGACTACCGGCCCGGGGGCCGTTTCGCGCCCGTGGACCGGAAGACTTCCCCGTGCTTGGCGGCGGTGCCTTTCCGGCCATCGACCGCTATCCGCTGCCGCATTTCCTGAAACAGCGCCTGCGACGGGTGCAATGGATCGCCGGCATCGGCGTCGATGCGATGGACGGCGTCGCACGCTGGACGGGCGGCGGCTTGCGGGTCGATTTCAACGGCGACAACAGCCCCGTCTTTGCCCGCATCAAGGCCGGGGTCCGCGCCCTCGTCGAGCTGACCGGCAAGCGCATCCATTACACGAAGAACCCGATTACCGTGCACCCGACCGGCGGTGCCTGCATGGGCGACAGCATCGCAACCGCCGTTGTCGATGGCAATGGCGAGGTCTTCGATCATCCCGGCCTTTACGTCGCGGACGCCGCTGCTCTGCCAGCCGAACCGGGCGGCCCGCCGTCGCTGACCATCGCCGCCTGGGCGAGCCACGTCGCCGCCCGCTTCATTGCGCAACGCAACGCCTCGCGATAATAGAAAGCGCGATTACTGTTCTGCGACGGCAAGCTTGTAGAGCTTGCCCGTCGCGTCGAGTTTTGCGGCGGACCAAGCGCCGCCGATGCCTTCCATCATCCAGCGCAATATCGCCCACAGGTCGCGATCCACCTGCATCTCGTCAAGCGGCTCCAGCGCGGGGACCACGGCATATATCTCCACCCCGGCAGGAAAAGCCTCACCACTCCTGCCAATGAAGACGAGAGCGTAGATCGCACCCGAAGTGGCCTCAACATAACCCGGCTGTGCAAGACCGATACGCTCAAGATCGAAGGCGCTGGAGAAGAATTCGCGGAACTCGGGATAATGGCCAAGCCGGTCCTCTGCCAGAAGGTAGGCAAGGCGGGTCTCGTCAAGCGGCGGTGGCGGGATGATGCGCAGCGTGCTCATGCGGGCAACCTTCCGATAAAATCAAGCACGGCGGCGGCGATCTCCGGGCTGGAATCTTCTTGAACAAAATGTCGGCCCGTTACCAGCAACGGCCCCTCGGCATGGGGCAGCAGCGTCTTGAAGCGGGCGGAAAAGGTCGCGGCATCGAAGACATCATCCTCACGGCCCCAGATGATCAAGGCTGGCAAACTGCATTTGCCAAGCTCCTGCTCCAGCCAGGTGAAGCGATCATAGGCACGGGCCTGATCGTCGAGCGGGATCCAGCGCGGCCATGCCCAGGTCAGCAGCCGTGTCGCGGGATCGGGCAGCATGCTCTCATAAGCCAGCTGCGCCTCGGCGCGGAATTTCTGTCGATCGACGACGGAAAGATACATGCCGCGTCCCACCAATGCGCCGTGTCGGCCCAGCAGATAGGGTCCGACCAGCGGGGCATGCATTGTTCGCCACGGAAAGATTCGAGTGTGGAATTCGGCGGGCGGCGTCGGCCATGCCCAGGTGCTCATGATGACCAGGGAACGCATCATCGCCAGATTGGAAAGCGCGAAGCCCAGCCCCGTCGGTCCGCCCCAATCGTGACAGACGAGGTTGATGCGGGAGAGGCCAAGCTGACGCATGAGACCGGTCAGATTGGCGATATGGCCGTCAAGCGAATGCGCCTGTTCGCGCACAGGCTTTTCCGACAGCCCGAAGCCGATCATATCGGGGACGATCACCCTGAATCCGGCCGCAACCAGGGGCGGGATGATGTCGCGATAGAGGAACCCCCAGGTTGGATTGCCGTGCAGCAGGACGATGGGGTCGTCCGAAGGATCGCCTTCATCGACATAATGCATGCGCCAGCCGTTGACCGCGGCAAACAATGGCCGATATGGCCAGCGCGCACGCATCGCGTCAGGCAGTTGAGGGATGGCGATGGGAATGGAGGTCATCGGAAAATCCGGTTTGGACAGACGGGCGGTTGTGTCGATCCTAGCAAGATTTGGTGCGCGTTGATGCCCCTTTCCGCCCGCCCCCTGACGGCGCTAAGCTCTGCGCCGGACAGAAACGGCCCAAGGCGTGGCAAGCGCCGGGGCACTGATAACGGGAGATCAAGGGCATGGTGGATCGGTTGAAGGGCAAAAAGGCATTGATCACGGGCGGCGCGCAGGGGCTGGGCGCGACGATCGGGCGAATGATGGCCGCCGAGGGTGCCATCGTCACCCTGACCGACCGCAATGAGGAAGGTGCCCGCGCAACCGCCGCCGCCCTCAATGCCGAACACGGGCGCGAGATTGCCTTCGCCTTCGGCCATGACGTCACCGATGCCGCGCGCTGGGACGAGGTCGTCAGCGCGGCGGATGCGGCGATGAGCGGCATCAATGTGCTGGTCAATAATGCCGGGATCGCGGTGATGGGGTCGGTTGAGTCCCTGTCACTCGACGACTGGGACCGCTGCATGAAAGTGAACAGCGACAGCGTGTTCTTCGGCATCAAGTCGGCCTTGCGCGTGATGCGCGATCATCAGCCGGGCTCGATCATCAATATCTCGTCCATCTCGGGCCTCGTCGCCGGCCACAACCTTGCCGCCTATAATGCCTCCAAGGCGGCAGTGTGGCTGTTGAGCAAATCCGTTGCCCTGCACTGCGCCCGGCTGCGGCTGGATATTCGCAGCAACTCCATCCATCCGGCCTTCATCAAGACACCGATCCTGAACGACCTTTCGCCCAAGGGGGCCACGGAGGAGCTTTACGAGAAATTGGCAAAGCAGGTGCCCTTGGGCCGCCTCGGCGACCCGTCGGATGTCGGCCATGCGGCGATATACCTTGCTTCGGACGAAAGTCGTTTCATGACAGGATCGGAGCTGAAGCTGGATGGCGGGCTATCGGCGAGTTGACCCAAATAGCGGAGCAGAGGGCATGAGGCGTCGCGATTTCCTGAGGTCTCTGGCAGCCGGTGCTGCCGCCCTCGTGGCACCTGCCGTTCTCGCGGGCGAAGCCGCAAGGCGCCTCGATATTGTCAGCCGCACGCTGGATATCAACGGCAAGGCGGCCAAAGTCTTCGGCCTTACCCAGCCTGACGGGACGCAGGGGCTCATCCTTGATGCCGCTAGCGGTTTCAACCTCAGGCTCGCCAATCGCCTGGATCAAGCGACCCTTATTCACTGGCACGGCCTGACACCCCCCTGGCCGATGGATGGGGTGCCGGATAATCCCAAGCCAATGCTCCAACCAGGAGAAAAGCGCGCCTACAGCTTTCCGCTTGCGCGCGGTGGCACGAACTGGATGCATGCCCACACCCTTCAGGAGCAGAACCTGCTAGCGGCGCCGCTGATCATCCACACCTCCGAAGACCGGACGCGCGATGAGCAGGAGATTGTCATCCTGCTTCACGACTTCTCGTTCACCCCCGCCCCACAACTTCTGGCGACTCTCATAGGCAAGCCGACATCAGGTGGGATGGACATGTCGGGGATGGACATGTCGGGGATGAGCATGTCGGGCACCGATCTCAACGACATTGATTACGATGCCTATCTCGCCAACGACCGAACATTGGCCGATCCTCAGATTGTCCGTGTTGAGAAGCGCGGGCGCGTCCGCCTGAGAATCATCAACGGCGCGACCGGTACCGCGTTCACCATCACGACCGGCAAACCAATCGGAACCCTGGTCGCGGTCGACGGCCACCCCGTCGAACCCCTGAATGGCCACATGTTCCCGATCGCGATGGGGCAGCGGATCGATGTCGTTGTGGATTTACCGAGTGGAGGAGGGTCCTTCCCAATCCTTGCCCTTCGTGAAGGTGGGCGGGAGCGTGGAGGTATCGTCCTGGCGACGGCCGGCGCTGCCATCGGCAAGCTGCCCGTGCGCGGCGCTACCCGGGGCGCTGTTGTCGGGCTCGACGTTGAACGCCTTCTGCGGGCGCGATTCCCTCTGGTCCCAAAGCCGGCAGATCGGCGCTTCGCACTGAAGCTTACCGGGTCGATGGCTCCCTATTCCTGGGCGATGGTCAGCGATCGCCCCTTGCGGGTGAAATCGGGGGAGAGGGTCGAAATCGTGCTGGAAAACGCGTCAATGATGACGCATCCGATCCATCTTCATGGCCACAGCTTCCAAGTCGTCGCGATCAATGGCACATCGATAAAGGGCGCCGTGCGCGACACCGTGATCGTACCGGCAATGGCGCGCGTCACCGTGGCTTTCGATGCCGATAATCCCGGCCATTGGCCGCTGCATTGTCATCACCTGTATCACATGGTGACCGGCATGATGAGCTATGTAGGCTACGAGGATGCCGGCTAAATCTTGACGTCAAAACGGGGCGAAGGCGGAAATCAGCGCCGACAGATCGTCATTGCCATGTTCGGCGACGAAGCCAAGCCAGGTCGCGGCGGCAATGAAGGGACCGAAGGGAATTCGGGTCTCTCGTGTCAGTGTTTTGCCCAACGCCATCCCAGCGAGCGCACCGACAATCCCGATAATGCTTGACGTAAAAATCACCGTTGGCAGGGCTTGCCAACCGAGCCAGGCGCCAGCCGCCGCGAACAGCTTGAGATCGCCCTCGCCGAGGCCGGGCCGTTTTGCAAGCACCGCGTAAAGTCGGGCCACCATCCAGATGAGCCCGTATCCAAGCGCCGCCCCAATTCCCGAGGTAAGCATCGCGTCACTGCCACCGGCGATCGAGACGATCAACCCGGCGAGCACCAAAGGCAGCGTCAACACATCTGGCAGCAACATTGTCTCGGCATCGATCCAAGACAGGGTGAGGAGCGTCCAACCAAACCCGCTTCCCAGCCAGGCTGAACCGGGTCCATCCGTCAACAACACAGCGAGGAGGGCTATCGTCGTCGCCGACAATTCAATCGCCGGATAGAATGCGCCAAGCGCAGAACCGCAGCCGCGGCATTTGCCCCCCTGGGCCAGCCAGCTTATGACCGGCATCAACTCGACGGGAGAAAGCGTCTTGCCGCAATTGGAACAGCAGGATCGACCAGTAACAATCTTGCCACCCACCGGCAGACGGCGAACGACAAGACCGAGAAAGCTGCCGATGAATGGCGCCACCATGACCGGCGCTAATCGGATCACATCCCCCAGCGGGGGCGCCATGGCTTCGACCATCAAAATCGTGGCACCGACGGCGTTACCGCCGAACGGCCGCTATTTATTATAAATGTCTTCGTTCTCGCCGGTACCACCCTCGCGACCATCTGCGCCGAGGCTGAACAGGTCATAATCATGTCCTGGTCGCGAGCTTGGCGAGCGATAGACGAACGTCTTGTTCCAAGGATCACTCGGAACGTTGCCATCCTTGAGGTACGGCCCATTCCAGCCTTCAACACCATCAGGCTTGGAGATCAGAGCCTGAAGGCCCTGGTCGGTCGTCGGGTAGGACCCGACATCAAGCTTGTAGAGATCGAGGATGCCGGTCAGGCGCTCAATCGACTGCTGCGCAATCTTGTGCTTGGCACCGCCAAGCTGCTTCAGAACAGCAGGCGCCACCATGCCGATCAGAAGCGCGAGGATCGCGAGCACGACAAGCAGCTCAAGCAATGTAAAGCCCGCTTCGCGGCGAGTGCATCGCTTATTAAGGGCGTTCGAGATGGTCTTAGAAAGGAATGCCATGGGCTGGAAGGGTCCGTTGATGAGATAAGTTCTCAGCGGTGTAGAACTTCTATGGTAATTCTTGTCGAATTTAAGCATATTCAGTCTGTTTGTAACCATATTCGAAGTTGGAGAGCGCGTCCAATATCATTTCCGGACGCATTGTTTTTTTCTGCCAGGCGAGTCCTTGCCTCGGTTTCTTGCCACGGCGGATGGAGGAAGATAGCGAGCGATGTCGTCTCAAGCCCTTCAAGCCGAGAAACCGGTAATGGCGGCCCTTGACCGAGCCGAGATCGACAAATCGCCCTACCCGGCGATCGGCAAGCTGTTACTGCGCAGTGGCCGCCTTGATAAGTTGATGATTGAGCGCGCTTACAGACTATCGCGCGAAAATGAAGAACCGTTCGACCTTGTCTTGACCAGACTCGGTCTTATAGCAGAAGCCGAACTCGCGCATGTTCTGGCCGAAGAACTCGGACTGACCGTCGCGGCGACGGGGCGGGCGCTTGAGGCGTCGCCCTTCAATCAGCGTCTCAGCGGCAAATTCCTGAAGCAGCATCGCGTGATCCTGGTTGATGAAGGCCCTGGCAAGATCGCTGCCGTGATGGCTGACCCTACCGATGATGCCACGATGGCGGCCATCAATTTCGCGCTTGAGCGCCCGGTCGGGCGGCAGGTCGGCTGTGCCTCCGACGTCGAAGCCGCGTGGGACCGTTTTTTCGGCAGTCAGGAGGCCACGAATGCCGAGCAACGTCAGGAAGACGACGCTGAAGAAGACGTCGATCGCCTGAAGGACATGGCGAGCGAGGCGCCCGTTGTTCGTCTCGTGAACCAGATTATTGGCCGCTCAATTGAATTGCGCGCCTCTGACATTCATCTCGAGCCGATGCCGGGCCGCCTCCGCCTGCGTTATCGCGTCGATGGCTTGTTGCAAGAGGGTGAGCAACTTCCCGAGCGCCTGAAATCGGCGATTGCCTCCCGTATCAAAGTCATGGCGAAGCTCAATATTGCGGAGCGCAGACTCGCTCAGGATGGGCGCATCCGCGTGCCCGTCCGCGGCCATGAGATTGATCTGCGTATCTCGACGACGCCCACGATTCATGGCGAGGGCATCGTCATGCGTATCCTGGACAAGAGCGGGGTGACACTGGCGTTCGAGGCACTCGGCTACACCGAGGACATGATCAGGCAGTTCCGTGAGGTCCTGCATCGTCCCTATGGCATCATTCTGGTGACCGGCCCGACCGGCTCCGGCAAGACAACCTCGCTTTACACCGCTTTGACCGAGTTGAATCAGACTGACGTCAAGATCCTGACGATCGAAGACCCGATCGAGTACCAGATGGATGGGGTCAATCAGGTCGCGGTCAAACCGTCGATCGGGTTGACCTTCGCGTCTGCCCTGCGCTCGTTCCTGCGTCAGGATCCCGATATCATGATGATCGGCGAAATCCGCGATCTGGAGACCGCCGAAATCGCGGTGCAGGCCGCCCTGACCGGCCATCTTGTGCTCTCGACCTTGCACACCAACGACGCCGCCGGCGCCATTGGCCGCTTGCTCGACATGGGTGTCGAAGATTACCTGCTAACCTCGACGATTAACGGCATCATCAACCAGCGCCTCGTACGGCGGCTTTGTCAGAGTTGCAAAGCGCCGCACAAACCAGTCGCTGAGCAGATCGAGCCGTTGCGCCGAAGTGGCCTCGTCACGAATTTCGAAGACCTTGTGCTCTGGCGCGCCGAAGGCTGTGCGGAGTGCGGCGGCGGTGGCTTTACCGGTCGATTGACCGTGATGGAATTGCTGATCCTCAGCGATCCGATACGCAAGCTGATCCTATCGAAGGCCGACGCGGGTGCGATCGCCAAGCAAGCGGTCGCCGAAGGCATGATGCCGATCTATGTCGACGGCATGGCCAAGGCCATCGCCGGATTGACAACGGTCGAAGAGGTCTTGCGCGTCACGCAGGACACATAAAGAACCATGCCGCGTTTCCGTTATTCCGCGATCAATGACCGGGGCGACACCGTCACCGGCGAACTCGAAGCCGCAAGCACCGCTGAAGCCGTTCTCGCGATCCAGAGAGAGGGCAATTTCCCCCTTAAAACGGTACTCGCGGGTCAGGGTGGCGGGGATTTTCTAAAAAATATCTTCCCGGCGAAGCGCCCAGGTCGTGCCGCGCTGGGCATTGCCACCCATGAGCTGGCATCGCTGCTGCCGGCAGGTCTACCGCTCGACCGATCGCTTGAACTCGTCATTCAGTTGACAGACGACAAAGTCTTGAAAGAGGTTTTGCGCAGCGTCACGGACAAGGTCAAGGGTGGCACCGCGCTTGGCGACGCCCTGGAGACCGCGCCCAACGTATTCTCGAAGCTCTATATCAGCCTGGTCCGCTCCGGCGAGGCCAGCGGCAGCCTTGAAAGCACCCTGATTCAGCTCGGCGATTACCTGCAGCGGGCGCAGGCGACGCGCGATCAGGTAAAGTCGGCCCTGATCTACCCCGTCCTGCTTCTCAGCGCCTCGGTCCTGGCCCTGGGCTTCATCCTGACCGTCGTTCTACCGCAGTTCAAACCGTTCTTCGCCTCGTCCGGGGCGCAACTGCCGGGACCGACCGCGTTCGTCATGGCGCTCGGCGATTTCGTCGGCGCCTGGTGGTGGCTGATGCTGCTCTCGGTGGGGATCACGATTGCGGCGGTTTCCTACGCCTTGAAACAACCTGCAATCCGACTGTGGTGGGATCGAAAATCGCTGACCCTTCCGGTGATCGGGCCCCTGATCTCGAAATCCGAGACCGCACGTTTTTCCCGCACGCTCGGTACACTGGCAAAGGGCGGGCTGCCCCTGCCGACCGCGCTCACCCTGGCGACCGAGACCGTCACGAACCAGGCCATGATCGAGGCTCTGCGAAATGCCGTCACCAGCCTCCGCGAAGGTGGCAACCTTGCTGCCCTGCTCACCCGAACCAAGGTCTTCCCGCCGCTGGCAACTCAGTTGATGCGGGTCGGTGAGGAAACGGGCCGCATGGATGAGATGCTGCTGCATCAGGCCGACCTGTTCGAGCGCGATGTCGGTCGCACGATCGAGCGGTTGTTCACCGCCTTTACCCCGGCGATCACCATCTTTCTGGGCGTGACCGTCGCGGGGATCATCGGCTCGGTGATGCTCGCGATCCTGAAAATCAACGATGTTGCCGGATAATGTTGCGGCGGTCGGCAGCTAGCGGCTACACCCTGCTCGAATTGCTGGTCGTCCTCGCGGTTGCCGGCTTCGTCATGGCCGGCGTTGCCTCGTACAGCACCCAATCGATGCCCGGCACAAAACTGAAGAGCGCAGCCCAGCGCCTCGCCGACGCCCTGCGCACCGCCCAGGCAACGGCAGTTACCGACGGCACGCCGGTGACGGTTGCGATTTCGTCAAGTTCTGGCACCTATCTTGTTGAACCAGGGGGTGACGCGACGACGCTACCATCGGGGACCAGCCTTTCCTTCACCCCCGATTCCTTCCTTCCGACCAAACTGCCCGGCGTTCGTTTCTTCCCCGATGGCAGCGCTGCGGGTGGAGAGATCGTGTTCACGGCGGGTGGGCGCAGTTTTCATATCACGGTCGACTGGCTTACCAGCCGGGTGACCTTGAATGACTAGGCACGACGCGCCCCGCCGCCTGGGCGCAGAAGGGTTCACCCTGCTGGAGACGTTGGTGGCACTCGCCATTTTGGGGATGGCACTGGGCTCGTCAATTTCGGTGTTCAGCGATTCCTTGTCACGCTCGCGCCATGCGGCGATGGAAGCGGAGGCCGCGGGGATCGCTCAGGCCGTTTTGGACCAGATCGGCAATACTATTCCGACCAAGAAGACACCAATAAAAAGCGAGGACCCTCAATTAAAAAGTGTCAGCGGAATGGACCCTAAATTTCGTTGGCGGGTCGATCTAGCGCCCTATAACCTCAAGAAACTCGGGGACAATACGACGGTTAAGGCTTCCGCCGTCGTCGTCGAGGTCGCCTGGTACGAATCTCGACATCCCTGGTTCCTGACCGTGCGCAGCCTTCGCGTGGGTCTCAAGGATCGGCCACAATAATGTTGCGGCATCACCGCGAAGGCGGCTTTACCTTATTGGAATTGCTGATTTCGTTGACGCTTCTTGGCGGCTTGGGCGTGGTCATGTTCGGCGGGCTCTGGTACGGACTGCAGACATGGCACCGCGCCACAGTATTCGACGAGCGCGCGGATGATATGACCATCGTGCGCCACGCGCTTGAACAGGCGCTGGGCCGGGCCTACCCACTTTATCTCGGCGCCGAAAAATCGCCTTCGGCCGGGATCACGGCAGCGTCTCGGCAAGAAAAACCTGGGATTGCATTTATCGGGACACCGAGCGCGATTCAATTTCTTGCGCCGACCCCGCAATCTTTGGGTGGTGGAGGTATGACCAGATTCCAGCTACGGGTGACTCCGAGCGAGAATGCGGTTGGTTATAGTTTGATCATGCGTGCCCAACCTGAATTGACAAATACCCCTGATCAATGGATCACGAGTAGTATTCTTGATCACGCAAAAGAAATCCTTTTCTCATACTACACTGGTAATATAGACTCGTCAGTGTCACCGAAGTGGCTCAAGCACTGGGAACATCAGGCAATGCTACCGAAGCTTATCCGGATGAGTGTCGTATTCCCGGGGTTCAAATGGCCAGACGTGACAATCGCGCCCCGGGTGGCGATTGACGCCAGTTGTACACTGGATCCGGGATCTATGACTTGTAGTGGACGTTAGCATGGCCGTGATTAGTCCCGATCTCATGAAGCTCGACATCGCCGCTCTTGGCGAGGGCGCGTGGCGTTGGTGGGTCGAAGAATTACGGGGCATCTGGGACAGCTCCTGGCTGCGTGATTTCGGTAAAGAGGCGGAACATCCGATCCTCACCCTTTCTGCTGACAATGTTCTGCAGGAACCGCCAGTCATGCCCAGCCGTAAAATCGCGGAAATATTTGCGCGCATTCCTGGCGTGGCCTCGCTGATGGGGCGACAGGCACTAGCGCGTCCGGTTACACTGCGACTGTCGCCGCCAATGTTCCTGCACACACAGCTCGAGCTGCCGACCGTAACAGCGCGCGTGTTGCCCAATCTGTTGAAGTTCGAGATCGAGCGGCAGACACCATTGGCATTGTCCGACACCTGCTTCGGTTATCGGGTGCTCGGTCGTGATCGTATGACTGGCCGGATGCGTGTCGATCTCTATGTCGCCAAACTGCGCACGGTTAATCGGGCAGCAGAGGCGGCGCAGGACCGCGGGCTTCGGATCGCCAAACTGACCGCGCTCGCACCCGACGGCAGCGATGTCGAAATGCCGGTGTTCGGGGCCCAGCTTCCTGCGATCCACCTTGACCACCACGGTCGCGTCACCGCGTTTCTCGCGGCGGCCGTGGTGCTGATGGTTGCTGCAACGGCATGGAGTTACTCGGCGCGTGAAGATCGTCTCAACGATTCACTGCAGGAACAGCTTCAGACTGTTCAGGAAAAGGCCAGCCGGATCGAGGCGCTGAGCCACAAGCAGGCCGCGCTTGAACGCGATCTCCACGGCCTTGAGAAGCAGCGGATCGATGCCGCCCTGACCCCAGAGCTTGAAGCGATCGCCCGGGTCCTTCCGGATGATTCATGGCTGAACGGTTTCGAGATCAACGGCGCGACGATTACTCTTGCCGGCTTTTCGAATAGCGCATTCAAGCTACCGGCGACATTCAATGCATCGGGTATATTCGGCAATGCCCGCCTGCTCGGCCCGGTACAACATCAGAATGGTGACCCGGCCGACCGTTTCGACATGGCCGTCGATTACCTGCCGGCGATGACGAACCACAAGATCCGGGGCGGCAAATGAACCCGAATCAGGGCCACATCCTGCTTCGGGCCGCGGCGCTGGCGATCCTGTTCATCGTCATCGCGATTCCCGTCTATCTCTGCACCACGCTGGCAGCCAGCTTTGCCGATTCCGTCAGCGCGGATGCGGAAGGGACACAGCAGCAAATCCAGCAATATACGATCGTGGCACAGGGAAGCGCGATCGCTGAGGCCAATCTCCGGCGGATCAAGCAAGTCTATGGCAGTCTGCCCTATCTGCTGACCGGAAGGTCGCCAGCAGCAGCGCAGGCGAGCCTACAGGACGAGGTCAAGGCCGTGCTGGAACAGAATGGCGGTGCGATCTCAAGCGCTGAAGCCGTGCCGCCGGAACGCCAGGGCGGCCTGGAACGTGTCTCGATCCGCTACAGCATGTCGATCCCGGCAAATAATTTTCCGGCATTCATGGCCGCTCTAGAGGCGCACATGCCGTACCTCTTCGCCGATGACCTGAAGGTCACCACGGCGGATGGCAGTAATGCATCTAGCCTGACGGTAGAGGTCAATCTCGCCGGTTACTGCAGGGCCGGCTGATGCCTATCTCGCCCCTCAATCGTATCTTGCTGCTGCTTCTGAGCATCGCGCTCCTCGTCCTTGTCGGCCTATGGGCAATTCCTGTCGATGAGGGTTGGAGCAATGTCGCCGCGATCGCACCGGTCGATCCCGGCCCGGTCGCGATCAAAGCCGCGCCGCCGATGAGCGCCACCGACAATCTTACCGGCCGTCCGATTTTTGATCCGACCCGTCGAGCAGCAATGGCGATACCGCCGCAACAGAATGTAGCGACGGCGCCGCCGCCCACCCTGGTGCTGGCCGGATTGCTGGTTGGCTCGGGCAAGAGGGTCGCCCTTATTCGAACCCCCGATCAAAAGGATCTCGTAGTCGCGCACGAAGGCGACACCGTATCGAGTTGGCTGATCAAGGAGATCGCGCCAGATCATGTGGTCATCAGCAGCAACGGTGAATCCCAGGAACTGCGTTTCCCAGCACGTGTCGCACCCGGTGGCGGCATGCCCGGCACGGGGACGGTGACAGCGCCTGGTGTCCATACGTATTGATGGCACAAAGGCGACAGTCATGAAAATAACGTCCTGTAAACCAAACCTTGGATATTTAGGATTTTGTCAACGATTCGTTATCTATTATTTACACCTCGATACTGAGGTAAATCAGCAGGAAGCCAATTAGATGGGTGTATCGGCACGGCACCTTGCGAGCATATCAGGACTGGTGATCGCCACTTTGGCGATCCCTTCCTGTACTGAACCTCGCAGCCCAGAACAGATCGCGGAGACCGAGCGTCCAGCCGCATCGCCTACCCCTCTTCAACCCTCGAGCGCGCTCCAAAACGGCCTGATATCGCCCGATGAGAGCTACAATCAAATCGCAGACAAGATTATCAGGCCCGGGACCGGGAACGTGATCGGCGCCATGCGCGTGCCGAGTGAGGCGCCCCTGTCGGATGCCAATGACGGCATTTCACTGAATTTCGTCAACGCCGATATCGGCCAGGTCGTCAAGGCAGTCCTGGGCGATATCCTGCACAAAAATTTCGCCATAGATCCGGGTGTCGTGGGCACGGTCACGTTCCAGACTTCCGCGCCACTGCCGAAGAACAGTATCCTGCCCGCACTTGAGCAGGTCTTCCACATGAGCAGCGTGGCGATCGTTCGCCACGGCAATATGTATATCGTGCAGCCCGCCCCCCAGGCGGCACAGACCGCTGAAATGATAGGGCAGAGCCAGGCGGGCTACGGCGTTGAAATCGTCCCCTTGCGCTACGTCAGCGCCGACGACATCCAACGCCTGCTGACCCCGATCAGCCCACCGGGAGCAATTCTGAAATTCGATAGTTCGCGCAATTTGCTGGTCATTGGCGGCAGCACGCAGGATCGCCAGGCCATCAGCGACAATGTGCGGGTGTTCGACGTCGACTGGATGGCCGGCATGTCGTTCGGCCTGTTCACCCTGCAATCCGCTGATGCCAATACCATGGCGCAGGAGCTGTCCTCGATCTCCGGCGGCAAGGATGGCCCGCTCGGGGGTGTTCTTCGCATCATGCCGATTGCCCGGCTGAACGCCGTTCTCGTGATCTCGCCGCAGCGCAAGTACATCTCGGAAATGGAAGACTGGATTCAGCGGCTCGACAAGGGGCAGAGCACGACTGAACCACATCTTTTCGTCTATTACGTCAAGAACGGCAGGGCCACCGATCTCGCCAGCGTGCTCAACCGTATCCTGACGGGTTCTGCCGGCCAACAACCGCAAAGCCAACAGGCGCCATCGAATACGAGCATGGATTCCGGCTTTTCCTCGCCGTCAGCGGGCGGCGGTGGAACTGGGGGCGGTGCCTCATCTGGCCTCCCGGGCTCATCTTCCGGCGGCGGCGGCTTTGGCACCCCGGGTGGCGGGGGTACCTCACCGAGCCCGGACAGCCTTTCGGGAGGCGCCTCGCCGCAGGCCGGCCTTCTCAACGCCGTTAATCCGGCAAGCGCCGAGATGTCGTCCGGCAATAGTGAGCCCAGCGGTGAAGCGGGCCTTCGCATCACCGCCGATGAATCGACCAACTCGCTGCTCATCCTCGCAAGTGATCGACAGTACAAAACGATCGCCTCTGCCTTGGGGAAACTTGATATCGCACCGCTTCAAGTCATGCTTGAAGCGGCCGTAGCGGAAGTCACGTTGACGAACGATCTTCAATATGGCCTGCAGTATTATTTCGCCCATGGTGGGGCGAACAGCACGCAGAACCAGGTACAGCTCGGCAATGCTGGCCAGAACACCACGGCAGTAAGCGCGCTTAGCGCTTTCGGTGCCTCCGCCTATCCGACATTCCCCGGCTTCGGCTATGCCTTCGGTGGCGGTGGCAATATCCAGGTGATCCTGCACGCCCTGTCCGACATCACCAAGGTCAATGTCGTGTCGTCGCCGAAATTGCTGGTTTTGAGCAACCAGACCGCTCAACTCCTCGTCGGTGATCAGGTGCCAATTGCCACTGCCTCGTCGCAAAGCACGATTGCCAGCAACGCGCCGGTGATCAACTCGATCTCCTATCAATCGACCGGTGTCATTCTGAAGGTCACACCGCGTGTCAATGAAGGTGGTCTGGTAACCATGGATATCAGCCAAGAGGTCAGCTCGGTCGGGTCTTCGGCAAGCGTCACTGCGGCGTCCGCAGCGTCACCGACGATTTCCGATCGCCGCATCAATACGACGGTTGCCGTCCAGGATGGTGAGACCGTCGCGCTTGGCGGCCTTATCCAGAACCACACCACGAATGAGCATTATGGCATCCCCTATGTTCAGAACCTGCCCGTGGTTGGAAATTTCTTCCGGTCGACCAGTAATAACGGAACGCGGACGGAATTGCTCGTCCTGATCACGCCGCACATCATCCAGAGTGTTCAGCGGATGCGCGACGTGACGACCGATCTCCGACGCGAAATGGCGGCGACAGCGCCGATCGTGCGCAACCCATAGGCTCACAGCCGTGACCGACACAGCGGCAGCACCGCAGCAACGGGGCTTCGCGCTGCTCCTTGTGCTGTGGGCGGTCATGATCCTCGGCGTGGTCGCAGCGGCGATGCTGGCGGGCTCGAAGGCGTCCCAGCGACAGGCCTATGACGGGGTCGATACGTTGCGCCGTAACGCAATCGAGGATGCTGCATTGGCGCGAGCGGTGGCCGGCGCCTTTGCTAGCGTCGACATCGCCAAGAAACCCGGGGCTGACGCCCTGGCCGAGCCCAGGAAATCGCATTGGCGCCGCGACGGCACCCCGGAAAACATTCGCTTCGATGGACATGTCATCACCGTTTCGATCCAGGACGAGACGGGCAAGGTCGATATCAACCTCGCCAGCAAGGATACGCTGACAGCCTTGTTGAAGACGACCGATCTCAGCGGCGCCGATATCGAGGATCTGACGAACCACATCATCGACTGGCGCTCGAACCCCAAGGTTTCCGCCAAGGACAATATCGTTCCGGTTGAATACGTGGGACTTGGCTACGCCTATCATAGTCGTCATGGACCGTTTCAGACCATCGATGAGTTGCGTCTTGTCGATGGCATGACGGCTGAGGTCTACGACCAGATTGCGTCGGGTATCACCGTCTATTCCGGCCGAAAAGATATCGATCCCGCCACGGCCCCGCTTGCTGCGTTGATGACCCTGCCGGGTCTCGACCGCCAGAAAGCCATCGATGTCATCGCGGGGCGTGACAAGGGCATTCCCTATTCGCCGCCACCAGGCCAGACCACCATCGGATCAAGCGCGAGCCCCGGCGCGCCAGCGACACCTGCGGCACCTGCGGCGGGCGCCGGCCCCGGCGGTCCTCCAGTTACCGGCGGCATCATCGGCCATGCCCTCTCGATCACGGCAGTCGTCGAACTTGACAAGGGCCGCGAAGCCATCCGCCGGTCCGTTGTCCGCATCGTGGGAACGGATGATCCGGTCTACGTGATCTTGCGCGATGAAGAACGCGTACAACGCAGACAATGACAATTTGAGGCCTTTGATGGCAAAGCTTCTTGATCTCATCAGCACCCTGGCGGTTTCGGCTGGACTCGCAAAACCCGGCGTCGAGGCTGGCGCGGCGCCAATCGACTGGGCCAGTCTGCCTCTGCCCGCGATCGACGGCTCCCAGATCGCCCCTGAGAGCCTGCGCGGCAAGGTCGTTTTGGTGGTCAATACGGCATCCGCCTGCGGCTTCACAGGCCAGTACGCGGGGCTGCAGGAACTCTCGGATCGCTTCAAGGATCGCGGCCTCGTCGTCTTGGGGGTGCCCTCCAATGATTTCGGCGGCCAGGACCCCAAACCAAACGCGGACATCCAGAATTTCTGCCAGGTCCGCTATGGGGTCACCTTCCCTCTTCTGGCCAAGCAAGTCGTCAGCGGCGACGAGGCCCACGCGCTCTTTCACTGGGCGAGAGGTGCCTCCGGACCGGGCGGGGCGCCAGCCTGGAATTTCCACAAATATCTGATTGGTCGAGATGGCCGGCTTATCGCCTGGTATCCATCGATGGTAGGGCCAACATCGTCCCGACTGACCGCTGCTATCGAGGCAGCACTCACCCGCTGAGATAGTTCGCGTCTGTCTCGATAATAGGCAGGCATGATTGACAAACAGGGTCGAATTCTTATTGTGTACTCACACTATAAGAATTCGACGGCCTGGGAGTGCCACATGGGTTTCGCGTTCAGCACATCGACCCGGGAAGTTCTGGAGCAGGTGGTCCGCGACCCGCGCTTTCGCCCGCTGACGACTATTCCCGTGATAGCGCCGCTGGAGATCGGTCTTATCATCGCGGCCTTCGCCTTGTTCGGGCTGGGCACGGCGGGATTTCTCCACGGACTCCTGCCCTGGCCGGCGATGATGTTGATCAATGGCTTCGCTGTCTATCTCTCGTTCACGCCGTTGCACGACGCTACCCACCGGTCGCTCTCGGGCAACCGGATGCTCAACGATGTTCTGGGGTCGATATCCTGTCTCCTGCTGATCCCGGGGATCACGACGGGAAGCTATCGCTACCTTCATCTCGAACATCATCGCCACACCGGTTCACCGACACGGGACCCCGACGATATCATGGTGACGGCACCGTTCTGGCAGTTACCGTTCATTCTGGGCGGGATCGATGTCGTCTGGATCCGGTGGTACGCCGCACGCTGGTCACAACGCCCCAAAAGCGAGCGCCGCGTCTTTGCCGCTTCCGTTGCGTTCTATGTCCTGCTGCACGTGGTGTGGCTGAGTTCGCCTTACTGGCGCGAATTCCTGCTGTGCTGGCTGATCCCGCAACGCCTTGGCATGTTCGGCGTCGCGTTCCTGTTTGCCCACATTCAGCACCCGGCCCATGTCACCTGGGAGGAAGCGCCGTTTCAGACGACCGTACGATTGCTGGCGCCACCCTGGTTGCGTGTACTGCTGCTGGGTCAGGCCAAGCATTGTGTCCACCACTTTGCCCCGTCCCTGCCGTTCTATCGCTATCACGAGGCCTGGCAGATCGGACGTCATCTGTTCGAGGCGCAAGGTATTCCGACACGCACGCTCTTCACGGAAACCCGTGATCTTGTCCTGCCGGACCGTGGCGAGGCCGCAACCTGGCTCGATGCCCGCGTGACTGCATTGACCCCGGTTGCCACTGATATCATCGCCTTCGATCTCGAGCCGAGCGGACAGAAGGTCTGGCCCGACTTCACCGCAGGCGCCCATATCGACGTCGAGATCGCACCTGGTCTGGTCCGGCAATACTCGCTCTGCAACCACCCGACCGAGCGCAATCGGTACCGGATCGCGGTCAAACGCGAGGCCAATGGCCGCGGCGCATCGCGGCGGTTGCATGAGGAGGTCAAGATCGGCAGCCCGTTGCGGGTCAGTGCGCCACGCAATCACTTTCCGCTGTCACCGAGCCATACCCGTCACGTGCTGATCGCCGGTGGAATCGGACTGACCCCACTGCTGGCCATGGCGCATGCACTGAACCACGGCAAGCAGCCCTTTATTCTGCACGCATTTGCCCGCGATCACGCGCGCGTGCCATTCCACAAGCAGCTTGAGGGATGGTTCGGCGATCAGGTGCAAATCCATCTCGATCATGGCGACGGCAGCAACCGCGCGCGGGCAGCGGCGATCGCCAGGGAATGCAGCCCCGGCGCGGCGCTCTATGTTTGTGGCCCGACCGGATTCATGGCTTGTGTGATCGAGGGAGCCCGTCGCCTCGGATGGCCGGATAAATCCATCTTTTCCGAGACGTTCATCCCCCGTGCCAGCACAAAGACCGAGAACCGTCCCTTCGAAGTCGAACTGGCACGCAGCAAGCGGGTACTGACCGTGGCTGCGGACGAGAACCTGCTGGACGTCCTCCATGCCAACAACGTGGCCGTGATCTGCACCTGCACGCAAGGGATCTGCGGCTCGTGCCTGACCCCGGTGCTTGCCGGCGTGCCCGAGCACCGGGACTCAGTGCTCAGCGACGCAGAGCGTGACCTAAACAGCCAGATGACAGTCTGCGTGTCGCGGGCGGTATCGCAGCGCCTGGTTCTGGACCTCTAGAGCAAAATGTGATTCGATGGAATCATCAAATCACATTTTGCTCTAAAATCATATAGTTATAGAGCGGATTCACGCGTTCGACGCTTCCGTCGAACGCGACCCGCTCTAGCGGGCAGCGGAGGGCCATCGCGACCCGTTTTACTCCTGCCTCGGGTTCCTGAGGCGATCATCGATATCGACAACCTCGAACCACATCGCGTTGAGGATGGCGAAGGCGGCGGCGAGACCGACGCCGAGGATCCAGCTAAAGTACCACATTCTCGATCTCCCTTAGGCTCAATAGCTCATGTGATCGGCTTCGACCGTCTTCGTCGTCACCTTGCCCCAGACCACGTTGTAGACATACGCCGTGTAGGCCAGGATGATCGGGACGAAGATCAGCGCCGCGACCAGCATAATGACCAGCGTCGTCTTGCTCGACGACGCATCCCAGACAGTCAGACTGCTGCTCAGATCAAGGAAGGACGGCAGGATGAACGGGAACATGCTGACACCCGCCGTCGCGACAACACCAACAACCGCTGTGGTGCTGCCGATAAAGCCGATGATCGGCTTGGCCGAGCCAAGGCCGAAAACACCCAGCATGGCACCGATGAAACCCAGGGCCGGTGCGGCTAGCGTCAGCGGCATGGTCGAATAATTATCAAGCCAGGCTCCCGTGGCGCGCGAGACCGTCTTCGCAAGTGGGTTCGAGGCGGCATCGTGCGCCAGCGTGCCAACGATGCGATACCCCTCGATGCCATAGGCAGTCCAGGCACCGGCCGTAGCGAACAGCACGATCAAGGCGATCCCCGCGAACGCACCAAGCCGGCTGGCGCGGGCCGCGACAATGCCCTCGGTCTTGAGCGCAAGATACGCACCGCCATGGAGCGTCAACATCGCAACCGACACCAGCCCACAGACAAGGGCGTAGGGGCTGAGCAAGCCAAACAGATTACCATCGTAGCTCATCCGCATGGTCTCATCGAAGCGAAAGGGCGCCCCTTCGAGCGCGTTGCCCATCGCGACCCCAAAGATCAACGCCGGCACGAATCCGCCAACAAACAGCAGCCAATCCCAACTCGACCGCCATGTCTTGCCCGGCATCTTGCTGCGATATTTGAAGCCAACCGGGCGCAGGATGAGCGAACACAGCACCAGGAACATCGCCAGATAGAAACCCGAAAAGGCAACGGCGTAGATCAAGGGCCACGCGGCGAAGATCGCCCCGGCACCGAGAATCAGCCAGACTTGGTTGCCTTCCCAGACCGGGCCGACGGTATTGATGACGACGCGACGTTCGGCATCGTTGCGACCGACAAACGGTAACAGGATGCCGGTGCCGAGATCAAAGCCATCCATGACGGCAAATCCGGTCAGCAGCACGCCCAGCAGCAGCCACCAGATAACGCGAAGGCTCTCATAATCGAGTGTCATGATCGTCGTTCCCTCTATTCGCCAAGCGCGGCGGCGCGGTCGTCGCGACCCAGTTCCGGCAGGCCATAGGCACCCTCCGGCCCGAGCTTGACGTATTTGATCATCAGATAGAGCTCGACAACCGCGAGCACGCTGTAGAATACGATGAAGCCGATGAGGCTGAGCCAGACATTGGTCGCCGGAACGCTTGAGACCGACATGAAGGTCGGCAGGACGCCGTCGATCGTCCAGGGCTGGCGCCCGTACTCGGCGACCACCCAACCCAGCTCGGACGAGAGCCACGGCAATGGCAGCGACACCAGGGCGAGCTTGAGGAACCAGCGATGTTTGTCGAGCTGGCGCTTGGCCGAAAGCCTGAAGGCATAGGCGAAAAAGCCGATGAAGAACATGCCAAGCGCAACCATCAGGCGGAACGACCAGAACAGCGGCAGAACGTCGGGCACAGTATCCCATGCCGCCTTCTCGATCTGCGCGGGCGTTGCATCGAGGACGTGATCGGTATATTTGCGCAGCAGCATGCCATAGCCGAGATCGCCGACATGGGTGTCGAACAGGGACTTCGCCTCGGCGTCGTTGGGATGACTGCGCAGGGTGAGAAGCGAGCCATAGGCCAGCATGCCGCTTTCGATACGACCTTTGTTCTCCTGCACCAGGTTCTCGATGCCGGGTACTTCCTCCGTGGTTGAACGCGTCGCGATCAGACCAAGCAGCCAAGGTATCTCGATCTTCATATGGGTCTCGCGCGCGTCCAGATCCGGAAAGCCGAACAAGGTGAAGCCTGCAGGCGCGGGCTCCGTTACCCACATTGCCTCGATCGCGGCAATCTTCATGCGTTGGTTCTGCGACGCGGTGTAGCCACTTTCATCGCCGAGCACGACGACAGAAAGGGCGGAAGCAAGACCGAAACTTGCGGCGACCGTCATTGAACGGCGGGCAAATTCGCGATTCCGCCCCACCAACAGGAACCAGGCGCTGATCGCCATCACGAACATCGATCCGGTCACATAGCCGGCGCTTACCGTATGGACGAATTTGGATTGAGCGACAGGGTTGAACAGCACGTCACTGAACGACGAGACCTCCATCCGCATCGATTGCGCATTGAAGACTGCCCCTACAGGATTCTGCATCCAGCCATTGGCGATCAGGATCCAAAGCGCAGAGAGGTTCGTGCCAAGCGCCAGCAGCCAGGTGGCGCACAAATGTGCGACCTTTGACATCCGGTCCCAGCCAAAGAAGAACATGCCCACGAAGGTCGCTTCGAGGAAGAAGGCCATCAGCCCTTCAATCGCCAGCGGGGCGCCGAAGATATCGCCCACATAATGCGAGTAATAGGCCCAGTTGGTGCCGAACTGGAACTCCATGGTAATCCCGGTAGAGACGCCCATGACGAAATTGATGCCGAACAGCACGCCCCAATAACGGGTCATCTCGCGCCAGATAGGTCGGCCGGTCATGACATAGACGCTCTCCATGATACCGAGCAGGACCGACAGGCCGAGCGTCAAGGGGACGAACAGGAAGTGGTAGAGAGCAGTAATGCCAAACTGCGCTCGAGACAGTTCGACGAGTGTTGGATCGATCATCGCGCACCTCCATCATGGGCGATCGCCGGCGCAGCCGACGCCGTAAACAAGTGCCAGGCGACGCCCTGATCGGTGATGTTCGGACGTAACGCCGGCGTGAAAAACAGGACGTAGAGTGTCGTCAGGCCGAAAATCTTCAGGACCAGAACGGCGAAAACCTCCCATCCGAGACGACCCCGGATGCCTAAGGAGCGTGCAGACATCGACGATCCCTACCTCTGGAAATGGTGGCGGAACCCACCGCTGGTCGCCCGACAGGGGCCGATGCTCCCCAGAGCACCGGCAATGCCGGAGGTCGGAAATCCGCACCGCGCTGCAATATGAATATCCGGCGCGTCGGTCCCGTCCGAGTTTGAAACTAGGCTGAAAAAACAAGGATCACATTGATACAAATCAAGGGCACTACACTCCCCGATACCGCGCCCACCTGATGACGCGGCGCACCCAAATTTTGGGGCCAGGGATTTCTCGGCTTGACTTGAATCATGGTGCCGCGCGCCCGGTTGCCGCAGCCTCAGGGTATCGTCACGATCAAGAGGAAGGTTGTCATGCCGGAAGTCTTACGCGTTCTCCGCCAGGAACATGGACAGCTTGGCCGCCTCCTCGACGCTCTCGACTGGCACGTCACCCGCCTCGAGCAGGGTGCAACGGCCGACTACGACTTGATCCGGGCAGCGCTCGACTATTTCGTCGGCTTCCCCGACATCTCGCATCATCCGAAAGAGGATCGCCTCTACGTTCAGCTCTGCGCCCGCGCGCCACAGGAGACAGCCGCGATCGGTGATCTTGCCCGCGAGCACCTCGTTCTCGCCCAGAAGTCACGCGACTTCGCCGCGGCGCTCGACGCCGTCCTCGGCGACGCCATCGTTCCCAGGGATGCATTGGTCCGTTGGGCGCGGGCATTCATCGATCTCCAGCGCGACCACATGATGCTCGAAGAACGGATCTTTTTCCCCGCAGCAGAGCTGAAACTGACCGAGGCTGACTGGACCGACCTCGGGCGTGAGATCGCCGAACACCACCTGACCTCGGCCCAGAGCGCGAGCTTGGCGGGTTACGATGCCTTGGCCAAGACGATCATAAACTGGCAGAGCGAACTCGACGGCTCGGCAGGACGCGCCAAGCCGGCTGCCGGTAGCGGCCATACCGCGCAACCCCATCAAAGCTGAGGATGGGTCTAAGACACTATTGATTCGCGAGGACGGTAACGCCCAGCCTATCGAGCATTTTCTGCGGGTCTTCGTCCTGCTGCATGAGCAAGTCGGAAATCGGTAGCGGGACCGGTGGTTTGATCACCACATTCAACGAGTTCGGGGCTTGGATGAAGCTGGTCACCGCACTAACGACATTAGTGAGGGCGGGACCAGAGCCAAAAGCGAGGGCACGCAGTTCGACCGTGTCGATAAGGTGTTGGCGCATGGCGGCGACGTCGACCTGAGCCTTTGCCGCGCTCGCAGCGATGAGGCGCCGCGCCAATGATGCGTCGCGATATCGCACCCGCGCTTCTCGCAGGACAATCTCATTCTCTAGGCGCTGCAGATCGATTGCGGGCGAAACACCCTCGACCTGCCCATCAAAGTCGAGTTCACCAAGTTCGTCGATACGCAGTGCGGTACGATCGAAAGTCACAGCCTGATGCTCCACATCCCAGCGATAGCCGGCAGATGCGCTGATTGTCAACGCATGGAGGCCGAGATTCTGCATCGCGGCCGCCGTCGCCGGCGTTTGCGTAAAGGCTGCCTCGGTCAGGTGCAACTGCTCGACACCCATATGTGCCGCCTGCAGAACTCCATGGCCAAAATCAATGCCATCAACACCAATCCGCGAGATTGTCACATGCCCTGCGGTCGGGATTTCCGCCGTGATCCCAGAGATACTGAGATTACCGACTTTCAGCCCTTCAACCAGAGCGCTGGAGAATGCGGCACCGCCGACAAGGCGCTCTGCTGGTGCGTGAACGTCAAAGCCCCCGAGATCGAGGTGCTTGAAGCCGAATTGAACGTGATCGCTCCCGGCTTCGCGAAAGTCCTCGTCATATGCCGGTCCAATCACGCCATTATGGAGCCCGTGGGGCAGATCGGCGCGCGCAAGCGAGAAATGCTGTTGCTCCTCGGACTCGTCAGGGGTCGCGGGGATCGTGAGGTCCTCTTCTAGTCCCGTCTCTGCCGCGTTGTCGTACTCTAGCGCCAGTGCCACGGCGGCGCTGAATCGCAGCAGCGTCGTCGCCTGTGCGATCGCGACCGCCTCGCCATTGGCTCCATCTAGGTTCGGCGGCGGCAACGTGACCTGCTTGATGATCTGCAACACGGTTGGGACAGCAGGCTGGACCAGCGCGTATGGGTGCAAACGAATCCCGGCGATCGTCAGTCTTTGCAGCCTGAGATCGAGTTTGGGTGTCTTAGCGCGGATTCCCGTAAACGTGACACGATCAGCGAGGCGAAACACGGTATCGCGGGTCAGTATCTGGGGCGCCGTCGATATCAGGGCGATCTGATCGGCAAGAGACCACGGGACACCCGCAATCTCGATACGGTCGATCGTCTCCGTTCCGGTCACCCCGTTGTACCGGGACGTCAAGTTCAAGCCCGTGACGGTCGCAACGTCCGTCAGCAATGAACAGGAAACCCCTTGGTATTTTGCCTCGATACCAGGGGGAAGAAGGGCAATGCCGCGATCGGCCAAGGCGGCGACACGCTGACTGGCGATCCTGTCGCCCAGCATCAGTGCGCCTCCCGTCACAATGACGACGAGTCCCACGGCAATGGCCCCTGTTCTGACGTTCACCCCGACCTCCCGCGACCGATTTTATGGCTCTTGACTCTACAACCATGCCGCTCGCAATAAATTAGCCGCGAAAAAGGCCCGGAACCGGAGTTCCGAGCCTTTATTTCGTCGCATAGCGGCAGAACGAAGTTCCTATAACTCGACTGGATAGACCAACCACGCCAGATTTTGCTCTAACGTGGCGTCAGCACCATGATCATCTGGCGGCCTTCCATCTTGGGATGCTGCTCGATCTTGGCGATCTCATCGAGATCGTCACGTACCCGCATCAGCACATTCATGCCAATCTCCTGGTGCGCGAGTTCGCGGCCACGGAAACGCATGGTGACCTTCACCTTGTCGCCTTCCTCCACGAACTTGACCATGCTGCGCCGCTTGACCTCGTAATCATGCTCGTCGATCCCGGGACGGAGTTTGATCTCCTTGATCTCGATGACCTTCTGCTTCTTACGGGCCTCGTTGCGCTTTTTCTGCTCCTCGTACTTGAACTTGCCGTAATCGAGGATCTTGCAGACCGGCGGATCGGCGGCAGAGGCGACTTCGACAAGGTCGAGTCCGGCTTGAGCTGCCATCACCAGGGCTTCATTGCGCGGTACGACACCCACCATGGTGCCGTTCTGGTCTACCAGTCGAACGCGCGGGACATTGATTTCCTCATTGACTCGCGGCCCCTCTCGGGACGGCGGACTGGGGGTGTTCATCGGTGGTCTGGCTATGTACGGCCTCCAACAGTTCCAAACGAAACGAAATGGGGGTGGGCACCGTCGGCACCCACCGGTTCCGGTGGTGGTTAAAAAATCACGCGGATGGTACCGCGCTTTCGATTGACAATCTATGGATCACATCGTTGAGGGCGACGATTTCCTGATCCTTGCCGCCGAGACGACGCAATGCAACCATCCCGGTCTCGGCCTCGCGCTTGCCGACCACCAGCATGACGGGCACTTTGGCCAGGCTATGCTCGCGGACTTTCAGGTTGATCTTCTCGTTGCGAAGGTCCGCTTCGACCCGCAAACCGACGGCAATGCAGGCTTTCTGGATCTCGCGGGCATAATCATCTGCGTCAGAAGTGATGGTCGCGACGACGGCCTGCACCGGCGCCAGCCACAACGGGAACTTGCCGGCATATTGCTCGATCAGAATCCCGAGGAAGCGCTCCAGCGAGCCCAGGATTGCCCGATGCAGCATGACCGGGCGATGCCGCTGGCCATCCTCGCCGATATAACTGGCGTCGAGTCGCTCAGGGAGCACGCCATCAAACTGCAGGGTGCCGCACTGCCAGGTTCGGCCGATCGCGTCATGCAGATGAAATTCGATCTTGGGGCCGTAAAACGCACCTTCGCCGGGAAGGTCGGTATAACTCAACCCCGCCCGCTCCAGCGCCGAGCGCAAGGAACCCTCCGCGCGATCCCAGATCGCGTCGGTTCCGTAACGCTCCTCGGGGCGCAGGGCCAGCTTGACGTCGATCTTGTCGAAGCCGAGCGCCTCGTAGACGCCGAGTTGGAGGCGGATATAGGCCTCGCATTCGGAAACGACCTGATCCTCTGTGCAGAAGATATGGGCGTCGTCCTGGGTGAAGGCGCGAACCCGCATGATGCCGTGCAGCGCGCCCGACGGCTCGTTGCGATGGCAGGCCCCGAATTCCGAATAACGCAACGGCAGATCGCGATAGCTCTTCAGGCCCTGGCGGAAAATCTGGACATGGCCCGGGCAATTCATCGGCTTGATACCGGCAACGCGGGCGCCCTCGTCATGTTCGACCTTGAACATGTTGGCGCCGTACATGTCCCAGTGTCCTGACGCCTTGAACAGCGATTGGTCGACCAGTTGGGGCGTCTTGACCTCGTCATACCCGGCGGGCTCAAGCCTGCTGCGAATGAAATTCTCCAGGATCCGGAACATCGTCCAGCCCTTGGGATGCCAGAACACCTGGCCGGGCGCTTCTTCCTGAAGGTGAAACAGGTCCAACTCGCGACCGATGCGGCGGTGGTCGCGCTTCTCCGCTTCCTCAAGCTGGAACAGGTAATGCGCCAATTCCTTTTCCGACGCCCAGGCGGTCCCGTAGACCCTCTGCAGCATCGGATTGCGGCTGTCGCCCCGCCAATACGCCCCGGCCAGCTTCGTCAGCTTGAATCCCATTCCGATCTTGCCGGTGCTCGGCGCGTGCGGCCCGAGACAAAGATCAAGGAACTCACCCTGGCGGTAGATCGAGATGATCTCGCCCTCCGGCAGATCGCGGATGATCTCGGCCTTGTAATGCTCGCCCAGATTTTCGAAATGGGCGATTGCCTGATCGCGCGGCCATTCCTCGCGGACGAAAGGCTGATCAGCCCGAACGATCTCGCGCATCTTCTCTTCGATCTTGGCCAGATCATCGAGGGCAAAGGGCTGATCGCGGGCAAAATCGTAATAGAAACCGGTGTCGATCGACGGGCCGATCGTTACCTGCGTTTCCGGGAACAATGTTTTGACCGCCTGGGCCATGACATGGGCGGCGTCGTGACGCAGCAGTTCGATACCCTCGGGCTGCTCGCGAGTGATGATCGCGATCCGGGCATCACGGTCGATTACCCGCGACAGGTCGCGCAATTGTCCGTCGATCTTAATGGCGAGCGCTGCCTTGGCGAGACCGGCACCAATCGAGGCCGCGACGGCGGCACCCGTCACCGGCCCGTCGAACATGCGCGTCGCGCCATCCGGCAAAGTCAGGGTGATCGGGCTCTCGGCGGCAGAAGAAGCGGCCACGGAATGATATCCTCGCTAAAGCTGAACGAACAGAAAACTGGTGCAGGTTTAGCCCAGCGGAAGGCTCGCCGCAACCTCGGCTGGCGACAGATCCGCCAAGCGTTCTCGCTTTAGCACCGTGACTTCGGGCCCGCGTGGTCGCGTGATCGCCGGATCGGACGCCGACGAGAACAGCACCGTTGCCGGACACCCGATTGCCGCGATCAGATGCATGGGGCCCGTATCGTTGCCAATGGCGCAACGAGCCTTGCGGGCCAGGGCCGCGATCATGCCGAAATCGGTCCTGCCAGTCAGATCGAGGGCCTGCGGCACTGTCGCGTAGATTTCCTGCGCCAACGCTGTTTCGATGGCGCCGCCCAGGATCACCGGTTGCAATCCCCGCCCCACCACATGCGCCGCCAGCGCCGCGTAGGACGCAGCCGGCCAACGCTTTTCCGGGCGATGAGCAGCGCCGCCGGGAACAAGCAGCACCTGACCGGAATCCGCCAAGGCCAGTCCGGACAGATCGGCGTCAAGCCACGACAGGTCTGTCATGGGAACATCGTCGATTCCCGCATATTTGAGCTGATCGCGTTGTCGTTCGATGGTGTGGACGAAATCGCGCAGCGGATTGGCATGAGGGTGGGATGCCCCACGCGCGATCCCAGACCATTCCGGCATCGGCCCCGGCAAGAACAGCAGGCGATAGAAGCTTGACCGATCCGAGGTCTGGAGATCGTAGACGCGATCGAAACGGGCCGCGCGAAGCTTCAGGCGGAACTGCCACAACGCCCCGGGATTGCGCCAAAACGACGGCCGCGGATCGATCCAGACAGTATCGAAATAGGGTGCGGCATGCGCCAATTTCTCGAATGGCGATGTCGTCAACAGCGTTATCTGCGCGTTTGGATGGTGCTGCCTTATAGCCTGTGCCGGCCCCATGGCCTGAATCATGTCGCCAAGCGCGCCAAGCTTGATGATCAGAATCCGTTCAGGACTCGGCGGCGACATCAGCATTATCCAGGTCGCGATGGCTTGGTGCCTGATCCGGGAACAGCAGTCCGGTGTAAAGATCAAGCGTAGCGTCTGCCATTTGTCGCGCGTCGAATTTTTCCACCATCGCCGCTCGGCTGCGCGCTGCCAGCATGACCCGGTCACGCGGCGACAGGGACAGCGCGGTCGTCAGGGCTGCAGCCAGCGCCGCCGGGTCACTCGGCGGAACCAACCAGCCGGTCTCCCCGGAAACCACCGTCTCGCGTGAGCCACCGTGATCGGTCGCGATCACAGGCCGCCCCATCGCCTGCGCCTCGACCGAAATCCGGCCGAAGCCTTCGGGTTCGGTCGATGCCGACACAACAACGTCGGCCAGCATGAAGGCTGCGGGCATATCGCGGGCATCCCCGACCATATGGACGATACCACCAAGATCAAGCGTCGCAATTCTGGCTTCCAACTCCTTGCGGAAGCCGGGATGCTGTTGGTCGTTGCCGACGAACAGCACCTGGAGGTCGCGCCGATTCAAGACGGAAACCGCCTCGATCAGGTCAAAATGACCCTTCCAGCGCGACATCCTGCCCGGCAGCATAATGACCGGCGCACCATCGTCGAGTCGCCACTCCTTGGCGAGGGCGATCAGGCGTGAAGGATGGATCGCGCTCGGATCAAACCGTGCGAGATCGACGCCGCGATGAATGACAGTAACCCGTGCGGGATCGAGGCCATAGGTTGCGATCGCATGATCCGCCACGAATTGCGAAATGGCGATGACCCTGTCGCCTTTCATCATGACCGAATTATAGAGCCGCTTGGCTGCTGATCGCCCTCCGTAAATATTATGAAGGGTCGTCACAAAGGGGCGTCCGGTTCGATTGGCGGCAAAATAAGCGCTCCACGCCGGTGCACGACTGCGGGCATGAACGAGATCGATTGACTCGTCCCTGATCAATCGTGCCAAGCGGGCAATATTGCGATAGATGACAATCGGATTTTTCGACGCGAGGGGCAGGGTAACATGCTCAGCGCCGGCTCGTTCGATCTCATGGACCATAGGACCACCGCTCGACGCCACAATGGCCCGCCATCCGGCCTTGACGAGCGCAGCCGCGATCTCGACAGTACCACGCTCCACCCCACCGGTCACCAGCGCGGGGGCCACCTGCAAAACAGCTGGGGGACGCCCGGCATGCTCGGTTTCGAAGGCGCGACGCTCGGTGCTAGAAGGCATGAATCAACCGATTAAGGAGAAACGCGAATGACGGACGAGTTGGCTCAGGCCCCGCCACCTCGGATTTTTACACGGCACGGGGGAGTTTCCATCGCCTACCAGCGCTTTGAAGGCAAGAGCGATCTGCCCGGCGTTATCTTCCTGGGTGGTTTCAACTCCGATATGACGGGAACAAAGGCGGTCGCGCTGGAGCGTTTCTGTTCGGCCCGCGATCAGTCCTTCCTGCGTTTCGACTATCAGGGTCACGGCCAGTCTTCCGGGCGTTTCGAGGATGGCACGATCGGCCAATGGCGCGACGACGCGGTCGCGGTGTTCGATGCGTTGACATCCGGCCCCCAGATTCTGGTCGGCTCCAGCATGGGCGGTTGGCTTGCGCTGCTGCTGACACTGGCACGGCCCGAGCGCGTCGTCGGCCTTGCCTGTGTTGCGCCTGCCCCTGATTTCACCCAAGCCCTGATGTGGCCGCGATTGCCGGCGGCGGCGCGTGAGGAGATTATGAATAAGGGCATGACGCGCTTGGCCTCGTCCTATGATCCTGCCGGCTATCTCCTCACCCGCGCGTTGTTCGAGGACGGCAAACGCCATTGCCTGCTCGACGCCCCGATCGCACTCGGCTGTCCTGTCCGCATCCTTCAGGGCACAGCCGACCCGGATGTCCCTTGGCAACACGCAATCCGTCTGGCAGAGGCGATCGACCATGACGACGTCTTGGTGACCCTCGTCAAGAACGGTGATCATCGTCTCTCGGACGACGCGAATCTCACCAGACTCGATGCCATGGTGCTGGAACTTTCAAACTTGGCAGAAGCCTAGGCAAGGCGCGGCATCATTCTTGCGCTGCAACATCCTGTATCTCGCTTCTGCGCCCTTGCCGCAGAACTCCATTGCAACAGGATCGCATCATGAAGAGTTTCGCCAAGATCTTTAACGCGGCCGCCGTCGCAGGCGTTTGCCTGCTGTCCGTCGTCAGCCAAGCAAAGGCCGCGGCTCCGCTGCGTATCGGTTTCAGCGACTGGCCGGGCTTTACCGGCATGCAGATCGCCGTCGATAAGGGTTGGTTCAAGGAAGCCGGCGTCGATGTGGTCATGTCGTGGTTCGATTATTCGGCATCGCTCGACGCATTTTCGGCCGGCAAGCTCGATGCCGATTTTCTCGCAACTGGTGACTCATTGAGCATCGGCGCCGCGGGTGCGAAAAATGTCATCATCATGCTGACCGATTATTCCAGCGGCAATGATCAGGTTATCGGCAAGCCTGGGATCAAAAGCATCAAGGAGTTGAAAGGCCAGAAGGTAGGCGTTGAGGTTGGCCTCGTCGATCACCTCCTGCTGGAAAACGGGCTGAAGCAGGCCGGCCTCAAGATCACCGACGTTACCTTGGTGAATTCCAAGTCCGATCAGTTGCCTCAGGTTTTGTCATCAGGCGCCGTCGCTGCAGTAGCGGTATGGCAGCCGATATCGGGCCAGGCGATGAAGATGTCGCCAGGCGCGCGGCCTATCTTCACATCGGCAAAGGCGCCGGGCCTGATCTATGACGGCCTCGCCGTGTCGCCGCAAAGTTTCAAGGAACGTCGCGCCGATTGGGATAAGGTCATCAAGGTCTGGTATCGCGTCCAGGCCTATATCAATGATCCGAAGACCCGCCCGGATGCCCTGAAGATCATGTCCGCGCGCGATGGCGTCGATACCAAGACTTACATCCCCTTCGTCAAGGGAACTCATATCCTCAGCCTGGCGGAAGCCAAGAAGGCCTTCGTCAAGAGCGCCAAGCTGTCCTCGCTCTATGGCTCGGATGTCGTCGCCGACGAGTTCAACGTCCGCAACGGCGTCTACAAGACCCCGCAGGATTTGGAGAGCTATATCGATCCTTCGCTTACCGAAGCGCAGTAAACCTCGCGTGCCTTGATCGCGGCCAGGCAAATCTGTCAGGTCGCGATCTGGTTCTAGGCACCCGCCGCGAGCAATGCTTTCAAGCCGTCCTTGTAGCTCGGATGGGCCAGCTTCACGCCTAATTCGTCCTTTATCCGGATGTTGAGGACGCGCTTGTTATCGGCATAAAAGCTGCGTGCCATGGGCGAGAGCAGCGCGTCTTCAAAGGCTATCGCAGGCGGCGGTGTCTGCCCCAGCAATGTCGCGGCAAAGGCCAGGACCTCATCGGGGGGGGCCGGGTCATCGTCGCAGACATTATAGGCTGCTCCGGGGTTCGGGCGCGAGATAGAGGCCTCGAGAATGGTCGCAATATCCTCGACATGGATGCGCGAGAAGACCTGACCCGGTTTGACGACGCGCTGCGCGCGCCCAGAACGGATCGTGTCGAGAGCGCTGCGACCCGGACCATAGATACCAGCGAGGCGGAACAGATGAACCGGCATGCCGTCCTGTTCCAGCAGATCAAGCCAGGCGTGCTCGGCATCGACCCGGCGCTGCCCGCGCTCACCGGTCGGCACAAGAGCATCGGCTTCATCAACCCAACCGCCGCCACGATCACCATAAACCCCTGTCGTGGACAGGTAGCCAACCCAGTCAAAGGGCTTGCCCATCGCCTGTCGCGCCCGCATCGCATCACCATAAAGCGCGATCACCGGATCGCCGATTTCATCCGGCGGCACGGAGATCAGTAGATGTGTCGCCGCCGCAATCTCACCTTCCGGATCAATAGGCGTTTGTCCCCGTGATGAGCGTGTGACAGGGAACCCTTGGGTTACCAGTTCAGCTTGGCTCTCGACGCTGCGACAGGTGCCGCCCACGGCCCAGCCTTGCCGTTTCAGACGATGCGCAAGGGCAAGGGCGGAATAGCCAAGCCCGAAACAAAATAGGCTCTTCGCCTCGGACATTATTTCCATCCTCATAGGAATGACGCTAAGGAACGGCCATTGCACGACGCCAGGAATATACCACATCGGGTACCTGCTCCCTAGGTCACCTCGGCGAAAGTCTCTCGTCTCGACGGGATGGGTTCCGGTTCATCGTGTCTCACCCACCGCACAGGGCCAGAAATTCCTCCTCGGTCAGGACCGTGACCCCCAGTGTGCGGGCTTTGTCGGCCTTTGAGCCGGCATCGGTGCCCATGACAACATAATCCGTCTTGGCCGAGACGGAGCCGGTTACCTTGGCGCCTCGCGCTTCGGCACGCGCCTTGGCCTCACCGCGACTGAGCGTGGGCAGCGTCCCGGTAAAGACGATGGTCTTGTCGGCGAGCGCGCTGTCACCGGTGCGCGCAGGCGGGACAAAATCCTGGACCGTGACCTCATTCAGCAGATCATCGAGAACCTCGCCGTTATGCGGCTCGGCGAAAAAATCGACGATGTCTTGAGCGGTATCGTCACCAATCCCGTCAATCGCGAGCAGATTGGCCCAGGATTCGCCATGATTGTCGGCTGCGGCCTCCATCTCGGCGCGGAATCGGTCGAAGGTACCGTAATGGCGGGCCAGCAGACGGGCCGTTTGTTGCCCGGTCTGGCGGATACCGAGCGCCAGGATGAAGCGATCGAGGCCGACGCTGCGGCGGGCGTCGATACCCGCAATCAGGTTGCTCGCACTCTGCCGACCCCAGCCCCGCCGCCGCAGGATCTTGTCGGGCGAGAACATGATGGCGTCGAGGGTGAGGCGGAAAATGCTGGCAGGTGAGGTGATCAGCCCCTCCTCGTGGAATTTCTCTATCGTCTCGCCGCCGAGCCCCTCGATATCGAAGGCATCGCGAGCGACAAAATGCTTTAGCCGTTCGACCATCTGGGCACGGCAGATCAGGCCCCCGGTGCACCGGCGCGCCGCCTCGCCGTCCTCGCGCACGGCATGACTACCGCAGACGGGACAGGTCTCTGGCATGACGAAGGGCACGGAACCATCAGGCCGCTGGTCGGGCACTACGCTTACGACCTGGGGAATGACGTCGCCGGCTCGCTGGACCACGACGAGATCGCCCACTCGGATTTCCTTGGCGGCGATGTAATCCTCGTTATGAAGGGTGGCCCGGCTGACCATGACACCACCGACGTTGATCGGCTCCAGTTCCGCAACGGGGGTAAGCGTGCCGGTTCGTCCGACCTGAATGGTGATGCCCTTGATTCGGGTTCGGCTTTGCTCGGGCGGAAACTTATGGGCGATCGCCCAGCGCGGCGCGCGGGCGATGAAACCCAGTCGTTGTTGCAGGTCAAGGCGATTGACCTTGTAGACGAGCCCGTCGATCGTGAAGCCCAGATTGGGGCGTCGATCCTGGATTTCGTCATAAAAACCCATGATCTGATCGGTATCCGTGACCACGCGGCTCGGCTCGTTGAGCTGGAAGCCCCAGGACCGCAGGCGATCCCGGCATTCAGCCTGCGTCGTGCCGAGCGGCTCGGAAGCCTCGCCCCAGGCATAGGCAAAAAAGCGCAAGGGCCTGGTCTTCGTGATTGCCGGGTCGAGTTGGCGGAGGCTCCCGGCGGCGGCATTACGGGGATTGGCGAAAAGCTTTGCCCCAGTGGCGTGCTGCTGCGCGTTCAGGCTCAGGAAATCGGCGTCACTCATGTAGACCTCGCCGCGAATCTCGATGATCGCGGGGGCCGATCCAGCCAGGATTTTCGGCACGTCGGCGATTGTGAGGACGTTAGCGGTGACGTCCTCGCCCTCCTGTCCGTCGCCGCGCGTTGCTGCCTGGACCAGCCTGCCGTTTTCGTAGCGAAGCGAGCAGGACAGCCCGTCGATCTTCAACTCGGCAACCAATTCGATCGGCGCCGCCGGATCGTTGCGGTATTCGAGTAAAAAGTTACGCACACCCGTTAGAAAATCGGTCACATCCTGCGCCGTGAAGGCGTTGCCGAGCGACAGCATCGGCACAGCATGGCGAACCTTGGCGAATCCATCAGCGGCTGCCGCTCCGACCGTTTTGGAGGGGCTATCCGCCTCACCCAGGCTGGGAAACCGGGCCTCGATTGCCAGCAGCCGCGCCTCCAGCGCGTCGTAATCGGCATCGCTGATTTCCGGATCACTCAGGATATAATAGCGCTCGCGATGGTGGTTGATCGCTGCAACCAGATCCTGATGGGCCGCATCTGCCTGCTCGGCCGTCAAGGCCGCAACGCCAAGCGCGCTAAAGCGGATTTCCAAGGCCGCCACGATCAGACCACCGGTTTGGCGACGGCGCTGGCGAGCAGCCGGTCGGCAGCAGCGCGAGCCTCGGACGTGATTTCGGCACCCGACAACATGCGCGCTATCTCCTCCTGGCGTTGGTCCGGCATCAGCGGCTCGACCGTGGTGACAGTCACGTCGCCTCGAATCTCCTTAGCGACACGCCAATGATTTTCGCCCCGCGCCGCGACCTGCGGCGAATGGGTAACGACCAGAACCTGAAGCTGCCGCCCCAGTCGCTGCAGTCTCTCGCCGACGGCCGCCGCAACGGCGCCGCCGATACCGCTGTCGACCTCGTCGAATACAAGCGTGGGCACGCTGGTCAGCCGGGCCAGCACAAGTTTAAGCGCCAACAGGAAACGCGACAACTCGCCGCCCGAGGCAATCTTGCCCAGCGCACCGGGCGCTGATCCGGGGTTGGTCGCGACCAGGAAACTGACACTCTCACTGCCATCGACACCCCAAGAATCATCGTCCAGCGCGACCAGTTGGGTCATAAATCGGGCGCGCTCGAGCTTGAGCGGCGGCAGCTCCGCCTGGATGGCCAGATCGAGTCGCTGTGCCGCCGCGGCGCGGATGGTGCTCAACTCGCGGCATGCGCCGGCAAAAACCGTCCAGCAGCGACGCTCTTCGGTGGCGAGCTTTTTCAACGAACCGTCACCAAGCTCGATCGCCGTCAATTTTTCGGCGGTATCGCGTTGGATATCGGCCAGCGCATCGATCGAGACGTGGTGCTTTCGGGCGAGCGCGCGGAGAGAGAATAGCCGTTCCTCGATCTGATCGATTCGATCGGAGCCAGCATCATCCTGCACCGTAGAAGCGTCGAGCAGAGCCGCACATTCCTCGGCTTCGATCAAGGCCCGCTCCAGCGCGGCGATCCCGGCATCAAGACGCTGTCCCGCCTTGTCCCGAACACGCTCCAATACTCGCGCGGCATTGGCAAGCGCGCGCAACGCGCCGCGATCGCCGGAAATTTCCTGAATTGCCGTTTCAGTCGCCTCGGCAACCTGACCAACATGCATCAGCCGCGCCCGCTTTTCCGCCAGCACCGCTTCCTCGCCAGGCTGCGGCGCTGCGGCATCGAGTTCTGCCAGCGTGTGACGCAGGTAATCCTCCTCGGCCCGCGCCTCAGCAAGACGGGCCTCGGCGCTACGCAGGCGATCGCGCGCGTCGCGCCAGGCGAGCCAGCCCCCGCGAACCGCGGCAACCACGTCCGGTTTAGCGGCAAAGGCATCAAGCAAGCCCCGATGCGTGGCGGGATCGAGCAGGCCATGCTGTTCGAACTGGCCCTGAATTTCGACCAGGGTTTCGCCAAGCCGGCGCAATAGCCCGATGCTGGCGGGCTGGTCATTGACGAAACCACGTGAGCGGCCATCCACGTTGATGATCCGTCGCAGCACTAGACTGTCCTCAGCCTCAATCCCCTGGTCGGCGAGGATCATGCGGGCTGGATGTTCTGGCGATAAATCGAAGGCTGCGGCCACTTGCGCCTGAGGCGCACCACGCCGAACCATGCCGCTTTCGGCACGAAATCCAAGCGCAAGGCCGAGCGCGTCAAGCAAAATTGACTTGCCTGCACCGGTCTCACCCGTCAGGACGGACAGATGCGGGGGAAAGGCGAGATCGAGCCGATCAATCAGCACAACATCGCGAATCGTCAGGCTCAGCAGCATGGGACCCAGACAATACCGCCGAACCGCGAGGGATGCCAGCATGGGAAGGCGCCATGTTCGCGCCCGCCCTTTGCGCCCGCCCTGGGACGAGTATACCCGAAACTCGGGATTATTCGACCGCGCGCTTGTACCAGGGTTCCTTGGCCGTGGCTTCGGCGTTCAGTACGTGCTTGTGAATCAGCAGATCATAGGAATCCCTATACCAGCTGCTGTTGGGATAATTATAGCCGAGGACGGCTGCATTCTTGCGCGCCTCGTCGGGCAGACCGATGGCGACATAGCTCTCGACAAGACGCGCCAATGCCTCGGGAACATGGGTCGTTGTCTGATAATTGCTGATCACCGTACGATACCGATTGATAGCGGCGACATACATGCCGTGCTTCTCATAATAGCGGCCGATCTCCATCTCCTTGCCGGCGAGATGGTCGCGAGCAAGGCTGAGCTTGATACGCGCGTCACGGGCGTACTCGGTATCCGGAAAGCGGTCGATAACCGCCTGCAGGGACTTCTGGGCGTCTTCAGTGGCACCCTGATCGCGACCGATATCCGTGATCTGCTCGTAGTAGCAAATCGCCTTCAGATAATAGGCATAGGGTGTGTCACGATTGCCAGGGTGCAATTGGATGAAATGATCGAGCGCGACAACGGCACCGTCATAATCCGAATCCTGGTACTTCGAGAAGCCGATCATCAACTGCGCGCGCGTTGCCCATACCGAATAGGGGTAATTGGCATCGACCCGGTCAAAGACTTCCGCGGCGCGTTTGTAGAACTTCTTCCCCATCATATCGACGCCCTGATTATAGAGCTTTTCGACAGGAAGATCGTCGAGGCTTGGTTCCGCAGCATGATGACAGGCGGTCTGCCCGAACACGAGGAGGAGTGAGAACGCAAGCGCTCCCAGACGGCTTACCGAAAGCCAGCCGGCCGAACGGCCAAAACGATACTGAGCCATACGCTTCAAACGATTCCTCGTCCCATGCAGTCGTGCGAGCCCGTTGTCGCGGGCAGCCTATCCCGGTCTCTTAGCACAAGATTCGGCGCTGGGGCGAACTTCCTTATCGCAGGCAAACCGGACGCCTAGCTTCTGGCAGCGCCGAGCGCGCGCTCATCGCGATTGACGCCCGTCCCGCAGGCCGTCAGGCCGACATGGCGCGGTTGACAGGATACCAATCCAGTTGCACAGGTCCGGACACGTCGAACAGATCGACCGCCTCCGTTTTGGCGACGGCGTGACTGGTGAAGACCGCTTCCAACAGACGCCGGGTAAGCGCATGGCTCGGACGGCTTGAGCGGAACTTGCCGATCAGTGGACCACCAGCAAGGTAGAGATCGCCAATGGCATCGAGCAGCTTGTGGCGAACAAACTCGTCATCATAACGCAGTCCGCCTTCGTTCATGACCGTATCACCGTCGATCACGACAACGTTGTCGAGCGAACCGCCAAGCGCTCGCCCGGCGGCACGCAGGCGATCAACATCCTTCAGAAAGCCGAATGTCCGGGCGCGACTGACTTCGGTCTTGAACGCCGCAGCATCCACGCTGACGACACCCGACTGGCGCGCAATTGCCTTGCTGTCAAAGTCAATGGAACATTCCACCGACGGCGTATCCGCGGGCTCAAGCGAGGCCCAGGAAAGATCATCCCCGACACGTACTGCCTTCAACACGCGAAGCGCCCGCCGTGGCGCGGTCTGCGGCACGCTGCCGGCGCATTCGATCAGAAACACGAAAGGTGCAGCCGACCCGTCCATAATCGGCACTTCCGGACCGGCGACAGAGACGATGGCGTTGTCGATACCGCAGCCATTGAGCGCAGCCATCAAATGCTCGATCGTCATCACAGTGGCGCCATTGCGGTCCGTCAATGTCGTGCACAACGGCGACTCAACGACATTCGACCAATGGGCAGGGATATCGATCGTGCGTCCTTGGTCATTCGCGACCCGGAAGATGATACCGGTATCGATCGCGGCCGGCTCCAGCGTGACAGTTGCGCTAATACCCGTATGCAGGCCAACCCCAGAGCAATGGATCGGGGCCTTCAGCGTATGCTGAGCAGCAAAACCGGATTTATGCATAGTCTCTCCGACTCGTTACCGCGCTTTTCACGCGCCTTACCAATACCGGCTGGAGAGCAACAAGGACAAATCACTCTTTGTTACAATTTATTGCAACGCACCTGTGACCGAAGTTCGTTTGATCACAAGGGCCTGTCCGCCGTCTCCCGCAAGGGATCTGAGAAAATAGTTAACGCGCGGGCGTAACAAAAAGGGGCGGCAGGCATCTCTGCCTGCCGCCCCATGCGGTAAGGAGGATGGTCAGTTCGCCTGGCGACGCAGGAAGGCAGGGATATCGTGAAGATCTTCCTCGTAGGTATCCCCGACAGGATTCGGGCTCACACTCGGCGCATCGAAACGCGGCGCGGTCTGCTGCGCCGGGCCGCGCGGGGCCACGGCTGCCTGCGGCGCAGGCGTTGCTCGACCAGCACCGATAATCCGTTGCAGGAGACTCGGCTGCGCCCGCTGAACCGGCTTGGCCGCCTGCGCAGGCTCGACCGGAGCAGCATTGGCGCGATTGACGAACGCACCGGGCGCCGCCGCGATCGGACGCGGGGGAATGAAGCTATCGTTCTGGACCTGGCCGGCAAGCCGCGCATCGGCGGCTGGTGCCACGGGCGCCTCCTCAACCGGCGACTCGGCGACCGGCGCACGCGGTGCATCCGACGCAAGCGGTGGGCGCGGGGTAATGAAGGTGTTGAGTGGTGCCGGCTCGGCATCGCGGCGCGACGTCTGAGCGATCACTGGCGTGAAGCTCGGCTCTTGCTGCTGTCGCGCGGTCTCAATTACGGTCAGTGTCGGCGGGGCCGCCTGACGAACATTGGTGACGCCGCTCGGGACCACCATCGTCTCGGCGTCGATACCGGTTGCGACGACGGAAATGCGAATTTTGCCCGACAGTTTCTCGTCGAACGTCGAGCCAAAGATGATATTGGCTTCGGGGTCCACTTCCTCGCGGATCCGATTTGCGGCCTCGTCGACCTCGAACAGGGTCATATCCATGCCACCGGTAATATTGATGAGAACGCCGCGCGCGCCCTTCATCGAAACATCGTCGAGCAGGGGGTTAGAGATTGCGGCCTCGGCAGCCTGGAGGGCACGATCCTCACCCTCGGCCTCGCCGGTGCCCATCATCGCCTTGCCCATCTCGCTCATGACGGTGCGAATGTCGGAGAAATCGAGGTTGATCAGGCCAGGCATGACCATCAGATCGGTAACACCGCGCACACCGGAATGCAGGACGTCATCAGCCATCTTGAAGGCGTCGGCAAAGGTAGTGCGCTCTGACGCGATTCGGAACAGATTCTGGTTCGGAATGATGAGCAAGGTATCGACAAACTTTTGCAACTCCTCAATGCCCGAATCGGCGAGTCGCATCCGATGCGTTCCTTCGAAATGGAACGGCTTGGTGACCACGCCTACCGTTAAAATCCCATTCTCGCGCGCCGCCCGAGCGATGACCGGCGCAGCGCCGGTGCCGGTACCACCCCCCATGCCTGCGGTGATAAAGACCAGGTTCGATCCCTGGAGATGGCCGAGGATTTCATCGATCACTTCCTCCGCGGCCGCGCGCCCGACATCGGGGCGGGACCCAGCGCCAAGACCACGCGTAACCGCCTGACCCAGCTGAATTTTACGCTCCGCCAGGGAATGCTGGAGCGCCTGTGCATCGGTGTTGCACGCAACAAACTCGCAGCCCACCAGATTGGCGCGAATCATATTGTTGACGGCGTTACCACCTGCGCCGCCGACACCGACCACGGTGATGCGGGGCTTCAGATCGCTGAATTCCTTGGGGATGCTAAGATTGAGGGTCATACCGGTCTCCTGGGTGCCAAGCGGGCTAATTTTTAGTCTAACAGTAGTGGGTTCGCCGCGCTAGACCCACTAGAGATACTCTTTCAGCCAATAGCCAACCCGGGCAAGCAGCCCTTTGGGCGTATCCGACGGGTTAAAATTGCGCCCATGCTTCTCCGGGCGTTCCGAAGCCGCGAAATGGAGCAGGCCGATTGCGGTCGAAAAGGCCGGACCGCCCGTCGATTCCGCCAATCCAGCCACCCGCATGGGCCGGCCGATGCGGACTTGTTTGTCGAGAATGAGCCCGGCAAGTTCACGCACCCCCGGCAACTGGCAGGCACCACCGGTGAGCACCACCTGCCGTCCGGCGAGCTTATCGAAGCCCGATGTCTCGATGCGGCTGCGCACCATCTCGAAGGTCTCTTCGAGTCGCGGCGAGATGATGCCAATGAGATGGGATTTCGGCACCTGGTTGACATTGCCGTCATCACGCTCGCCAACCTGGGGGACGCCGACCGTCTCGCGCTCGTCGGCCAGCGACGGTATGGCGTTGCCGTAGAGCGTCTTCATGCGCTCCGCCGCCACCACCGTCGTCGACAGTCCCCGGGCGATGTCGTTGGTGACATGGGCGCCGCCTATCGGGACCGTATCGGCATAGACGATGGAGCCGTCATAAAAAACGCCGATCGTGGTCGTCCCGCCACCCATGTCGATCACGGTCACGCCGAGGTCCATCTCGTCCTCGACCAGCGCGGCCAGACCTGCCGCGTAGGGGGAGACAACCATGCCGCTGACCTCGATATGACACCGGCCGAGAGCGGCGAGCACATTGCGCACAGCCGCAGAGGACGCCGAGACGACATGCATGTTGACGCCGAGACGTTCACCCGCCATGCCACGCGGGTCCCGTATGCCGCGACTGCCATCGATGGAGAATCCGACCGGGATCGAGTGGATCATCTGGCGATCGACAGGCTCGCGATAGGCGTGGCCCTGGCCGAGGACGCGGCGCATATCGGTTTCAGTCACCTCGCGCCCGCCGATACCGATTTCGACCGGCACAATGCGCGACGCAGGAAAGCCGCCAGAGAGATTGACCACGACCTCGACAATGGTTTCACCGGCCATCTGTTCTGCCGCGTGCACCGCTTTCAGCAGCGATGTCGAGACCGCGTCGAGATCGACGATCTGGCCCTTGCGGACTCCGCGGGAAACCTGATGGCCGATACCCAGAATTCGGGGCCCGCCATCTTCGTTGCGCGCTATGAAACAGCACACCTTGGTGGTGCCGATATCAATCGCGGCGATCAGGGCGCCCCGAGGTCTGGCGGTCGACTTCCTCATGCCGGGCGCGCCACCGGCTTGGCGTGATGGCCATGCCCCTTGACTGGCTTTGCCGGAATTTTGGCGACTTTGATCGGCGTCTTCGTCGGTTCGGGAACGAGGTGGACGACGACCCGGTCTGGCAGGCGCAGGTCGATCATATCGATCTTGCGCGCCATCAGACCGTGGTCATGCTCTAACCGGGCCAGATGTGACCAGGCTGCAGCAGGATTGACCTCGGGCAGCATCACGTTCGTGCCGTTGGCAAGATGGATGTCCCAGCGGCGATTGGAGACCCAGACCGCAGATTGTGACTGCTTGGCGAGCGTCGGCTCTTGATCAAGCAGCGCCAGGAGATCGGTCGTATGATTGGGCGCGTTCTCACCGACGACCAGCAATAACGATGCAAAGCGGCCAAGATTTTCTGTGGTCACGATCACACCGTCGCGATCGATCAGCATCATCTGGCCGTGATACTGCCACAGCGCCAATGGCTGCCGCTCGATCAGGTGGATGTGAATCGTTCCTGGCAGGCGACGCTCGATCGTGGCGGCGCGCACCCAGGGCAGGCCTTCGATCCGGTTCTTCGCCTGCGCCGGATTGATCCCGAGTATCGGGGTGCCACGCTCCACCCCGATCGCCTTCAGGATATCGGCAGGTGCCGTCATGACGCGGCCTTCGACCTCGACACTCTGCACCGAGAGTCCGAGTTCCGCCGTGGTCGCCAAGGCAATGCGGCCAATCGCCGAGTGACGGCTCAGCAGGTTCGCGGTACCCGCAACCGCGATGCCGACCAGAGCAGAAACGAGCAAGCCGCTGAACAGCCGCCCCAAATGGCGCGGCGTCCAGCGGGCGAGACGGCGCTTCATCAACAGTTGAGCGTCGCTTGGCCCCCGACGCGGTCCTTGATTGATCGGGCGGCCAGCGGCGGTGGCTGGTGTCAAGCGTCGCATCGGGCGTTCTCCACAAGCCAGGTGACAAGGCTGCCGAAACTGATCCCATTCGCGGCGGCAAGATCGGGTACCAACGAGGTTGGGGTCATACCGGGTTGGGTGTTTACCTCAAGCAAATAGAGCCGCCCTGGCTCACCATCGGTGTCGTCATAACGCAGATCGGATCGGCTGACCCCTCTGCATCCCAGCGACCGGTGCGCCGTCACGCCGATCTGGCACGCTTCTTCGTAGACGGCCGGATGGATCGGTGCCGGATAGAGATGCTCCGAGCCTCCGGTGGCATATTTGGAGTCGTAATCGTACCAGGTCCCGCGGGAGACGATCTCGATAACACCCAAGGCACGATCGCCCATAACCGCGACGGTCAACTCGCGGCCCGGAATGAACCGTTCGACCAACATCTCGTCATTCACCTCATCGTCGCGGATGACCCGGTTCTCACCATCCCGGACGATGATCACGCCAACAGAAGAGCCTTCGTTGGTCGGCTTCACGACGTACGGCACAGCCATCACTGATCCCGCCACAATCTCTTCCCGGCTGGCAACGCGGCCTTCGGCAACGGGTAGACCGGCATCGTGGAACACGCATTTTGCCATCGGCTTGTCCATCGCGACGGCCGACGCAAGTAGTCCTGAGTGGGTATAGGGTATGTGCAGCATGTTCAGGATCGCCTGAATGGTGCCATCCTCGCCGCCGCGTCCGTGCAAGGCATTGAACACAACATCCGGCCGCGGTGTGAGCGCGGCCAACAACGCGGCCGGGTCGCGGCCGACATCGATCATCGTCACCTCGTATCCTGCCAACCGCAGGGCCTCGGCACAGCCCCGACCGCTGGAAAGCGAGACCTCTCGCTCGGCAGACCAGCCTCCCATCAGCACGGCAACACGACGCATCATCACAGCGCCTCCCGCAAATCGGGAATCGGACTGCCGATACGCCGGATTTCCCATTCGAGCCGGATTCCCGACATCTCGAACACGCGACGGCGCACCTCTTCTCCCAGCCCCTCGATATCGGCCGCCGTGGCGCCACCAAGATTGACCAGGAAATTGGTATGAAGCTCCGACACCATCGCGCCGCCCCGGGTCAAGCCACGGCAACCGGCACGATCAATCAGTTCCCAGGCCTTCGCCCCCGGCGGATTGGCAAAGGTGGAGCCCCCGGTGCGCGTGCGGATCGGCTGGCTCTCTTCGCGTTTGGCCTTGATCTCGGCCATGCGGGCGCGAATCTCGACGGGATCGGCAGTTGTCGCCGCCAGGGTCGCATGAAGAAAGACCCAGTCCTCAGGCGCGTCGCAGTGGCGATAGCTCAGGCCCATTTCGGCGCCCGTGATTTCGAAATGTTGGCCGGCGCCGTCGATCGCTGTCGCCGCAAGCAGTACGTCGCGGAACTCGCGACCATAAGCGCCGGCGTTCATGCGCAGGCCGCCACCGATCGTCCCCGGAATTCCCGACAGGAACTCAAGCCCGCCAAGGCCAGCCTCTGCCGCAGCCAGCGCAACCGTCGTATCAAGCGCGCCCGCACCGGCGAAGATGATGTCGTCGTGGATCGTGACCTCGGCAAAGGCCTTGCCAAGCCTGATCACGACGCCCTTCACACCGCCATCGCGGATCAGCAGATTAGAGCCAACCCCCAATATCGTTACAGGGATATCCGTCGGTTTGGCCGTCAGGAATGCGGTCAGGTCACCAATATCCGCCGGCTTGAAGAGCACCTCTGCGGGGCCACCGGCGCGAAACCAACTAAGCGGCGCCAGCGGCGCGTTCTCGACCAGGCGACCGCGAACCTTCGGCAGACGATCGACAAGGCGGGGGATAAGGGTCGCCTTGTTCATGACCCACCACCGGCCTTCACGCGGTCAAGCCCCTGCGGCAGCGCATTGGCCCAATGGGTGATCGAGCCAGCACCAAGGCAAACGACAAAATCACCCGGCCGCGCGAGGCGGCTGACGATATCGGGGAGATGCGCCGGATCCTTCATCGCCTCGGCATGGCGATGACCGTGGGACACCAGACCGGCAACCAGGGAATCGCGATCGATGCCGGCAATCGGCGCTTCGCCTGCAGCATAGATATCAGCCACCAGGACGGCATCGGCATCGTTGAAGCAGCGGCAGAAATCCTCGAACAGATGGGCTACGCGTGAGAAACGGTGCGGTTGGACGACGGCAATGACATTGCCTGTCGTCGCCTGTCGCGCCGCGCGCAGCACCGCCGCGATTTCGACGGGGTGATGACCATAATCGTCGATCACGGTGATTCCACCCGACTCACCCGTCTTGGTGAAGCGGCGCTTGACGCCCTTGAAGCTGGCAAGTCCGGCACGCAGCACGGCATCGTCGACGCCCATTTCGATACCGACGAGGATCGCCGCGAGGGCGTTCTGGACATTGTGCAGGCCGAACATCGGTAGACGAAAGCGTGGAATGACCCGGCTTTCCTGCTGGGCGCGGTCGGTGACAACCACATCGAACTTCGCACCATCGCTGCCGAAGGTGATATCGACCGCGCGGACATCGGCCTGCGGCGTTAATCCATAGGTGATGATGCGACGATCGGGGACGCGCGCGATCATGCCCTGGACCACCGGATGGTCGATGCAAAGCCCGGCGAAGCCGTAAAACGGGATATTGGAGACAAAACTCTCGAAGGCGGCATGAAGCGCCTCGACCGAACCATAGAAATCGAGATGTTCGGGGTCGATATTCGTCACGATGCCAATCGTTGCCGGCAATTTGGTAAAGGTGCCGTCGCTCTCATCGGCCTCGGCCACCAACCACTCACCACTGCCGAGCCGGGCATTTGTGCCATAGGCGTTGATGATGCCGCCGTTGATGACCGTTGGGTCGAACTTGGCAGCCTCGAGCATCGCGCTGATCAGCGACGTCGTCGTGGTCTTGCCGTGGGTCCCGGCAACCGCGATCGACCATTTCAGCCGCATCAACTCGCCCAGCATCTCGGCACGTCGGACGACGGGCAATAGTCTTTGCCGCGCGGCCAGAAGTTCGGGGTTGTCGGATTTGATGGCCGACGACACAACGATCACCTGAGCCTGATCTATATTCTCCGCCCGATGACCGATATGAACCGGAATACCGAGATTGATGAGCCGCAGGGTGTTGCCGCTCTCGGCGACGTCGCTGCCCTGCACGGAATAGCCGAGGTTATGCAAAATTTCGGCGATTCCACTCATGCCGATACCGCCGATGCCGACGAAATGAACCGTGCCGATGGTAAGAGGAAGGGCTCTCATGCGGCGCGCTCCCGTTCGACGCGTTCAACCAAATCAGCGAGCCTCATGGCGGCATCCGGTTCGCCCATGGACAGAGCGGCAGCAGCGGCCACCGCCAGCAATTCCGGGGAGGACGCCAGTCGCTCGACCAGTGCCGCGAGCGCAGGTGCCGTGAATTCCGCCTCCGTCAGCAACCAGGCGGCACCGCCTGCAACCAGGTTCCGGGCATTCGCCGTCTGCTCGTCCGCGATTGCAGCGGCATAGGGAACCAGAATTGCCGGCCGCCCTGCGACAGTGAGTTCAGCCGTCGTGGAGCCCCCGGCCCGACCGATCACAAGATGTGCGCCACCAAGTCGCTGCGGCATATCGTCGAAGAAACGTTTGACCTCGGCCTTGAGCCCAGCCGACGCATAGCGCGCGGCGACAGCGTCGAGATCTTCAGGCCGCGCCTGCTGGCTCAACTCGATCCGGGCCAGCAGTGCCGGTGAAAGGGACAACAGCGCATCCGGCACCACCGCCGATAAAATCCGCGCGCCCTGGCTGCCCCCGATCACCAGAATCCGGAACGCCCCTTCCGCGTTGGGTGGGACGTAGGGTGTTTCGCGAAGTACCGAGATCGCCGGCCGCACCGGATTGCCGGTCGGCGATATCTTGTCCCGCAACCGACCGGCCAGGCCCTCGGCCGTGGCGAAATGGGTTGCAATCCGATCGACCCGCGGCGCCAGCATCGCATTGGCCCGACCGAGCACGGCATTCTGTTCGTGAATGATCGTGGCCATCCCGAGTTGTTGGGCAGCAAGCATCGTCGGCATCGACGGATAGCCGCCAAAACCGACAACCGCGCCGGGATTGAGCCGGCGCAACAACCGGCTTGCCGCCATGAAGCCGCGGGCAAGATCGTAAACACCGCGCAGTTTGGCCAGAAGCCCCGCGCCGAACTGCCCTGCGGGGATGCGGAAGGTCTCAACACCGGAGACCGGAAAATTGCCCCCGCGACGATCGGTGATCAGCGCGACGGGCCGACCCCGCTTCAGGAATTCCCGCGCCAGCGCTTCTGCCGGGAACAAATGCCCACCGGTACCGCCCGCAGCCAGGATCACGTAGCGGCTCATGTCAATTCACCGGTGCCGAAGCGCTTGCGGGTAAGTCCCAGGACCATGCCCATGCCAAGGCCAAGCGCAAGCAATGAGGAGCCACCATAGGACAGGAACGGCAAGGTCATGCCCTTTGTCGGGATAAGATGGAGCGTCGACGCCATGTTGATGACGGCCTGGAGCCCGAACTGGACCAGCAGTCCGGCGCCAGCAAGGACGACGTAGAGGTTCTGCTCCTGCATCAGGCGGGCAAAGCCACGCAGGACAACAAAGCCGAACAGGAGCACGATCACCAGACAAACGATCAGCCCGAATTCCTCACCGGCAACGGCAAAGACGAAATCGGCATGGGCATCGGGCAGATAGTTCTTAACCGTGCCTTCGCCGGGACCACGACCCCAGAGCCCACCATTCGAGAAGGCTTCAAGCGACCGGGTCACCTGATAACCGCCACCGCCGGATGGATCGAGAAAGCGATCGATGCGGGAATGAACATGAGGCAGGAGAAAATAGGCGGCGGCTAAGCCACCGACCCCTACCATGGCCCCGACGGCGACCAGGATCACCGGCAGGCCGGCGAGAAAGGCTTCAGCAAAGACAATCGCAGAGATCACGATCGTCTGGCCAAGATCGGGTTGCTTGATCAGCATCGCCACGATCAGCAGAAACAACCCCATGACGATCGCATTGCCAGGAATTCGGCTCGAGGGGTTCTTCTGTTCGGCCAGCAGCCAGGCGCAGATCACGGCAAAGGCGGGTTTGACGAATTCCGAGGGCTGGATCGAGAGTGCGCCCATGCCGATCCAACGCCGCGCGCCTTTTACCTCGGTCCCGATCACAAAGGTCAAGGCCAGCAGCACGAGGGAGATCGCGAGGGTTATCGCCGCCGTCCGCCGGATCGAGCGGGGCGATTGCAAGGAGACGGCAAACATGATGACCATGGTCGCCGGCAGCAACGCCAACTGGTGATGGACGAAATGAAAGCTGTCAGCCCCGATCCGTTGGGCGACCGCCGGGCTTGCCGCCATTGCCATCAGCGCGCCAAATCCGCACAGCACGACCAGCGCCAGCACGGTCCAGCGATCGACAGTCCACCACCAACGCCCCATTGCCGATTGGTCAGTGCGCGCGATAGCCATTACGCGGCCTCCTTCGGCAAGGCGGCGACGAGGTCCCGGAATCTCTCGCCCCGAGCCTCGAAGCTCGTGAATTGATCGAACGAGGCGCAGGCTGGAGATAGCAGGACAACCGCACGACCCGTAGCATCCGCCGCCGCCGCGCGGGCAGCCCCGGCCACCGCCGTTTTCAGCTCACCCGCCTGCGTCACCGCGACCTTGCCATCCAGAGTTGCCGCAAATTCTTCCGCTGCCGTACCAATCAGATAGGCGTGGACGATACGATCGAAATAGGGCGCCAACGAGGCAATGCCGCCCGCCTTCGGCTTACCGCCCGCGATCCAATAAATCCGGTCATAACAACCCAGTGCCTTGGCGGCCGCATCGGCGTTGGTTGCCTTGGAATCATTCACGAAGCGGACATTGCCGATGGTCGCCACCAATTCCTGACGGTGGGCAAGACCTGGATAGGTCGCAATCGCAGCCGCGATTGTTGCGATATCCAGCCCGGCAGCGCGGCAGGCGGCATAGGCAGCGGCAGCATTCTGCCAATTATGGGCGCCCGGCAAGGTCGCTACATTACGCAGGTCCATCACCGCCACCGGCGTTGGCCCAAGGTGATCGACCAATTGGCCAGCCGCCACTCCAACCCCGCCAACCGGCACGGATTCGGATGAGATCGGCACCACATCCGCAGGCTCGGAAGCAAGTTCAGCGACAAGGCTCCGCCCGTGATCGTCATCGACGCCGACAACGGCGGTATCGCCAACCTGCTGGCGCCGAAAGATCCGCCGCTTGGCTGCGGCATACCCTGCCATATCGCCATGGCGGTCGAGATGATCGGGCGTCAGATTGAGTAATACGGCGATCGTGAACCGGGTCTCATGAATCAGGTCGAGCTGATAGGAACTGGTCTCGATCACATAGCGCCCATCGGCCCCCAGTGGCGGCAGGGCAAGGACCGGTGTCCCGAGATTGCCGCCAACCGCGACAGGAAGGCCTGCAGCAGCCAAAATATGGCCGATCAGCGCCGTCGTTGTCGATTTGCCATTGGTTCCGGTAATACCGATGAAACCGGCCCCGGCATTGCCCTCCCAGAGCAGCTCAATATCGCCGATGACAGGCACGCCTGCCCTCTGGGCGCGTTGCGCCTGCGGGTGCGGCTTGGGATGGGTCAAGGGAATGCCCGGGCTTATGACCAGCGCGCCCCAAAGGCTCGCATCGTCACGGCTCAGGTCCATAATCGGGATCCCGACTGCGGCGGCGGCCTCGCGCGCGGCAGAAGAGTCATCCCATGCGCAGAGATCCGCCCCCGCCGCCAGCAAGGCCTCCGCTGCCACCTTGCCAGATTTCGCAAGACCCAGAACGGCAACGCGGCGACCGCTATAGTGCCCCAGGTCAATCATCGCAGCTTCAACGTCGACAGGCCGATCACGGCGAGGACGACCGCGATGATCCAGAAGCGGATGACGATGGTTGGCTCGTGCCAACCCTTTTTCTCGAAATGATGATGGATCGGCGCCATCCGGAACACGCGCTTACCCGTTAATTTGAAGCTTGCGACCTGGACGATCACCGATACGGTCTCAAGTACGAAGACACCGCCGATGATCGCCAACACCAGTTCGTTGCGCGTGATGACACTGATCGCGCCCAGCGCGGCACCGATCGCGAGCGACCCGGTATCGCCCATGAAGACCATCGCCGGTGGCGCGTTATACCAAAGGAATCCCAGTCCTGCCCCCACGAGCGCTCCGCAAAAGACGGTCAGTTCACCGGCGCCAGCGACATGGTGAATCTGCAGATAGTTGGCAAAATGCAGATTACCCACAAGATATGCGATTAGTCCAAAGGAAGCTGCAGCGATCATCGATGGAACGATCGCCAAGCCGTCAAGCCCGTCAGTCAGGTTGACCGCGTTCGACGCGCCGACGATGACGAAGCCCGCGAACAGGACATAGAACCAGCCGAGTTCGAGCAGGACATTCTTCAGGAATGGCAGGGCCAGCTTGGTTCCGATGCCGTCGCCGGTCAGCCGCACCACCACGATGGCGGCAGTAATTGCGATGGCGAATTCGATGGCAAGGCGGACGCGACCGGGTACGCCCTTTGAAGACCGTCGCGTCAGCTTCCGGTAATCATCCATAAAGCCGACCGCACCAAACCCGAGGGTCACAAACAGGGTCACCCAGACGAAACCGTTCGACAATTCGGCCCAGAGAAGGGTCGATGAAATGACCGCGAGCAGGATGAGGAAGCCGCCCATCGTGGGCGTGCCTTTCTTGGTCAACAGGTGCGATTCCGGCCCGTCCGACCGAATGGGCTGGCCTGCACCCTGCTTGCTCTTGAGCCAGGCGATCACCCGAGGGCCCGCCATGAAGCTGATGAACAGGGCGGTCATCATCGCGCCGCCTGTCCGGAACGTGATGTAGCGGAACAGGTTGAAGACGATGAAATGGTCGCCGAGTGGCGCCAGCAGGTTCAGCATTCGACACCTCCGACCGCGAGGCCGGCAATCAAGGGTTGGACGATATCAGCCATCCGGATACCGAACGACCCTTTGACCATAATCACGTCACCCGGCAGCAATGCCGACGCGAGATGCGGTACCATCCGTGCGGCAGTCTCGCTCCAGCCGCCCCGTTGTGCAGCGGGCAGCGCGTCGGCGAGGGTGCGCATCAGGGGGCCCACGGCGAAGACCAGATCGATTCCCGCCATCGCCAAGGAGTCGGCCAGCCCCTCATGCAGGGCCGGACCTTCCGCACCCAGTTCGCGCATGTCGCCCAGGACGGCGATGCGGCGGCCTTCGGCTCGAACCGGCGTTGAGGCGAGAACGGCAATGGCGGCGCGGACGGAGGCAGGGCTCGCGTTGTAACTTTCGTCGATCAGCAAGGCTTCCCCGCCGATGACCGGGATCGGCACCCGCTTGCCGCGACCGGCAAGGCCCGAAAGTGCTGCCAACGCCGCCGAAGCCGCGACGGGGTCAGCGCCCGCTGCCTCGACCGCAGCCAGGACGGCGAGGCTGTTAAGGGCCATGTGGCGACCGGCAAGACCAAGACGATATCGCAGGCTTTGGCCAAACAGGCTGGCTTCGATGACGCTGCCGGGGCCGTCAGCCGCCACGGAAAGGAGCCGGGCATCGGCATCGGCACCGCTGCCGAACCGGATGATCCGGGAGAGCCCTTCAGCGCGCGCCGCCGCGGCGAGGCGATCGACATGGACATTGTCGCCGTTGATGATCGCTACCCCATCAGGCTCGACCCCACGAAAAATCTCAGCCTTCGCGTCGGCGATGGCCTCGACCGAGGCGAAGAATTCAAGATGGACCGCTTCGACCGTCGTGATCACGGCGACATGGGGACGGACCTGGGTCGTCAGACCCGCGATTTCGCCGGCATGGTTCATGCCCAACTCAAAGACCCCAAAGCGTGCGCCCGCTGGCATCCGCGATAGACTGAGCGGCACACCCCAGTGATTATTGAGGCTCCCGCCGGACCAATGGGTCTCGCCAATGCTTGCCAAGGCCGCCGCGAGCATTTCCTTGGTCGATGTCTTGCCGACACTCCCCGTGACGGCGACGACTCGTGCATCGGTCCGCGCCCGCGCCGCACGGCCTAGTCGCTCCAGGCCGGCCTGGGTATCAGCCACGGCGATCGTTGCCAGCGGGTAACCTGCGCCTGGACGAGCCTCAACCAGTGCCGCAGCCGCACCCGCCGC
>CAIXXC010000475.1 GCA_903923205.1 uncultured Rhodospirillales bacterium | reverse complement strand
GCTCAGCGCGAACTCGGCCAGCCAATCCTGGAACGGTTCGAGTCGCTTTGTAGCAGTATTCAGAGTGAGGTCGGCGCCGGTATTGTCAGGGAGAACGATGCCGCAACTAGCAATAGATGGGTTTGCGATGCCGCAAATAAGCGCTATCAAACAGAGGTAAAGCCGCATCTAGAAACGCTGATGGGAGCTTTCAAGGATACGCACTGGCTCTCTGACGCTTGTCGCGAAGCAGCATCACAATGCCTTGGATCCATCGGGATGGGTTATACTTGGGCTGACCAATTTGTAACCGCCGAGGAGATGTACCGCAAAGCTTTGGAACTGGCGCAGGACACGCTCGCCGCTCCGGCCCTTCAGCAAGCGCTTGAGCGCGTCAACTCTGGCGCGCATCATCAAAGAACTGTTGGAAAACCCATTCAGTCTGCGCCGTCGCTGTCGACAGTCAACGGTATTGGTTTTCGCCTTTATGGCCAATCTGACGTGGATCACGACACAGGATCATACTCGTCCAACCATTATTTCACTTTCTTGTATTTCCCAATAGTTCCCGTTGGCCGGTATCGCGTGATTAGTACCGGCACAAATAGCTACCGATTCCTGGGCAAGCTACCTTTTCGGAAATATGAAAAATGGCATTTAGGGATAGCACTCTCCATCTTGGCCATATTCGGTGTTTCTATATTTTTTGAAAGTCCGCAAAGGACTGATACAGTTAATATCACATCATCTTCTGCAGATTCTGCCTCGTCATCTACAGACGCATCCGTATCAAATTCGCCTGATTTAAACACGACTACGTCAGTTCCGGCCAACCCTGCTGACCAAGACGCCATTAAAGCTCAGATTGATGCGGGCCGGACGCGAATTGCGGAACTTGAAACGACGCTTTCGCCTACGCTCGCAAGAATGAAATCGCTCGGAGAGCAGATGACGGAAATCAAAGGGGAGCTCGAGGCACTCGATGCTTCTAAGGCAGCTGGAACATCAATCGATATTGAACGATACAACTCCCTCGTAGACTCGTTTAACAACCTCCTTTCTGAGCGGCGCAGTCTTGTTAACGCAACCAAAAATCAGCTTGATGAATATAATGGGTTGCTTGATAAGGATAAATCAATGGTCGCCCAATACAATGCGATAGGAAGTCAGCCATGAGCGAGATAGAGGTTCTCCCCAGCTCTGTTCTTCTAAGCAGCGAAGGCATTTGCAGTCTTTATTCGGAGATTTGGCGGCTAGAGCAACTCGCCGGGGATCTGATCGACCGCGTTCAATCTGCCTCTGTGCGACGCATCGCGCGGCAAATCCGCGCCGGGCTTGCCGAGGTGGACGTGGAGATTGTCGACTATTCCGGTCGGCCGTACGACCCTGGCATGGTCCCAGAAGTCTTGGATATCCAGTTCATCACGGGTGTCGAGGAAGTTGGCGACACCGTAACGGAGACTATCGAGCCTACGCTCTTGTGGCGCGGACAAGTCCTCCGGCGTGGTCAGATTGTGGTGCAGCGGGTTGTCGTCCCCAATGGGGGTGAAGGGGAAAGTAATGACTAGTACGATCGATTTTGGTATCGATTTGGGAACCACAAATTCCTGCGTTGCGCGTTGGGATGGCGAAATTGGCGCGATCCGCGTCTTCCAAAACAACGATAATATGAACGTTACGCCGTCGGCGGTCCACATCCTCAAAACTGGTCGAGTGATCGTTGGGCGTCGCGCAGCCTCGGCTTTAGTAACTGACCCAGACAATGTCGCCGTTGAATTCAAAAGATGGATGGGCCAAAAAGACCGGGTGATATTCGCGGCGGCGGATCGATCAATGTCAGCCGAAGAGTTATCAGCCGAAATTCTTAAGTCGCTTAAAGAGGACGTGCGACGCCAAACAGGTTACGACATGCTGAGCGCGGTTATTACCGTCCCCGCTGCATTTGGGGCGCTTCAATGCGAGGCGACCGCTCGGGCTGCAACGCTTGCCGGGCTAAATGAAGCGCCCTTGCTTCAAGAACCAATCGCAGCGGCAATCGGGTATCAGGCAAACCCTGGCGATCCGTCGCAGAGATGGCTAGTCTTCGATCTTGGTGGCGGCACTCTTGATATTGCGGTCGTTTCAACGCGAGATGGACGCCTTAATGTCCTTGAGCATCGTGGCGACAACGTCCTAGGCGGCAAGGATATAGACAAAGCAATCCTTGACGAAATTTTGCTCCCGGCCCTGCGCTCTAGCTTTGACCTTCCTGAGTCCTCTGTCTCAGACCCCCGGCTGAAAAGCTTGATGGCAAGATTGCGCACGAAGGCGGAAGAGGCAAAAATCGACCTTTCGACGACAAGCGACGTCACAGTGTCGCTTTATGATGTCGGCGATGACCGCTCCGGGACGCCGATTGAGATGGACGTCTCGATTAGTCGGGCGCAGCTAGAGCATATCTCCGAACCCTTGCTCGAAAAATGTTGCCTGCTGGCGGAGGAGGCTCTGGCTAGCGCACGGATCTCCGGCGGCGACTTGGACAAGATTCTTCTTGTTGGCGGCTCAACGCAATCGCCGTTCCTAAGAGAAATGCTTCAGACTCGGATTGGGGCAAAGATTGACTTTTCGGCCGACCCGATGACTGTTGTTGGCCGTGGTGCTGCAACTTATGCATCGACGCTCGAATCAAAGGGGACGCCCTCGGCCGGAAGCCGTCAAAATGGGCCAGCATCCTCTCAGGCGGTAAGCCTAAAGCTAGCTTATGAGCCGGTGAGTGCTGATCTCGAGTGTCCGGTGTCGGGTCGGATTATCGACGGAGCAGAGGATGCTGAGATAAAGATTGAATCCAATGGCGGCATCTGGACGAGCGGTTGGATCGCCCTGACTAAGGGCTTCTTCGACATCCCCGTCATGCTCTCTGGCGCGGGTGTCACGACCTTCTGGATTTACCTTCGTGATCGGCAGGGCAACCTGATTGAGACGGACATCAACGAATTTAAAATTCGGCATGGGCTGGTGCCGTCATCTCCACCATTACCTCACCCGATTGCTGTAGAAGTCGTCGGGGCAACTGGGAAGGCAGCCTTGGATCTGATCTTTCCAAAAGGAACGCCTCTGCCGGCAGAACGGACGGTGAAGTATCGGGCGGTTAGAACGCTTTCGCCTGCTGACCCAGATTCTGGGTTGGCCGTGAAGCTATGGGAAGGTGAGTTTTTTGATGCACCCGAGGCTAACGAATGGGTTGGCAACATCCTAATTTCGCCGTCAGAAGTGAAGCGAAGCGTCCCCCAAGGGACAGAGATTGAAGTAACAGTCCGCATCAGCGATTCTCGCTTGATCACAGTTGATGCCTATATTGCATATCTAAATCAACATTTTAGTGGAAACGTCTATGTCCCTCAGCGCGAGGAGCAGGATTATTCCGATTTGGCGGGCCGCGTGTCCGATAAAATACCATCGTACCGGCGCCAGATCGATCAACTAGAAGAGGCTGCGGCCGACACTGCGGACGCAAATTTGGCAGAAGAGCTGCAATCGCTGCGCCGCGATTTGCAAGAGCTCCAAGAACTCCAAACAGCGACCCTTAGCGATCGCCATGCCGGAGACCGCGTCGATCCAGACAACGCTCGGCGCGTCGTTCAAAATGCAAAGATTTTGCACGGAAAGATAAGTCGGGTGGAAAGCCGTCTGAGCGAGCCGGGTCGCGCAAGAAACATCACTCAGTTTGTCGAGTTGGTTGAAGCGGTCGAGGAAGTATCAGAAAAATTTGGCTCAAACCTTGAAAAGCAGCAGTTCGCACTTCTCAAACGAGAACTTGAACGCGCTGCGGCAAAAGGCGATGTGAGGACTGTCGACCGTGCGACGCAAGAACTAGACCGTCTGCGGTGGCGGATTCTCAGCAGATATGACTGGTTTTGGCGGGATGTTTTCCTGTCGCTTGCCGGCGACGCTTCGTCATTCGTTGATCCCGCAAGAGCGAATAAACTTTTTGACCGGGGCCATCAGGCGATTGCGAATGATGATGGGGCTGGCTTGCGCGAGACTGTCAACGCCCTCTGGGATCTTCAACCAAAGAGCAAGGCCGACGCAAACCGTGATAGCGCCATGTCGGCCGGCCTGCGGAAATAGCTAGATGGCATCCAGACGACCAACGCTGCCAACCGGATACCAGATTGCAGGTCTGCGGCCGGTTGCTCGACCGCTGCATATTGACGACGGATTCGAGGTCTATTCCCTAGAGGCAAATGGGCCGGAGAACGAGGTACTACTCCTGAAGCGCGCGAGTGCCTCTTCGGAAGGAGACGCCAAGCGCCTTCACGATTGGCTGAACAAGCAAGATTCCAGAACTTTGGTCTCGCACACACCGGTAGCACGCAGTCTGATGAGCACAGAGTTCGTGGGCGCGGCGTTACGCTTTGCCGGTCCGCGCGCAGCCGATTTTCCTTTCGTAGGGGCATCGCAAGCGACCTTGCGGCAACTCTTTCTGGATATGCTAGATAGCTGTGTACCCGGCGGCGATGAGATGCCTGATTTCGACCCATCACTTTGCTGGGTCGATGCTGAAGGTCGTAGACCAGTTTGTTTGCAGCCCCTAGACCAAGACATATTCGATCAGCATGAGCAGTTGCAATTGGTCGCGGAAGCGTTTTATCGACTTGCTACTGGACGCGCCGTTCGCGCGATTTCTAGCCCGCCTTCAAAATTAGAGAATTGGGCGCGCAACGCCGGGCCTGAACTCTCCACGGTGGTGAGGCGATGCATGGCCCCAATCGGCCAAGCAGATCGCATTGATACGTTTGATGCAGCACGGCTCGCAATCGTTGGGGACGGTCAATCTGGCCGCCCACAAGCTCTGGGCATTAGCCAAAGGGCCCAGCCAGTAAATCTGAACCGGGGTCTCGCTCGTGTAGCGGGCATGCAACGATTGAAAGCCCTTTTGCAGCGAGAGGTCATCGCACCAATCCGAGATCCCGAGCCATTCAAACGTTACGGGCTTACAGTGCCAAACGGAATACTACTCTACGGCCCTCCGGGGTGTGGAAAAACATACATCGCTCGCCAATTGGCGGAAGAGTTGGGTCATTACTTCGTGGAAATCATTCCGTCGGAGCTCGCATCTCCATACATTCATCAAAGTGTTATACGAATTAGAGAAATATTTGATGAGGCTGCGGAAAACGCCCCATCAGTGATATTTATTGATGAATTTGAAGCGATGACGCCTCCCCGAAGCGAACTGGGTGCTCATCAGCAACACAAGGCTGAAGAGGTGAATGAGTTTCTCGCCCACCTTAACAGCTGCGCTGATAAACAAATATTCGTAATCGCTGCGACTAACCAACCTAATAAGATTGACCCTGCTGTGCGCCGCACTGGACGCTTGGACAAGCTGATCTATGTTGGGCCGCCGGATGAGGAAGCGCGTATCGATATGCTTACGATGCACCTCAAGGATAGACCAAAATCTTCGTCACTTGACCTTCGCGCTTTGGCTTGCGCGCTCACTGGTTATTCGGCAAGCGATCTTAAATTTTTAGTAGATGAAGCCGCGCGCAATGCGTTTATAAACAGGGCTGAAATCGGCGAGGACGACTTCGCGGTGGCCATTCCCAAGGTTCGCCCCTCGGTTCCGGCGGAAGTAGAGGAGGAATATCGATCCATAGATGAGCGGGGCTGATAAGCCACCATTTGATGGCAATCGAAGCCGATTTTCAGACTATCGCCTCCAGCCCCTTCCGGCTCACAATAGACAGCAGCCGCAAGGCTGGCCCGCCGGGCCGTTTGACGCCGCGCTCCCATTCGGAGACAAGGTTTTTGGACACGTTGAGATACCGCGCGAAAACCGGCTGAGAGACGCTTTCGCTTTCGCGGATAGCCTTGATCTCTTCGGGCTTGAGCACAGGCGCGGGGATCAGGCAGGCTTCGTCGAATTCGCGCATCGTCTTCTTGTCGATGGCATCAATCTCGAAGGCACCTTCCATCATCTGATGAATGGATGCCATCGCCTCGCTCTTATAGATCTTCTTTGCCACGCTTCACCTCCAACAACCGCCCGATTCCGACCAACGCATCCACTTGCTCTTGCGAAAATTCGAGCAGTTCCCTGGCGGCTTTCTTGAACTCCGCCAGTTCGTCTGCATCCAAATTTGCCTTGTCACTCTTGGCAAAACCGAACACAAAAATGGACCGCTCACCTGACCGGAAGAATATCAGCGTCCGATATCCGCCCGACCTTCCTGCGCCTTCGCGCGCAACCCGTTGCTTGATCAAGCCGCTGCCTAAATCGGCGTCAATCAAACCTCGCGTTGCGCGGTCGATTGCCTCACACAAAGCGGCATCGCTAATCCGTTCCTTGCGGGCAAATTTCGCGAACCAAGAGTTCTTGTAGATCGTCACGCCTGAAATCTCACTCATGGTCGCCCGCACTTCTGTCATGCTTAGTATGATATGTCAAGATTTCAGCCTTCCATCGCCTGATAAATCAGCGCCCCAATCCGTTCGGCGATATCGAGCAATTGCGCATCATCGAGATGGGCATAGCGCGCGGTGGTATCAACGCGGGCGTGCCCCAACAGCTTGCCAATCATCGGCAGAGTCTCGCTGGCGGCAGCAGCATGACTGGCAAAGCTGTGGCGCAAATCATGGATACGCATCGACCCAAGGCCTGCTTCCGCGCGGATCATACGCCAGTAGTGGCCGACTGTGGCGAACACGCTTCCCGTCTCCGGATTGATGAACACATGTTCGCCTGGCTTTCCTCGCTGCAAGCCACTCAGGATCGCCTGTGCCTCCGCACCGAGCCAGACGGTGCGTGCGCCGGTCTTGGAGTCGTCAAGCCGGATGCGCCCACCCTTGATCTCACCCCAGGTCAGCGATGCAATCTCGCCGTAGCGGCATCCGGTCAACAGCAGGAGCCGGATGATCGTAATCGGACCGGGCCAACACTGTTCGCGGTCGCTCAGCACCTTGCCGAGCCTCGCAATTTCAGCCTCGGACAAGAACCGCTCGAATTTCCGCTGACGGTTTCGCTTGATGCCGCTGCATGGGTTGGAGCCCTCGGGCCGCAAACCCCATTGCTCGGCCTTGTTGAATGCAGCCCGCAGAATATCATAAGTCCGGTTCGCCGCGCCCGGCCCGGCCCGGTCGGTGACGCCAACGAACCACTTCTGCACGTCGGCATGGGTGATCTCGTCGAGGTGCTGGCTGGCAAAGGCGTTACTGAGGTGAGCGTATCGGTAATATTCGTTCGTGGAGCGGGTCTTTGGCTTCCACGTCGGCGCGATCCGTTCAAAGTAGGTCCCAAGGAATTTGGCAAGCGATGGGGTAGATCGCACTTCCTTGCGGGTCTGGACGGGGTTGCTGCCGGTCAGAGCTCGCAGCTTCACGCGCCGTGTGATGTCGCGCGCCTGACGACGGGTTATTGTCGCAGCGTTACCGATTGTCACCGCAATCGTGCGCCCGGCTGCCTCTACTTGAGCAAAATAGATGACCCGCCCCGAGGCATAACGCCGCACACCAAGCCCGGGAACTACGCTATCCCATCGCGTATCCCGCGCCCTACCGCCTGCGCTCTCCTTTCGTGCGTTAGCCAGATACGCTCCTCGATGATGGTCAGCTTGTCGGCCACCAGCGTCTCGACACCAGCATCGAAAGTGCCCGCCTTGCGCGCAGCGTCGATACGCGCCTCGACCAGCCCAAGGAATTCATCGAAGACGGCGTTCTGCAGGGCGATGGGCAGCGCCAGAATGCGGTTGAGCCAACGCTGAATTGGCGGGAGATTGTCGGTGAGGCAGCCCTCGTGCTCAAGCTGCAGGCCGGTGCGCTCGCAGAAGTCGCCAAAGCCGATGCTGGTGAGCTTGCCTTGGTGCAGCAGGTAATACCAGCGCGTCAGGGCCTCGCGGGCGTAATCGCTCTCGAGGTTGTCGGCAGGATCGAACAGGTTCTGCCCACCCGTCTGCCGTTGGCCGCGCGTCAGCGCGCCAAGCGCATCGAGCCGGCGGGCGATGGTAGAAATGAAGCGCCGCTCGCCGCGGCAATCGGTGGTGACGGGACGAAACACCGGAGCCGACGCCTGATGCGTTCGGTTGGTCCGGCCAAGCCCCTGAATGGCACGGTCCGCGCGCCAACCCGGCTCTAGCAGGAAATGCATCCGGCGCTGCTGGTTCTTGGCGTCCAGACTGGCGTGATAAGAGCGGCCCGTGCCGCCGGCATCTGAGAAGACGAGGATGCGTTTGACGCCAGCCATGAAGGCATTGGCATCGGCCAGCGACTGGTTGGCGGTGCGCGATTCAAGGCGCTGGCTGCCATCGGGCAAGGTCACCAGGCGGCGCGTCCGGCCGGTGATCTCGGCAACGCCGTCCGCACCGAAGCGCGCGATGATCGCATCGAGCGCCGGCACGATCGGCGGCAGCGCGCCCAGCAATTCCAACGTCTCGGCCTTGATCCGGAGGGCCTTCTGCGAATGTACTGGGTTGCCTGCCTCGTCGACCATCGGGCGCGAGCGTTCATTGCCGTCTTCAGCCTGGAGAAGCGCAACCATTGGGAGAAGACCAGCCATGCGCTGCTGGTGGGGGCCATCCTCCATGTCCTCTATGCCGAAGCCAACAAGACACTCGCCGGCGTCGCCGCGTTTCTCTCCGATCCCAAGCGCCCCATCGAATCAACGCTCGCGGCGATGATGACGACCACGCACTTGGGAAAGAACGGCCCGCATCCGGTCATCGCCAGTGCAGCGCGAGAATTGCTCAACAAATCGGACAATGAGCGATCCGGCGTGCTGTCGACGGCCATGTCATTCCTTGGCCTTTACCGCGATCCCGTGGTCGCAGCCGTGACCCGGCGCTGTGACTGGCGCATCACCGACATCGTCGATGGCAAACGTCCCACGACGCTCTACCTCGTCATCCCGCCGTCCGACATCAACCGGACCAAGCCGCTCATTCGGCTCTTGCTCAACCAGATCGGGCGCCGCCTCACCGAAGACTTGCAGGCCAAGGGCGGCAGGCATCGGTTGCTGTTGATGCTCGACGAGTTTCCAGCGCTTGGCCGTCTCGACTTTTTCGAAAGCGCGCTGGCGTTCATGGCGGGCTATGGGCTGAAAAGCTTCCTCATCGCGCAGTCCCTCAACCAGATCGAAAAGGCCTATGGCCCTAACAATTCGATCCTCGACAACTGCCATGTTCGCGTGAGTTTCGCGACCAACGACGAGCGCACCGCCAAGCGTGTCTCCGATGCCCTCGGCACCGCTACCGAAATGAAGGCGATGCGCAACTACGCCGGGCACCGTCTTTCGCCATGGCTCGGCCATTTGATGGTGTCGCGATCGGAGACGGCTCGGCCCCTGCTGACGCCGGGCGAGATCATGCAGCTTCCACCCGCGGACGAGATCGTCATGGTTGCCGGCATCCCGCCGATCCGAGCCAAGAAGGCACGCTATTTCGAAGATGCCCGGTTCAAGGAGCGCCTGTTGCCGCCACCCGCCTTGGCCGTACCGAAGCAGGCTCAGCCAGACGACTGGACGAGTTTGCCGTTGCCAGCGCAGCTTGCGAATGCCGAGGCATCGATAGCCAATGCGAGCGAGGACGACGATCCGACCGATTCAGAGCGCCGCCACCAGCCCGAGCTGAGTTTGACCCAGCATGTCGAGAGCCGACCGCCCATCGCCAACGAGTTCGACGGCGATCACAATGACGAGGGCGATGAGCTGCCCGCGCGGAACAGGGCATTGACCGGGATCTTGCAGAGCGTGGCACGGCAGGCCTCGCTCGACTTTGGCGATGGGATGGAGATCTGACCCATGACCACCCGCAAGAAGAAGACGCAGATTTCCGTCTATCTCGATCCCGATGTCATGACGATGCTGACCGACTACGCCGCCCGCCGCAGCCATTCCCAATCCCTGGTGGCCGAAGCTGCTATAGCCTCTTTCCTATCGCCCGACGCCGCCGATCGCCGAGAAGCCGCGCTCGGCAAACGTCTCGACCAGATTGATCGGCGGATGGCGCGGATGGAGCGCGATACCGGCATCGCGATCGAGACCTTGGCGGTGTTCATTCGCTTTTGGCTGGCGACCACGCCCGCGCTGCCCGAGCCAGCAGCGCAGGCAGCGCGATCGAAGGCAGGGGAGCGCTACGATGCCTTCGTTACGGCCCTAGGCCGCAGATTGGCGAAGGGGCCAAGGTTGCGGCAGGAAATCCCGGAAGACGTATCAATCGATGCTAGAGGCAGCGCGGCGCCTTGAGCGGTCACAGCAATGATATCATTTTAGGTACATGAGGACGCTCCAAAAAGGCTCTTTTCGAACCTGAAAAATGGAACAGCCAATCTTGGCGTGAGCCAAAGTCCGCGTCCGGGAGCGACCAACTCACGAAATTCAGCGGCGGGGGCGTGAACGGCCGCTCGTGCTGCAACCTGCCGTCCGCCTCATGCAAAGCCGCCGAGTAGCTATGCGCCCAATCATGGTCATACCCGAATTGCGGCGCCATTCCTGGGCGCTGCCGCTCTCGTTCACTGTAGTGCCGCTATTATGCTGCCTTACGAAGTAACGTAGTAAATCCCGATCCGGCTGTTTGCGGCAACTCGAACCTTCCCACTAGTGCGGCGAGTTCCCTTGCCGATGACGATAGACTGCCGGCGGCTGCGTTACTTTCCTCGGCCATCGCAGCGTTTTGCTGGGTCATCCGGTCCATCTCGCTGACCGCGGTCGACACTTCCTTGACGCTCGTGGCCTGGGTAGCGCTGGCATCAGCAATCTTACTCACGATTCCGATGGACTTGCCCAGCGCATCGGAAATTTCGTGAAGCCGATCACCACTTTGAAGAACGAGCTTTACACCATTGTCGACTTGTTCGGTGCTTCTGGCAATCAACGCCGAGATCTCGCGTGCCGCATCGGCCGATCGCTGGGCCAGCGCCCGGACTTCATTCGCCACGACGGCAAAGCCCTTGCCAGATTCTCCCGCCCGCGCCGCTTCAACGCCAGCATTCAGCGCCAGCAGGTTGGTCTGGAAGGCAATACCGTCGATCATATTGACGATCTGCGTGATCTTTTGCGAACTCTCTTCGATTTCGCCCATCGCAGCCATGGCCTGGCCAACAACCGCTTCGCCATCCCGCGCGCTCTGGACCACGACAGCGATCGATTGCTGCATGTCCTTCGCGTCGCTGGCAGACAGATCGACCGACCGCGCCACCGTCTGCATCGCAGCATTGGTTTCTTCTAGCGATGCAGCCTGAGATTCGTTGCGGGTGGCCAGATCATGTGCCGCCGAGAAGATTTCGCCGGCACCCTGGTCGACCTGTGAGGCAGCGGACGCAACCAACGCCAGACTTTCACCCAGTCCGCTGACGGCCTGATTGAACGAATGGCGAAGCGTTTCGTACTTGCTGTCGAACGCACCGTCGATGCGGATGGTGAGATTTCCGGCCGCCAGCTTCTCCAGGCCTTCGGTAAGCGCCTCAACGACCTCGGTCTGAGCTTGCTGTTCGCGTACCCGTTCAAGGCTGGCAACGCGAGACCCATCGAAGGCCTTGGCAAGATCGCCGATTTCGTCGCTGAGGCCAGTGCCGGAAACGATCGTATCGAGCCGGCCGTTGCTGACCGCGTTGACCGAACCGAGCAGATCGGACAGCGGCCGCACCACGCGGCGCTTTGACACAACGCCGACAGCCAGCGAACAAGCCACCAGAATGGCGCTGCCCACGACACCACCGACAATCGCCAACGTGCTGTAACGGCTGGTTTCGGCTTGCGCCGCGCTCGCGAGGCCCTGATTGTATTCGACCATACCGGCAAGATCGTGACGCACCTTTTCGGTTGCGGGTTCAAAGCTCTTGTTGAACAAATCGGTCGCCACGACCGTGTGCACAGCCAACGATTCCTTCCGCAGCGCCGGCAGTGTCGCAAGCACCGCCTTCCAATCATGCAAGGTTGTGTCGTAAAGCTCCTGTTCCTTTGCGTCGCTTACGAGTGATTTGTAGTCCGCCAGTTCGCGATCGATCATCGTGAGATCGATCGCAAGCTTGTCGTCAATGACTTTCGTCTTTTCCGGCGTATCGGCCAGCACATGCGAACCCAACTGGCCCGTCAGCGCGCCGACATCGGTAGCGGCTTTGCCCAGCGCCGCTACGCTCGGAACCGTGTTCGAATACGCATAGTCTGCCTCGCTTGAGATCAGCGCGATCGCCGCGCACAATCCGGCTCCGACGATCAGCGAAAGTGCGATCGAGCTGCGGCTCAGCAACGCCAAGATGGATTGGATTGAACGGCTCGTGACCACGCTGTTCCTCGGTTAATAATTTGAGATTGCCTTTGCCGATATCAGCATCTCGTTTGCTAAGGTCAAAGCTTACACTACGCAGAAATACCAATTATGACGCAATTTATTTATTGGCGTGCGGAACGGCCGCGCTATTAGCTCGAGGCTTTTGCCAAGCACCTCGATGGATTTTTGGAACTGACGCGAAGCCTGCTATAGTGTCGATCTTAAACCTGCGAACTCGGCGCGCTCCAAGGTATGGCAGCTAACCCACATTGGCTGTCAGGAACCCGACAGATCGTTGCCGCCCGAGACTTGCTCGTTCGCAGGATGATCAATGGCGAGATGCGAACGGCCGCTTCATCGGAAACCCGACGCTCCCGAGCGTGCTCGCCAACGGCGGGTTTGTCCCAGACCCGGTCCTTCAGGCTGCCCAAACCGGCAATTGGCGAACGGCAGGTTTTAGGACGGGCAAACAACTACTGGAATAACCGGAACTGGGGCGCAAAGCGGTCCGATTGCCAAAGCCGGTCAATCCATGTGTTTCAGGCCGACGCGCAGATAGTCCCAGCCGGTGATCAGGGTGAGTGCGGCCGCGGTCCACAGGGTGGTGAGGCCGACGGTGTGGGGCACGTTCAGATCGACGCCGCCGGATACGACCACCCAGCCGGGCAGGCTG